>JBFHWX010000023.1:0-27968 GCA_041599275.1 Desulfobulbales bacterium | reverse complement strand
GGGCACGAAGACCACCGAATCGGCGGCCTCCAGGATGTAGTAAACGTCCTCGGCGTTAGCCGGCCGCACCTCGCCCTGGGGGCCATCGGCCTGGGCCTTGGAGGTGGCGCCGAAGCCGGAGAACAGCACGTTGGCCAGCGAGCGGTTCATCGCCTTGCACATGATTTTGGTAAGGATAATGCCCGAGGCGCCGACCAGGGCGCCGGCCACGATCAGGATATTGTTGTGGACCACGAAGCCGGCGGCGCAGGCGGCAAGGCCGGAGTAGCTGTTGAGCAGCGAGATGACCACCGGCATGTCGGCGCCGCCGATGGGAATCACCGAAGTGACGCCGAAGACCAGGGCGATGCCGACAATGAGGAGAAACATCGGATAGGAAGCGGCCGGGTCCATGGTGAAGGCAGCGCCGGCCCCGAGGGCGGCCAGCAGGATACCGCCGTTGACGATGTGCTGGCCGGCAAAGAGCACCGGTTTGCCGCTCATCTTCTCGCTGAGCTTGCCAAAGGCGATCATCGAGCCCGAGAAGGTGACGCCGCCGATGAAGGCCGAAAGCAGCACCACCACGGCGATAAAGGCGGAGAGGTCACCGCTCTGGTGGTACTCGGCCCAGCCCAGCAGAAGGCTCGCCAAACCGCCGAAGCCGTTGAACAGAGCCACCATCTCCGGCATCGCGGTCATCTCCACCTTGTAGGCGGCCACCAGACCGATGGCGGTGCCGATGCCCATGCCGAGGAGAATCCATTTATAATCGAGTCCCGCCACGAACAGGGTGCAGACGATGGCGAGCAGCATGCCGATCGCCGAGATCATGTTGCCCCGGCGGGCGGTGGCAGGCGAGCTCAGCATCTTGAGACCAAAGATGAAGAGAACAGCGGAGATGACGTACGAAAAATTTATCAGCAGATCCATGCCCATGGTATGCGCTCCTACTCTTTTTTCTTGAACATGCCGAGCATGCGATCCGTCACCGCGTAACCGCCCACCACGTTAATGGTGGCGAAAGCCACGGCCAGGGTGCCGAGCACGATGGCCAGGGTGACATGTTCGGTCTTCACCGAAGCCAGCGAACCGATCAGGGTGATGCCGGAGATGGCGTTCGATCCCGACATCAGCGGCGTGTGCAGGGTGGAAGGGACCTTCGAGATAAGCTCAAAGCCCAGAAAAATCGCCAGCACGAAAACAAAGGTTAGAAAGACTGGTTCCATGAGCCACCTCACTTAGTGATGATGCTTCTGTAGGTTTCGCTGAAGATCTCGCCCTTGTGGGTGATGAGCGCACCTTTGATGATGTCGTCTTCGAGTTTGAGGTCGAAGGCCTTGGCCCCCTTATCCCAGAAATGATCGACGAAGTTGCCGAGGTTCGAGGAGTACATCTGGCTGGCGGTCTCCGCCACCCGGCCGGGCAGGTTGCCGAGACCGATGATGGACACACCGTTCACCACCGTCACCTTGTCGAGCTCGCTGCCTTCGACGTTGCCGCCGGTTTCCACCGCCATATCGACAATGACGGAGCCCGGCTGCATCTGCTCCACCATGGCGCGGTCGACGATGCGGGGAGCCGGCCGCCCAAAGAGCTGGGCGGTGGTGATGACGATATCGGCGGCGGCGCAGGCCTTGGCCATGCCCTCCTTCTGCTTCTGTATCTGTTCCGGGGTGAGGGCGGTGGCGTAGCCGTCCTTGGTCTGACCGGTCTCGCCGAGATCGATCTTGACGAACTTGGCGCCCAAACTCTTCACCTGCTCTTCCACGACTGGCCGGGTGTCGAAGGCCTCGACCCTGGCGCCCAGCCGGCGAGCGGTGGCGATGGCCTGGAGCCCGGCCACACCGACGCCGATGATGAACACCCGGGACGGCTTGATGGTGCCCGCCGGAGTCGTCATCATCGGCAGGATCTTGTCGAGCTGCTCGGCGGCCAGAATCACCGACACGTAGCCTCCCAGGTTGGCCTGGGAGCTCAGCACGTCCATTTTCTGGGCGATGGTGGTGCGGGGAATCATCTCGAGGCTGATGGCGCTGACCCCGGAAGTCCGCATCTTTTCGACGAGCTCCTTCTCGTTGAAGGGATCGAGGTAACTGACATGGATGCTGCCCGGGCGCATAAGACCGATCTCCTCCGTCGGCGGCTTGCGCAACCGCAGCACCATGTCGGCGGAAGCAAGGAGCGCCTGGCGGTCGGCATTGACCGTGGCCCCGACCTTCTGGTAAGCGCCATCCTCATACCGGCAGGTCAGGCCCAGTCCGGCTTCTATTTCCACCGCGGCCCCGAGCTTGACCAGCTTTTCCACCGTCGCCGGAATGAGAGGAACCCGCTTCTCCCCTGCGAACGTCTCTTTCATAACAGCAAGCTTCATAACGGCTCCTTATGTACTCGTGAATATCTCTCTCCCGGCTGGATGCGGCAGGCACTGCCCATGCCGCGCACGATGGGCGCGGCTCCATCCGCCGGGCAACCCACCGTGCCGTGCTCCCGTGGCCCTGGACAAACTCCCATAAGGATTTACAGGCTCTCCCTGGTTTTTGCAACCTGTAATACGCCGGAAATCGACAAAAAAAGCTCGAGATTTCAGCGAAATACACAAAACCCGGCAAGAACCGCCACCAATAAGCAATAATCATATCAATTACGGCGTGTTACATTGCAGCTCCGGAACCAGACGCAAAAAGCCCCGGCCGGCATTATGCCGGTCCGGGGCGAGGTTTTCGGAAATTCCCTGGGGTGCCTGGCTCAGCCAGCGGCTCGCAGGGACTCGATGTACAACTTGAGCGATTTCATCTCCACGGTGCGGCCGTCCAGGGGGGTGGACTCCATGGGTCCGCTCATGCAACGTTTGATCTGCTGTACAAGTTTACCGCTGTCGGCCTGCTCGAGCCCTTTGCCGCCGGCATGGCAAGTGTTGCAGGACTTCTCGTTGCTGGAGCCAGCCAGACCAGGGTCTTTGAAAAGCTGCTCGCCCATATCCACCGAGGATTTTCCGGCCAATGCCGGAACCGCCAACAGCACAAAAGCACAGCCTGTCAGGAACATACTCTTCAGCTTCATACTTCCTCCTTGTCATGATGGGTTTTGAAAATATCAACATCTCTACCTGAAAAGCTTCACACCCCATCGAATAGCAAGGCAATCCATGCAGGTCAACAGAAAAAAATACGGGTATAATACCAGGTTCAAACTGGCATAAATACGCAGAAAAATTGTTTTATCAAAAAATTACAAAAACAAAAATACCAACAAACAACCGTCTCACGAACTCCTTTTCTTGTGACCAATTTCCATTGACATGCCGCCCTTTCTCTCTCTATTGTAGAGTTTGTCGGGCAGCGGCAACTGACCGCCATTCCTGATCAACATGGCGTCCGACCGCCATCGCGCCTATCCGGTCGGCGCCCCGGGCCGCGGAAACCTGGCAATTTTTCTTCCAGGAAAGCAGTCCGTCATTTTCCATGAGGAGAAAACCAATGAACATGAAGGACATTCGCACCAAGGCAACGGCACTCGGCGTCAAAGCCGGCAAAATGAAAAAAGTCGACCTGATCCGGGCCATTCAAGCCCAGGAAGGCAATTTTCCCTGTTTCCAGACCGCCCGCGACTCCTGCGACCAGCAGGAATGCAGCTGGCGGCCCGACTGCCTGAAGTCCTGAGCCCCACTTCGCCTGAAGCGGCCGACGCCTCTGCCCCTCAGGAGTCACATTTTCCCAATGTAATAAAATCTTTGCAGTTGGCCTTCAATATGGCATGCTGTCAAGGGAAATCCCTGCGGAGGGGTTCTCCCCAAACAGAAATTGCCACCCGCCTGGACGGCCTGGTTCCCCGCTGCTGGCAGCCGCTGGGCAAAAAGGAAAGCTGCACGCATGCCCGATCAGCATCCCGAAAACAAGCTCGGACGCCTCATCCGGCGGCTGCAGAGCCGCCAGGACTTTCCCGCCATCTCAAAGCATATCAGCGAGATCAACCTCAAGGCATCGCCCAGCGGTCTGAGCAACGCCATCCAGTTGGCTGAGCTCATCGTCAAGGATTTCTCCCTCACCAGCAAACTGCTGAAACTCGTCAACTCCGCCTATTACGGTCAGTTTTCCGGGCAGATCTCCTCGGTTTCCCGCGCCGTGGTCATCTTGGGTTTCGAACAGGTGCGCATGGCCACCGCCAGCCTCCTCTTCCTCGAGCACCTCCAGGACCGGGCCCAGGCAGTGGAACTCGAGCGGGCCATTCTGGCGGCCTTCGTCAGCGGGGTGGTGGCCAGGGACCTGGCGGGCCGGCTCAAGATCCAGGAAGCCGAGGAGGTGCTGGTCTGCGCCATGTTCCACAACCTGGGCCGGCTCCTGAGTCTCTTTCATTTCCCCGAACAGGCGATGGAGATCCAGAGGCTACAGGAAGAAGAGAAAGTCGGCGAACAGCAGGCATGCCGCCAGGCCCTCGGAGTCACATACACCGAACTGGGCCAGGAGGTGGGACGCCTCTGGAACCTGCCGGCGAGCATCATATCCAGCATGGCAGGCATCCATGAGCCCAAGGCAAGCCGCGGCAAAACCCGGGCCGATCTTCTCCGCATGGTAACGAGTTTTGCCAACGAACTCTGCGAAATTGCCCTCTACGCCCCTGCCGAGCAGAAACAGAAGCGGCTCAACCGGCTGATTGCCAAGTACCAGCAGGCCCTGCCCTTTTCCAAGGAGCAGGTGATGGATTTCATCGATGCGGCCATCGACAACGTCCGGGAGTTTTCCGAAGTTATCGATCTCAAAAAACGGCAGGCGGCCATGTTGCGTACCATGTCCTTCAGGGACCGCCCGGGCAAAGACTTTCTGCCCGCCAATGAAACGGTGGAGGAACTCGACGCTCTGCAACCGCCCACCGGCCTCGACCATCCGGCAGCGGTGGCCACCGCCCTCGATTCCGGCCGCCAGTTGCAGGTGATGACAGCCCTCCAGGACATCACCACCGGCCTGCTCGACGAGGATGTCAGCCTCGATTCGTTGCTCGCCCTGGCCCTGCAGGCGGCCCACGATGGCCTCGGCTTCTCGCCGGTTCTGCTCTGCGTTGCCGACCCCAAGACCAAGATGATGCAGGCCCGGTTCGTGGTGGACGAGCACCGGGAGGAAATCCTCCGCAAATTCAAGTTCCCCCTCGACCTGAAGGGCAAGGACATCTTCAACCGGGCCCTGGCCGAAAACCGCGACGTTTTCGTACACAACCTGCGCCACCCCAGCATCCTTCCCCTGCTGCCTGCCTGGTACAAGGGGATCCTGCGTGCCGAGACCCTTCTGCTCTACCCCCTGGTGGTCCGGAAAGTGCCCATCGGCCTGCTCTATGCCGCTTACCGGGAACCCGGCCAGACCATCGGCCTCGACCAGCTCAACCACCTCAAGATGCTCCGCAACCAGATCGTACTGGGCATTGCCCAGAAAGGCGGCTGAACCAGAAAGCGAATCCTCTCCCCTGGTGAAGCAATAAAAAACCGCCCGAGGCGAACGCCCCGGGCGGTTTTTTTGTCGCTCTGCCCAACAAAGATCACATGATGGTCTGCAAAGCCCGGGAAGCCACGGCCAGCACCTGCTGGGGCATGACGCCCATGACGATGATCACCAGCACCAGGGCCACGGAGACCAGGCGGGTGAGGCCGTCGACCTCGATGGCGGGCCGGCCCTCGGGATCTGAGCAGTAGGAGACCCGCACCACGGAGAGGTAGTAAAAGATGGAGATGGCGGTATTGAGCGCTGCCAGGATAACCAGAGTGAGATACCCTTCCTGCAGGGCGCCAAAAAGCAGCATGAATTTGCCCATGAAGCCGACAAAGGGAGGGATGCCAGCCATACCGAACATGCCCACCGCCAGCGTAAAGGCAAGCAGCGGCGCCCGCTGGTAGAGGCCGGTGAGGTCGGAAACCTCGAGGTTCTCGCCGCGGCGGGAGACCTTGCTGATCACCAGAAAGCAGGCGAGACTCATCAGCATGTAGCCGCCGATATAGTAGATGGAAGTGGCGAACCCTTCCGCCTTCATGGTGATGACACCCAGCAGCACGTAACCGCCGTGGGCCATGCCGGAGAAGGCCAGCATACGCTTGATGTCCTTCTGAACGAGCGCGATGAGGTTGCCGTAGAACATGGAGGCCACCGAACAGATCATCAGCGCCAGGGCCAGGCTCTCGCCCGAAGGCTGGGCCAGGATGGCGATGCGGATAAGAATGGCCACGGCGCCGATCTTCGGCACCGAGGCGATGAAGGCCGTGGTGTCGTTGGCGGCACCCTGGTAGACATCGGGAAGCCAGAAATGGAAAGGCACCACGCCGAGCTTGAAGAAGAGCCCGCCCAGCACCATGCCGACCCCGACCACCGCCGCAGGCGTGGGTCCGATCTGCTGGAGCGCGGTGACCAACTGGTCGAGGTAGGTGGTGCCGGTGAGACCGAAGAGGTAGCTCATGCCGAAGAGCATGAAGCCGGTGGCCACCACTCCGAAGAGGATGTATTTCACCGCCGCCTCCATCTGGATACGGCAACCACCCTCTTCGTCACGCATGGCGACCATCAGGTAAAGCGAATAAGAGGAGAGCTCGAGGGCGACGAACAGGGTGAGAAGCTCGGCGGCGCTCACCAGCATGATGAGCCCGAGGGTGGAAAGAAGCAGGAACAGATAATATTCGCTGCGCACCGCGGCCCGGATGCCCTTGATGTCGCGGCCGAAGAAAAGCACGATGCAGAGGCCGGCGGCGATCAGCACCTTGAAGAGCTGGGAGTAAAAAGTGATGCGGTAGGCGTCGAAGAACAGGCTGCCCTCGGCGCCGAGAGCGGCGACGCAGAGACCCAGGTTGACCGCCGCGGCCAGGGTGGCGAACCCCTTGGCCCGCCGCCCTTCGTCCTCGCCGAGAGTCAGAAAGAAAGTCACCAGGCTGGCCAGCAGGAGAAACAGTTCAGGGATGAATAATGCGATTTTCATCTGCTATCCTTTAGGGTCTGTGTGGGCAAACCGTTACCAGTGTTCGTATCAAGGCTGGAGAAGCTGGGCCACGGTGGCGGGCGCCCCTTGCGGAGTACCGATCTGCTGCAGGAGATGGTCCACCGAGGTGTGCATCACCGCCATGAACGGTTCCGGCGCCAGGCCGATCCAGAAGACAAAGACGAGCAGCGGGGCCAGGGTCACGATCTCGCGAAGCGTCAAATCGGTGAGGTAGCTCTGGTCCGGGTTTTTGGTGCCACCCCAGACCACCTTCTGCAGCATGCGGAACATGTAGGCGGCGGCCAGCACGGCGCCAGGGATGGCGCAGGCGGCCAGGATTTTATGGTCGGCAAAGGTGCCGGCCAGCACCAGGAACTCGCCCACGAAGCTGTTGGTGCCCGGGAAGGCCAGCGACGAGAGGGAGAAAAAGGTGAGGAAGGTGACGTAGATCGGCATGAATCGGCCCACCCCGGCAGCCAGCCCCAGCTCCCTGCTGTGGGTGCGCTCGTAAATCATGCCGACGCAGAGGAAGAGGGCGCCGGTGGTCACACCATGGTTGATCATCTGCAGAATAGCCCCTTCCACCCCTTCCTTGTTGAGCACGAAGATACCCAGGGTGACAAAGCCCATGTGGCCCACCGACGAGTAGGCGATGAGTTTCTTCATGTCCTGCTGGGAGAGCGCCGTGAGGCCGCCGTAAAGAATGCCGGCCACCGAAAGCCAGAGCACGTAGGGCATGAAGAAGAAAGTGGCCTCGGGGGTAATCGGCAGGCAGAAGCGCAGGAAGCCGTAAGTTCCCATCTTCAGGAGCACCGAGGCCAGAATCACCGAGCCGGCGGTGGGCGCCTCGACGTGGGCGGCAGGCAACCAGGTGTGGAAGGGAAACATCGGCACCTTGATGGCAAAGGCCAGGAAGAAGGCAAGGAAGACCCAGATCTGGAAGATCATCGAGTAATCCTGGCCCATCATCAGCGGAATGGAGAAGGAATCGTTCTCCAGGTAGAGAGCGATGATGGCGACCAGCAGCATCACCGAGCCGGCCAGCGTGTAGAGGAAGAACTTCACCGAGGCGTAGACCTTGCGCGGCCCGCCCCAGACCGCGATCAGCAGGTACATGGGGATGAGCATCGCCTCCCAGAGGATGTAGAAGAGGACGAAGTCAAGGGCCATGAACACGCCCAGCATGGAGGTCTCCATCAGCAGCAGGCAGAACATGAAGGCCCGCACCCGGGTGGTGATATACTTCCAGGAGCCAAGCACGCAGAGCGGCATGAGGAGAGTCGTCATCAGGATGAGCAGCAGGCTGATGCCATCGATGCCCAGGGTGTAGTTGATATTGAGCGCCGGAATCCAGCTGTGGTGCTCGCCGAACTGGTAGAGAGCGGTGTTGCGGTCGAAGTTCCAGTAGAGCGGCAGGGAGACGGCGGCGGTGACCAGGGTCACCACCAGGGTCCAGTACTTCGAGAAATTCTCGCTCGGCATAAGAAGCAGAGGCACGGCGCCGGCGATGGGCAGCACGATGAGCAGGGTGAGAATCGGATAGCCCAGGCTGTTCGGTATCAGAAAGTCTTGCATTCCCGTATCCTTAGACTCTGTTGGGTTAAGCGAGCACGTAAGCGGCGATGACCAGAGCAACGAAGGACACCGCGTAGTAGATCGAGTACTGAAGCTGGCCGGACTGCACCTTGCGGAGCCCGCCACCGATATTGCGCACGGTGCGGGCAATACCGTCCACCACCCCGTCGATGCCGTGCCAGTCGAACCAGGAAGCGAAGCGGGCGGTGGTCATCAACGGCACCAGGCCGCCGTCGTTGTAGGCCTCGCTCACCGCGTCGTCGACGGTCTGCACCGGCTTTCTGGCGAACCACATGAAGAGCTTGGCGCCCTTGCGGTAGATGATGTCGAGGTCGATGGCGATTTTCGCCTCGGGCGCCAGCTTCTTGATGAAGAGGAAGAAACCGAGCGCCGTGAAGAGCAGGATCTGCATGGACTCCGAGAGGTGGTAGGCGGTGTACGGGTCGTAGTTGACCTCGTAGGGCAGCAGGTCGTAGAGGAACGGGGTATAGCAGCCGATGAAGATGCAGAGGAAGGAGGCGATGATCATCGCCACTTCCATGTTCTTCGGCGGCTCGGCGGCCCGGTCCCAGGTCTCCTTGGCGCAGTTGTTCTTGCCGAACCAGATGAAGTACGGGACCTTGAGGCCGGTGTGCAGGAAGGTACCTGCCGAGGCGAGCGTCAGCAGGAAGGCGGCCCAGTAGATGTGTTCCGAAAAGCCGGCGGCAACGATCATCGATTTCGACACGAAACCCGAGAAGAGCGGGAAGGCGGAGATCGAAAGACCGCCGATCAGCGTGTAGAGAAAAGCCCGCGGCATCTTTTTATAAAGGCCGCCGAGCTCGGTGAACTTGCTCTGGCCGGTCATGTAGAGCACCGAGCCGCAGCCCATGAACAGTAAGCCCTTGTAGAGGATGTGGGCAAAGGCGTGGGCCGCGGCGCCGTTAATCGCCATCTGGGTACCGATGCCGACGCCGGCCACCATGTAGCCGACCTGGCTGATGATGTGGTAGGCCAGAAGGCGCCGGGAATCGTTTTCGAGCACCGCGTAGACCACACCGTAAAGGGCCATGATCACGCCCATCGGCACCAGGATATCCATCCCGGCAAAGCCGCGGGCCAGGGCGTAGACCGCGGTCTTGGTGGTGAAGGCGCACATGAACACCGAGCCGGTGACCGACGCTTCACCGTAGGCCTCGGGCAGCCAGGAGTGAAAGGGCGGCACCGCCGCGTTCAGCAGGAAGCCGATCATGATCAGGTAGGTGGAAAGGGTCGGCGAGTCCACCCCCACCGGGCCGAAGAAGATGTCGCCGCCGGTGGCCTGGTAACGCAGCACAAAACCGGCGAGCAGGGCCAGACCGCCGGCGGTGTGGACCAGAAGGTAGCGGTAGCCGGCGTTAAGAGACTCCTTGCGGCCCCGGTACCAGATGAGGAACACCGAGGTGAAAGCCATCAGCTCCCAGAACAGAAAGAGCACCACGTAGTCGCCGCAGTAGAGCACCCCGAGCGACCCGGCGACGTAGAGCCAGGCAGCCATGTGCTGGCCGGCCTGTTTGACGTGCAGGCCGTAGATCGTGCCGATCAGGCACATCAGCGTCATGATGAAGCCGAACACGTGGCTCAGCCGGTCGACCCTGCCGAAAGTAAGGGTCCAGTCCATGAACTGCACGATGCCGAAGGTCCCCTTCTGCATGAGCAACACGTTTACAAAAGAGACGAGCGGCACCGCAATCAGATACGGGATACGAAGTGGTCCCTTGGCGAAGAACGGCAAGAGAAGGGCACCCACGATCATGATCAGGGCGGGATGTATCCAGAAATCAATCATCGTAGAAGTCCTCCCGGGTCATGACGAAGGTGTGCCCGAACCATTTGGATATGAGAATAATCAGGGTGCAGGCAATAAAGCCGAAGACCGACCACCAGCCGGGGATATGCTCCACCCAGGTGTGGGCGTGGTGCTCTTTGCCGGTCAGCCCGGGAATGATGTCGATCACCACCAGCAGGGCGAGCACCCCGTAGCAGAGCCGCACGGTCATCTTCATCCGGTCACGGAAGAAATCGATAATCTGGACGATCATTGGGTCACCATATTGACGAAGGTCATCATGAAATCGGGCCAGATGCCGATGATCACCGAGATGACGGCGGCGATCATGATCGGGATCACCATGGACAGCGGCGCCTCCCGCACCCCCACGTAGGGCTCACCCTCGGGCCGCTTGCCGAAGAAGGCCTTGTAGGTGACCGGCGCGAAGTAACCGACGTTCAGAAGGGTCGAGGCGAGCAGCACGCAGAGGATGCCCAGGGAGTGCACCGGCATCTCCATGGCGCCCACCAGGAGCTTCCACTTGGTGACGAAGCCCGCCACCGGCGGCGCGCCGATCATGGAAAGCGAGGCGATGCCGAAAGCGGCGAAGGTGAACGGCATGGTGCGCCCCAGGCCGCTCATCTCGGAGATGTACTTCTTGTGGGTGGCAACGTAGATGGCACCGGCACAGAAGAAGAGGGTGATCTTCGAGAAGGCGTGGTTGGCGATGTGCACCAGGCCGCCCTCGATGCCGTTGGGGGTGAGCAGCGCCACACCGAGAATGATGTAGGAGAGCTGGCTCACCGTCGAGTAGGCGAGGCGCGATTTCAGGTTATCCTTGGTGAGCGCGATCACCGAAGCCGTGAGGATGGTGAAGGAAACGAAGTAGGCGGTGGGCACCCCGAGGTTCAGGGCGCTCATGGTGTCCACCCCGAAGACGTAGAGCATGACCCGCGTCGTCGAGAAGACGCCCACTTTCACCACCGCCACCGCATGGAGAAGGGCCGAGACCGGGGTGGGGGCGACCATGGCGCCGGGAAGCCAGTTGTGCACCGGCATCACGCCGTTCTTGGCAAAGCCCAGGATGCAGCAGGCGTAGAGCACGGTGACCAGCACCGAGCTCACCCCTTCGGGGAAGATGCCGGTGTGGACATTGGTGGCGAAATCGAGCGTTCCGGTCAGCACGTAGATCAGGATCATGGCCGGCAGCACCAGACCCTTGGCGGTGGTGGTCAGATAAACGATGTATTTCCGCGCCCCCTCGTAGCCTTCCTCGTCCTGGTGGTGGGCGACCAGCGGGTAGGTGCAGACCGAGACGATCTCGTAGAAGAGATAGAGGGTGAAGAGGTTGTCGGCAAAGGCGACGCCCACGGCGCCGAAAAGGGCGAGCGCGAAGCAGGTGTTGAAGCGGGTCTGGGCGTGCTCGTTGAGTCCCCGCATGTAGCCCATGGAATAGAAGGCGGCCAGGATCCAGAGAAAAGAGGCCACCACCGCGAAGATCATCGAGAAGGCATCGGCCCGGAAGGTCACGGAGAGACCGGGCAGGATGGTGAACAGCGTCTGCTTGTACATGTTGCCGTGCATCACCTCGGGCACCATGGAGGCGATGGTGCCGAACATGCAGACGGCGGCCACCACCGACCAGCCCTCCCGAAGGTTGGGCTTGCGACCCGACAGGCTGACCAGGATGGCGCCGGCCAGCGCGAAGAGCATGGCAACCAGCGGCTTGATCGATACGATTTCCATAACCCCTGACCTCGCTAGCCTTTCAGGTCCACGACTTCTTCGGTGTCGATGGACCGGTAGTTGCGGTAAACGGCGATGATGATGGACAGAGCGATGGCCGCTTCGGCGGCGGCGATGCCCATGATGAACAGAGTGAAGATCTGGCCCACCGTCGGGTCCTTGGCCAGGAAGCGGTTGAAGGCCATGAAGTTCACCGAGGCGGCGCAGAGGATGAGCTCGGCGGAGATCAGCATGCCGATGAGCGTCCGGCGCTGCACCATGCCGTAGACGCCGACGCCGAACAGAAAGGCGGCCATCACCAGGTAGGTTTCGATGGAGCTGTGCAGGGTCAACATGCTCATGGGTTCTTCCTTATCGAGGTACGGCCGTCCCGGGCCAGCACGAGGGCGCCGATGATCGCCACCAGCAGGACGACGGAGATCAGTTCGAAAACGAAGCTGTAGGTGGTGAGCAGCGAAACACCGATGGCGTCCATGGAGCCGTTGTTGAGCACGGTCTCGGCGCCGGTCCAACCGGTGGTGGCGCCCAGGTGGGCCAGGCCCCAGGTGACCAGGCCACCGAGCAGAATGGCGAGAAAGCCGCCCACCAGGGAGCCGCCGGTGGGTTTCAGCTCCGGTCGCGGATCGGCCATCATGATGGCGAAGACGATAACCACACAGACCGCGCCCACATAGATCAGCATCTGCATGACCGCCACGAAGGGGCTCTGCAGGAAGTAGTAGAGCCCGGCCACGCCGGTCATGCAGACGGCAAGGCCGGAGACGGCATGGATCATCCGCCCGGCGTTGGTGGCGATCAGCGCCCCCGACACGACAAGGGCAAGGGTCGCCAGGAAAACGAGGCCGTAGAGGCCTTCGGCGGTCATCAGCGGGGGATTCATCGGCTCCGTTCCTTTAACCGTTTTAACAGATCGAAGACGTACGCCTCGCGGCTCGGTCCGGCCAGGTTGTATTCCTTGGAAAAATCGATGGCGCCGGGCTTGCAGCTCTCGACACAGGAACCGCAGAGCGAGCAGGTGGTGAAGTCGAGCACGTACTTGGTGAGCACCTTCTTCTTCGCTCCCTCCGGTTTCTCGCCGTCCACCGAAATGCAGTTCGAGGGGCAGGCCTTCTGGCACATGCCGCAGACGATGCACGAGGTCTCGCCGGTCTCGGGGTCCGGCACCAGCTCGATATGGCCCCGGTAGCGCGGGGTCATGGTCAGGTGCTCGTGGGGGTACTGCAGGGTCACCACCGGCTCGATCGTGTACTTGCCGGTGATCTTCAAGCCCACCAGCAGGCTCTTGAAGCCGCCGATCACGTCTTTCCAGTATCTGCTCATCTTAGAACCCCTTGAATACCTTCAGCCACAGGCCGGTCATGATCAGGTTGAAGAGGGTGAAGGGAATCAGCACCTTCCAGGAGAGGTTGAGAAGACCATAGAGGGTGGTGCGGGGGTAGACCCAGCGCACCCAGATCACCGTGTAGAGCAGGGCGTAGAGTTTGATCACGAACCACCAGACGCCGTCGGGCAGAAAGGCCACCGGGCTCTGCCAGCCGCCCAGGAAGAGGATGGTGGTAAGTGCGCAGCCGATCACGATGTTGGCGTACTCGCCCATGAAGAAGACGCCGAAGCCCATGCCCGGGTACTCGGTGTAGGCGCCGGCGATGAGCTCGCTCTCGGCCTCGGCCATGTCGAAGGGCGCGCGGTTGGTCTCGGCGAGCGAACAGATGAAGAACATGATCATGTTGGCGAACATGAAGGGGCCAACCTTCAGCCAATTGAAGGCGTTCCAGTTCCAGATCCAGCCATCCTGCTGGCGCACGATGTCGTTCAGGTTCAGGGTGTTGGTTGCCATGGCCACGGTGATCACGATGATCAGCATGGGGATCTCGTAGGCCACGTTCTGGGAAACGGCGCGGGCCGCCGAGATCACCGCGTACTTGTTGGCCGAACCCCAGCCGCCCAGAAGCAGGCCGAGGACGTTCACCGAGGCGAAGGCAAAGATCATCAGGATGCCGATGTTGATGTCCCGGGCCACCAGGTTCTCGGAAAACGGGATGGTGACCATGCTCATCACCGCCGGCACCAGGACCATGAAAGGCGCGATCCAGAAGAGCACCGCGTCGGCGCCGGCCGGCCGGAAGAGCTGCTTGCTCATCAGCTTGGCGCCGTCGGCCAGGGGCTGCAGGAGGCCGAAAGGCCCCACTTCCTTGGGGCCGATGCGGCGTTGCACATGGGCGGCGATCTTGCGCTCGGCCCATACCAGGTAGGCGGCGTGGAAGGCGACCACCACCCCGATGATGCCTGCCAGATACAGAATCAGTCGCAGCACGGAATACTCTTCCATGAACAGGCTCCTTACCTATCGATCTCGGGGATGACCAAATCGAGGCTCCCCATGAGGGCCAACGCGTCGGCGAGCAGCATGCCCTCGCAGGCCTCGCCGAAGAGACTCAAATTCGAGAAAGTCGGGCTTCGCAGCTTCAGGCGGTACGGGGTGTTGGTACCGTCGGAGACGATCCGCACCCCGAAGGAGCCGCGGGCCGCCTCCACCGCATGGTAGTAGTCGCCCTTGGCCGGTTTGATGATCTTCGGTGCCTTGGCCGCCATCACCGGCCCCTCGGGCAAACGGTCGAGGCCCTGCTCGACGATCCGCATGCTCTCTTCGATCTCGTCCATCCGCACCATGTAGCGGGCCATGGAATCGCACTCGTGGTAGACCGGCACCTTGAAGTCGAGCTCGGGATAGACCGAATAGGGCTCGTGGCGGCGCACGTCGAAGTTTATGCCGGAGCCACGGGCCACCGGACCGGTGGCGCCGTAGCGCCGCACCATCTCCTGGGAGATCGGGCCGATGCCCTCGAGCCGCTTGCGCATGATGATGTTACCGGTGACCAGATCGTGGTACATGGGCATGCGGCCGCGCATCCGTTTGATAAAGGCGCGGGTGCCTTCGATGAAGGAATCGTCGATGTCGTTGTAGACCCCGCCGAAGCGGAAATAGCAGTAGGTGAGCCGGCTGCCGGTGACCGACTCCAGGAGATCGAGAATGATCTCGCGGTCGTCGAAGGCGTAGAGCAGCGGCGTGAAGCCACCGAGGTCGAGGACAAAGGCGCCGAACCACAGAAGGTGGCTCGAGATGCGGTTGAGCTCGGCGGTGATCACCCGGATCCATTCGGCCCGTTCCGGCACCTCGATGCCGGCGGCCCGCTCCACCGCGCAACAGTAGCCGTGGTTGTAGAACAGCGCGCCCAGGTAGTCCATGCGCCCGGTGTTGGGCATGAACTGGGCGAAGGTGCGGTTCTCGCCCATCTTCTCGTGCATCCGGTGGATGTAACCCAACACCGGCTCGGCCTTGACGATCCACTCGCCGTCCATCACCAGCTTGACCCGCAGAACCCCGTGGGTGGCCGGATGCTGGGGGCCGAGGTTGAGGACAAAGGTCTCGTCGGTGAGTTGGGTCAGACCGTTCATGGCTTGAAGTCCTTCAGCAGAGGATGAAAATCGGCGTCTTCCGGCAGCAGGAGGGGTTCGAGGTTGGGGTGGCCGAGGAACTTGATGCCGAAGAAGTCGTGGGTCTCGCGCTCGTGCCAGTCGGCGCCGGGATAGACCTCCGAAATGGTGGGCACCTCGGGGGTTGCCCGGTCGCAGCGGGTCCGCACCACCACCCGGCAGAAGGAGGCCATGTGGTTGTAGTCGTAGACCGCTTCGAGCTGGTTGTCGTCGATCCAGTCGACACCGGTGATGGCTTCGAGGAAGAAACCTTCGGCGGAAAGGGTTTCGGCGGCGGCTACCACCCCCTCGGGGGCCACCTGGACATCGAGCACAAATCCCTTTTCCTTATAGACTGGCTCGCTGATGTTCTCCGGGGAGAGGGCGGCGAGCTTTGCCTTGATCGTGTCGAGCATCTTGATCACCCTGCCTTTACCCGCGGCCAGCGCCGGGATCCGGTAAGCTTTTCCTCGAGCTCGAGGATACCTTCGATGAGCGCCTCGGGCCGCGGCGGGCAGCCCGGGATGTAGATGTCCACCGGCAGGAACTTGTCCGCTCCCTCGATGATGCCATACTGGCCCTCGAACACGAAGGGCCCGCCGGAGATGGCGCAGTTGCCCATGGCGATCACCCACTTGGGCTCCGGCATCTGGTCGTAAAGGGTCTTGACCGCCGGGTACATCTTCTTGCTGATGGTGCCGGCGACGATCATCACGTCACACTGGCGCGGCGAAGGCCGGAAGACCTCGGCCCCGAAACGGGCCAGGTCGAAGCGGGCGGCGCCGGTGGCCATCATCTCGATGGCGCAGCAGGCAAGCCCGAAGGTCATGGGCCACAGGGAATTCGCCCGTCCCAGGGCGAGCACCTTGTCGACCGTGGAGAGCTGGACTATCGGGGGGTGTACGTTTTCCGTTCCCACGAGAACACTCCTTTTTTCCAGGCGTAAACAACGGCCAGGGACAGAATTCCGACAAAGATCACCACTTCCACGAAATCGCGCATGGCAAAATGCTGGTTGTAGGCCACGGCCACCGGGAAGAGGAAGAGAACGTCGACGTCGAAGGCAAGGAAGATCAGGGCGTAGAGGTAATAGACGATACCGTAGCGGATCCAGGCATCGCCGATGGGCTCAACACCGCACTCGATGAGCTGCTTGGTCTTGCCGGAGACGTGCCGGGTGGAGCGGGGAGCGAGGAGAAAGGCTGCTACGAAGGGACCGATGGCGAAGGCGACGCCACCGAGGAAGAAGGCCGCAACATACAGGATATCGAGGATCGGCTGTTGTTCCACGACAGAGCTCCTTGGTTAAGGTAGCATGCAGGACGTTGCACAATTGCAGGGTGTTCTACTGCGGTCCTCCTACCTTGTCAAGGGGAAATGAATGGCATTCATTTTAAGCGCGTAAGAAAATCCTTTATCAATATCGAAGAATGCCAATGGGTTATATACCACATACGAACACCGCCTCAGCTCCTAAACCAGGCACTGACGCCAAAAATCGAAGGGGGCGGCACCCGCTTTCGCAGGCCCGCCCCCCTGACGGCATCGGCAAGTTAACCGAAAGAAAAAAATTACTCGAGGGCGGCAAGGGCCCGCTTCACCCGGCGCATGCCCTCCTCAAGGACATCCATGGAGGTGGCGAAGGAGAAGCGGATGAAATCGTCGGCGCCGAAGGCGATGCCGGGCACGCAGGCCACCAGGGCCTCGTCGAGCAGATAGTCGGCGATATCGAGAGAGCCAGCCAGGGCTTTGCCCTTGAAGGAACGACCGAAGTAAGCGGAGACGTTGGGAAAGACGTAGAAGGCGCCCTTGGGGTTGACGCAGGAGACGCCGTCGATGGCGGCCAGCTCGCGGACCATGAAATCCCGGCGGGGCAGGAAGGAGTCGCGCATCATGCGCGGGAAGTCCTGGGGCCCCTCGAGGGCAGCCAACGCCGCCTTCTGGGCCACCGAGGTGGGATTGGAGGTGGACTGGCTCTGGATCTTGTTCATCGCACCGATCACCTGCTGGGGCCCAATGGTGTAGCCGATGCGCCAGCCGGTCATGGCAAAGGACTTGGAGACGCCGGTGGCGATCAGGGTCTGGTCCTTCAAGCGCGGCTCGACGTGCAGGATATGGGGCAACGCACCGTCCATGTAGGTGATGGTGTCGTAGATGTCGTCGGAGATGACGAACCAGCCGCGCTCCAGGGCCTTGGCGGCAATGGCGGCGAGCGCCTTCTCGGTGAAGATGGCGCCGGTGGGGTTGGAAGGGCTGTTGAGGATAATGGCCCGGGTGCGGGCAGTGGCGTATTGGTCGAGCACCGCCGGATCGAGGTCGAAATCGTCCTTCTCGGAGAGCGGCACCAGCACCGGGGTGGCGCCGGCCAGCTGCACGATGGGCGGGTAGGAAACCCAGTAGGGAGTGGGAATGAGCACCTCGTCGCCGGGACCGAGCAGGGCCTGGGCGATGTTGTAAAGACAGTGCTTGCCACCGCAGGAAACCTGCACCTGCTCGGCGGAATAGCTCCAGCCGTGGTCGGCGGCGAGCCGCGCCACCACCGCTTCCCGCAGTTCGGGGATACCGGGCACCGCGGTATAGCGGGTGAATCCCTCGTCGATCGCCTTCTTGCCCGCCTCCCGGACATGCTCAGGAGTGTCGAAGTCGGGCTCGCCCACCGAGAAATTGAGGATATCGGCACCGGCGGCGCGCAGGGCCTTGGCCTTGGCGTTCACCGCCAGGGTTGGGGAAGGTTTGATCTGTGCCACTCGTTCGGCCAGGGTAAAGGAAAACGTCATGTCGGTTCACCTGCAGCAGATTGGAGTATGGTGTTGGGTCCGGCAGAGCCTCCAGCCGGACCGGTTGTCGACCGGAAGAACGGAGAGCATACCGTATTTTCCACACAAAAACATCAGTAATGCACCTCTTCGAGGAACAAACCACAGGCCGGCGCGGTGGGCCCGGCGAGCTCCCGGTTGCGCCCGGCGAGCACCTGGCCGAACTCTTCGACGCTCAGGCGGCCGCGCCCCACTTCGAGCACGGTGCCAGCGATATTGCGCACCATGTGCCGCAAAAAGCCGTCGCCGGTGAGCACAAAGGCAAAACCATCGGCCCGCGCCGGATCGGGGCGGATGAAAGCACGCAGGATACGGCGAACCGCGCCGCGGCCACCGGTTTTTTCCAGGTCCCGGGAACCGGCAGCCTCGAAACTCGAAAAATCGTGTTCCCCCTCAAGAAGCAGCAGGCTTGCGGCCATGGCCGGCAGGTCGAGGGGCCGTGCCTCGTGGTGGGCATAGAGCCGGTCGGTGGGCAAACAGACCGGCCCGGTGGTCACCCGGTAGGAATAGGTCTTGGAAAGGGCACTGCGCCGGGCGTGGAAGCCCGGCTCGCGCTCCTCCACGGCCAGCACCCGGATGGCGGGATCGAGCAGACTGTTGAGACCCTTCTGAAAACCGGCGCAGGGAACCCGCGATTGGGTGCGAAAACCGGCCACCATACCGAGAGCATGCACCCCGGCGTCGGTGCGGCCCGAGCCCTGCACCGAAACGGCCTCGCCGGTCATCAGCGAGAGCTTCGCCTCCAGCTCGGCCTGGATCGTGGCCACCCCCTTTTGCCGCTGCCAGCCGGCATAATTGGTGCCGTCGAAGGCGACCACCAGCTTGAGGGTACGCTCGGTGCTCACGGAAACAGCGGCACCACTGCAAGCCCGGAGGTCTCGGGCAGCCCGCACATGAGGTTCATGTTCTGCACGGCCTGACCGGCGGCGCCCTTCACCAGGTTGTCAATGGTGGAAACCACCACCACCCGGCCGGTGCGGGGATCGACCTGAAAGCCAATGTCGCAGAAATTGGAGCCACGCACGTACTGGGTGGCGGGCAGGATGCCCGGCTCGCAGATCCGCACGAAAGGCTCGTCGCGGTAGAAGTCGCGGTAGAGTTCATACACCGCCTCGAGCTCCATGGCCCCGCGCAGGGTGGCGTAGAGGGTGCTCAGGATGCCGCGGGACATGGGCAGCAGGTGCGGCGAAAAGGAAAGAACAACGGCACCGCCGGCCAGACCACCGAGCTCCTGCTCCATCTCCGGGGTGTGCCGGTGCTTGCAGACGTTGTAGGCCCGGAAGCCGTCGGTGACTTCGCAGAACAGAGTGCCCACCTTGGCGCCGCGCCCCGCTCCCGAGGTGCCGGACTTGGAGTCGACGATGATGGAAGCCGGGTCGATGAGGCTGTTTTTCAAAAGCGGCGCCAGGCCCAGAATGACGCTGGTGGGGTAACAGCCAGGGTTGGCCACCAGGCGGGCGGCCCGTATTCTTTCGCGGTGAATCTCCGGCAGACCGTAGACCGCTTCGGCCAGCAGCTCCGGGGCCGAGTGCGGCTGGTACCATTGCTCGTAGACCGCCGCCTGGCGGATCCGGAAATCGGCGCTCAGGTCGACGACCTTGCGGCCGGCGGCCAGAAGCTGGGGCACGATCTCCATGGCGGTCTGGTGCGGCACCGCGGTGAAGAAGAGATCGGCCCGCCCGGCCAGCTCATCGGTCGCCGGATCCTCGCAGGTGATGTCGACGATGTGGCGAAGATGGGGAAAGGCTGCGGCCAGGGGCTTTCCGGCATACTGCCGGGAGGTGGCCACGGCGATCTCCACCTCTTCCATGCGCCCCAGGAGCCGGGCCAGTTCGGCGCCGGTGTAGCCGGAAGCGCCGACGATGCCGACGCGGATCTTGTTCGAACTCATAACACTCCCCATTCAGCAAAAGTTTGCAGAGAACCGCCCGGGACGGCGGCGAAACGCCGCGAAATGGGCTCCAAATAAAAACAGGGGAGACGAAACAGCATCGCCTTCCCCTGTCTGCACGCCCCCGCCCCGAAGGACAGCAGCCGATGCAAGAATACTTTCTGTTGCTTAACGCTTGGAGAACTGAAACTTGGCGCGGGCGCTCTTCTGGCCGTATTTCTTGCGCTCCTTGACCCGCTGGTCGCGGGTGAGCAGACCGGCCTTCTTCAAAACCAGGCGGTATTCCGGGTTGGCCAGCAGCAGGGCCCGGGAAATGCCATGGCGCAGGGCCTCGGCCTGGGCCGCCAGGCCGCCGCCCTTCAGAGTGGCTACCACGTCGAAGGTATCGATGGTGTCGGTCTTCTGGAAAGGCTTGTGAAAGGTCTGGGTCGGCACGGCGTTGCCGAAATAATCGGCGACCTCGCGGTCGTTCACCTTCACCTCGCCCTTGCCGGGCTGCAGCCACACGCGGGCTACGGCGGTCTTTCTCTTGCCGGTTGCGTAATATCTGTTGTCAGCCATTGTCTTCTTCTCCGTCAGCAAAAAATGCTGTTATATATCGAGTTCCTGGGGCTGCTGGGCGGCATGGGGATGCTCGGCACCGGCGTACACCTTGAGCTTCTTGAGCTGGCGGCGGCCGAGGCGGTTCTTCGGCAGCATGCCCTTCACTGCGGCCATCAGCAGATTCTCGGGCTTCTTCTCGAGAACCTCACGGGCGCTGGCCTCCTTGATGCCGCCCATAAAACCGGAATGGTGGTAGTACTTCTTGTCATCCCACTTCTTGCCGGTGAGCTGCACCTTTTCGGCGTTGACCACCACGATGAAATCACCCACGTCCTCGTAGGTGCTGAAGTCGGCCTTGGTCTTTCCCCGCAGGCGAGAGGCGATCTCCGAGGCCAGACGTCCGAGCACCTTGTCCTCGGCGTTGACCACGTACCATTTTTTTTCGATTTCCTTGACCGGGGTCTGGTAGGTCTTCATTGTACAATTACCTCTGATATCTGACGATCAGCAAAACGACACGGAATAAACGGCCCGAAATTCACGGCGAAACTGGATTTATAAATCGCCAGGCCCGCTATGTCAACAAAAAAAGGTTCGAACACCGTCCGAACCTTTTGTCGTGCGCTTGAGTGGAGCGGGAAACGAGATTCGAACTCGCGACTTCAACCTTGGCAAGGTTGCACTCTACCACTGAGTTATTCCCGCTCAATCGAACTTCCTGAAAACGAGGCGACTATACCGGCTCCGCCCCTGCTTGTCAACACAAAATAACCTCCCCCCTGAACAGTGCCACAGCCCTCCGAAAATTAAGGGAAAAAGAAGATGGCGGTTGCCTGGTCAAGGCTCTCTGTAGTATAGAGTAGTCTCCGGTCGGAGCTTTCCCCCGGCCCCATCCAACGATTACGCCCAGCAGCCCGTCTCCGGGCCGCCACGGCCCTATCCCGAGGAATTCTGAGATGACACAGCGAGCCGCCAGCATCGAACGGCGCACCAAGGAAACCGACATCCGCCTTCGCCTGGAAATCGGCGGCAGCCAGCACGACATCCGCACCGGCGTCGCCTTTATGGACCACATGCTGACCCTCTTTGCGGTGCACGGCTTCTTTTCCCTGGAGGTCAGCGCCAGCGGCGACACCGAGGTGGACGACCACCACACGGTGGAGGACCTGGGCATCTGTCTGGGGCAGGCCCTGCGCCAGGCCCTGGGCGATCTGGCCGGCATCTCCCGCTACGGCCACGCGGTGGTGCCCATGGACGAGGCCCTGGCCATGGTCAGTCTCGACATCTCAAACCGCCCCTACCTGGTGTACGAAACTCCCCGCCTCGACCCCAAGGTCGGCGCCTTCGACACCGCCCTCGCCAAGGAATTCCTCCGCGCTTTTGCTCTGCACGGCGGCATCACTTTGCATGCCGAGGTACGGCGCGGCGAGAACACGCATCATATCATCGAAGCGATCTTCAAGGCCCTGGGTCGCGCCCTGGGCCAGGCGTGCGGCCTGGATCCCAGAGTGAGCGGCGTGCTGTCGTCGAAGGGCACCATCTGAAGCGCTTTTGACCTTTTCTTCGGCCCCAAGGAGACCTCATTATGAACAGACGGCCCGCTCTTTCCCGCAGACTTCTCCTGCCCCTCTTCGGCTCCCTGCTGCTGGTAGCGGGCTGCGCCTCCGTCGAAAGCGGCCCGGCCCCGGCTCCGGTTGCCGCCGGCCCCGTCGCCCTGCTGGCGGTTCTGCCCGCCGAACCCTTTATCGATCCCGATGTGCCGACCAGCGCCGAAACCAGGGAGCAGCTCGAAACCGGCTCCGAGGTCGCCAATGGCGCCCTGGCCCAGTACTTCTCCGGCTCGAAAACGGCCCGCCTGGTAAGCCCCGAGCAAGTGGCCGGCCGGGCCCCGGTATCCGCCGGCAACCGCCAGGCGCTGCTGCGGGAGATCGGCAGCAACCTGGGGGCCGACGCCGTGCTGGCGGTCACCGTCAGGCGCTACGTCGAACGGGGCGGCGGTGAGTACGCGGTCAAGCAGCCGGCTTCCGCCGCCTTCGATTATGTGCTGCTCGAGGTGGAGAGCGGCAAGCTGCTCTGCGGCGGCACCTTCGACGAAACCCAGCAACCCCTGTCCTCGAACCTGTTCTCCTTCGGCAAAGCAGCGGCCCGGGGCTTCAAGTGGGTCACCCCGGCACGGCTGCTGCAGGACGGCCTCACCGACCGCCTCGACAATTGCGCGGTCACCCGGGAGGCGGTCGGCTCGCCGGCCCCCTGACGCCAGACAGCCGATGAAGGCCCTGCCCCGCCTCATGAACCGGGCCCTCGGCCGGGTCATGCATGACTATGCCATGCTGGACGATGGCGACCGGGTGCTGGTGGCCGTCTCCGGCGGCGTCGACAGCCTCTTCCTCGCCTGGCTGCTCGACAACTGGCGCCACAAGGCGCCCATCTCCTACGATCTGCTGGCAATCCATCTGGACATGGGCTTCGGCACCGACGAGGCGCTGCGGGTTGCAGCCCAACTCCGCTTCCTGCGGGTCCCCTTCCTGGTCGAAAAAACCGAAATCGGCCCCCACGCCCTCACCGCCGAAGAGGGCCGCAGCGCCTGCTACCACTGTGCCCGCCTGCGCCGCAACCGTCTGTTCGACCTGGCCGCCGAACTGGGCTGCACCAAGATCGCCTTCGGCCACCACAAGGAAGACATCATCGAGACCGTCTTCCTCAATATGTTCTACGGCGGCAACATCAGCACCATGGTGCCGCGCCAGGAGATCTTCGACGGCCGCCTCGCCCTCATCCGGCCCATGGCCTATCTGGAAAAACAGGACATCGTCGAAGAGAGCCGCAAGCTGGGGATCGAACCGGTGGCCAACCCCTGCCCCCTGTCCGGTACCTCGAAACGGGTGGTTGTACGGAATATGCTCAACCACCTCTTCGAGCACGACCCGCGGCTGAAGTCGAACATCTTCGCGAGCCTCGCCAACGTCCGCCAGGACTATCTGCTCACCCCCGGCTCGGTGAGCCGCTGACGTTTCCCCCACGAGCGGATGCAAACCAGCCCCGACTGCTACCCCTGCCTGCTCCGGCAGATCCTGGCCACCGCCCGCCTGTGCGGGGTATCACTCCGCCAGGAGCAACGGATCATGCAGAAGGCCGCCGCCATCCTGGCCAGTGCCGACCCCTCCCTGCCGCCACCCCTGCACGCCGTCTCCCTCTACCGGCTGACCGCCCGGGAGGCCGGCTGCCCCGATCCTTACCGGAGCGCCAAGGAGCAGAGCAACCGGGCCGCCATGGCGCTGCTGCCCCAACTGCGCCAGCGGCTCGCCGCTGACCCCGAGCCGCTGCGAAGCGCGGTGCGCTATGCCGCCGCCGGCAACCTCATAGACTACGGCAGCCAGTACGGGTTCGAGCTGGACAAGCTGGACCGGCTCTGCGAGGAACAGCGCTTTGCCATCGATGATTTCACGGAATTAAAAACAGCTCTGGAGCGAGCCGAACGGGTGCTCTACCTCGCCGACAACTGCGGCGAGATCGCCTTCGACCGGCTGCTCATCGAGGAGCTGGCCGGCCGGAACAAAGAGCTCTGGGTGGCCTTCAAGGAAGAACCGGTGATCAACGACGCTCTGGTCGAAGACGGCCGCTACTGCGGCCTCGATCGCTTCGCCACCCTGGTTTCCAACGGCACCGCCTGCCCCGGCACGCCGCTGGCCAACTGCAGCGCCCAGTTCCAGGAACTCTTCCAGCGGGCCGACTGCATCATCAGCAAGGGCCAGGGCAACTTCGAAACCCTCTCGGAAACCCCTGGGCCCCTCTTTTTCCTGCTCACCGTCAAGTGCCAGGTGGTTGCCCGCCATCTCGTGGAACTGGGCCGGCAGCACTCGCGGCCGCTGGCCCCGCCGCAGCTGGGCGACCGGGTCCTGCTTCGCCACCCGCTCCGGCCAGCGGGCTGAGCGCCAATACTTCAGGCGGCATAGCGGCCGGCCATGCGCTCGATCTCGCCGCGGATCTCCTCCCGGAGGGCGGCGGGCTGCACCACCTCGACATCACAGCCGAACTGCAGGATGCGTTGCTTGATCTCACGGAAGTCGGCCACCGGCAGCACCAGGTCCACCCCACCATCGGCCAGATTCTGCAGCCGCTGCTGGGGATGCCAGACCTGCTCCCGCACCCAGCGGGCCCGCTCGGCGGTGAACCGCAGCACCACCTCCACGGTCTCCTTGCCCTGGAAGATGCCGAAGGCCCCCTCCAACTGGTGCTTCCACATTTCCCGTGGCCGCGGCACGAAGGTCTCGCCGGCAAACTCCACCTGGTCCATGCGCGACAGATAAAACTTGCGCCAGTCCTCGCGCAGGCGGCACCAGGCGACCAGCACCCAGCTTCCCATGTAGAGCTGCAGGTGATGGGGCTCGAGATCGCGGCGGGTAACCTCGTCGTTGATCGGCGACGAATAGGTGACGGTGAGCACCGAATACTGCAGGAGCCCGGCGGCCACCCGGCGGAAGGTATTGGCCGGGGCCGGCGCGTAGCCGTACCAGATGGCCGAGAAGGCCTCCTCCATGCGCTCCTCGGTGAGCCCGATATTGGCGGTGGCGGAAAAGAGCTTCTTGCCGAAACTGCTGATCGCCTTGCTGATCAACCCGCCGGCCGAGGGCGCCAGCAGGTTGCGGGCGATGAGGATGGCCAGCAGCTCTTCCTGGTTGGCCTGCAGGTGAGAGAGCTCGAAGCCGGCGTCACCGTAGAAATAGCCGCCCCGCACCGCGTCGAACTCCAGCGGCGCGCCGAGCCGGTCCCGCATGTAGTCGATGTTGCGGCGTGCCGTACGCGCCGACAGCCCAAAGCGCTCGGCCAGGTCATCGGCGGTGGGAAAACGGCGGCTGCGCACCTGTTGATGGAACCATGAATACTGCTCGAGAATGCGGTAATCGCTCACCTCAGGCTTCCTCCTGTATCATCGCTTTTCTTTTGTCACTGCCGCCCAACGGCAAAAGTTCCCTCGCTCTCCACTCAACCCTCAGGGGTGGTCGCCGCAAGTTCCAGTTCTTCCTCGACACAGAGCCGCGTGGCCCCAACCACCGCAAAGGGAATACAGAAAAACTGCAGCAGCGGCACGGCCAGCAGGCAGAGTGAGCCGACCCCAAAGCCGAGGAACAGCAGGCGCCGGGAAAGGATGAGACGCCGCTGCTGGCGGAAGCTGAGCCGGTGCCGGGAAAAAACGTAACCCGTGTATTCCACCACCAGGAAAAACACGGTCCAGAAAAAGGAGAGCACGGAGTAGAGAACGGAGCCCAGGCCCGGCAACAGGTTGAGGGGCAGGAGAAGAAGCATGCCGGCGACGAAGAGCCCGATCTTCTTACCCTCCTGGACCAGGGTGCGGAGCGCGTCATGCCACAGGAGGCGGAACGAAAAGGCTTCTTCCTGCCGGTTGCCGCGCAGCAGCTCTTCGGTGCGCTCCGAGAGCAGATCGTTGAAGGGTGAGGCGATGAGGTTGCCGATGGCGGTGAAGGCGAAGAAGACGATGACCAGGGTGACAAGCAGCGCCATGGTCCAGACGAAATACGAAAGAAAAGCCCAGTACCAGGCCTCGCCCTGGGGTAGCCAGTGGCCGAGCAGGCGGTCGAAAAGCTGGTAGCCCCAGGAGACGAGGGAGATAAACAGCGTCAGATTGATGGCAAAAGGAACCAGGATATAGCGCAACAGCACCGGATGGTGGCGGATAAAGCGCCAGGCCTGGAAGGGGTAGGCGAAGCCGCGGGAGAAGCTGCCCACCGCACCCCGCCGGGTCGTGTTGTCCATGGTCGTCTCGCTGCTGTAATTGTCGGCAAAGCAGGCCCACCCGAAGGCGGACGCGTCCTGCTCAGAACTACACCATCGCCGGCGGCTCCACAATACCGTTTGTGCGGCTTTCTCTTTTTGATGGTGCCGCCAAAACTCCTCTCTCCAGCACCGGAGCAGGATTTCGGGTGCTCGACATGCCGTACTGTAGCTTCCGCGCCCTCGCCATCACTCCTCCTCGACGTCTCGCGGGCTCGCTTCTCCGTATGTCAAAGTTTTCTGGGTCCGCTCGTTCCTGAATAGCGATCTTTAACGGCACGATGGCCTCTTTCCGGGTCCGTCTTTGGAGGCCGTGGCCGCGCCCGGCTCAGGAACCGCTGGCCAGGCAAAGGAGCGGCCCCGGTCGGTCCTGACAGGCCACCAGCAAATCGGGCCCCGGGCCACCGGCGGCGGCCTCTTCCAGGGCGGCGGCGGCCGCCACCCGGGCCAGGTCCGGGCGGTTGTTGTCACCGCTCAGATGGGCCAGCACCACCCGGCGCAGCCCGGCATGATGCAGCTGGCGCAGGAAGTCGGCGGTCTGGTGGTTTCCAAGATGCCCCCGGTTGGAGCGCACCCGCTGCTTGAGGGCCGGTGGATAGGAGCCGTTGTTGAGCATGTCGAGATCGTGGTTGGCCTCCAGCACCAGGCCGTGGCAGTTCCGCAACCGGTGCCCCATGAGCCGGGAGACCGCGCCGGTATCGGTGCAGTAGCCCAAGGAAAAATGGCCATCGCTTATCAAAAAGCCCACCGGATCGGCGGCATCGTGGGAGACGGCAAAGGGATGAACGAGAAGATCACCGATTTCGAAACCGGTGCCGGTCTCGAACTCCACCAGGCGATGGAGTTTTCCGAGGCCACCGGCGGCCGCCGCCACCGTCGGAGCGTTGGCGTAGACGGCAAGCCCGCCCTGACGGGAGAGCACCGGTACACCGCGGATATGGTCGACGTGCTCGTGGGTGACCAGGATGGCGGCCAAGGCATCAAAGGAAAGGCCCATCGCGGCCAGGCGCCGTTTCACTTCGATGCCGGAGAACCCGGCATCGATCAACACCCGGGTGGCGCCGCTCACCACCAGGGTGGCGTTGCCCCTGCTGCCGGATCCGAGAACGCAGAACTGCATGAAGCCGCCAATTCAGGACCGGCTGCCGGCGCCGAGTCCGGTATGGCCGAAACCACCGTCCTGGCGCAGTGTTTGGTCCAGGGTTTGGCGTTGCCGCCACACCGCCCGCACCACCGGCGCCAGCACCAGCTGGGCGATGCGGTCGCCGCGCCGCACGGTAAACGGCCGGTTCGAGAGGTTGACCAAGCCGATCCGCACCTCACCCCGGTAATCGGCGTCGATGGTGCCGGGGGCGTTCACCACGGTGATGCCGTGCTTCACCGCCAGCCCGCTGCGTGGCCGCACCTGGATCTCGTAGCC
>JBFHWX010000022.1:0-28143 GCA_041599275.1 Desulfobulbales bacterium | reverse complement strand
CGGCCGATGGCAGAAGGCGATCAGGTTGCAGGAACCTCGCCTTCCCAGATGAGCGCTTCCTCGTTGCAGTCCGGGAACTTCGAGCAGTTGATGCAATCGCTCCACACCTTGTGGGGCAGGGCGCTCTTGTCGATATCCTTGAAACCGAGTTTCCGAAAGAAACCGGGCTGGTAGGTGAGGGTGAAGACCCGGCTGATCCCGAACTCGCCGGCTTCTTCGAGGCAGCTCCTGACCAGGGCACGGCCGACCCCGGTCTTCTGGTAGGGGTCGGCCACCGCCAGCGAACGGATCTCGGCCAGGTTCTCCCAGCAGATGTGCAGGGAGCAGACCCCGGCGAGCTTCTCGACGCCCTCTTCCTCCACCACGAAGACCTTGAAATCGCGGAGATGGTCGTAGAGGGAACTGAGCGAGCGGCCGAGCAGCAGATCCTTGTTGGCGAAATGCTGCAGCAGGCCATAAATCCCCTTGATGTCCTCCATGCGGCCGTTGCGGATCATGAGCTTCCCCTTGTAACGGAAAACAGACGAAAACGGCGGAACCGAGCGGTCCTTCGCGGGCCGCCGCTTCCACCGGCGAAAGCGAAAAATCTAGCCATCATACAGCCGCTGTCAAGCCCGGTCAAGTCCCCGCTCCGCTTCCAGGCCGGGCAAGCAGCGGATGGAGGCCACCGGTTCCGGCCCCAGCACCGACTGGCCGACCCAGACGCCCACCAGAAACATCCAGAGAAAGATACAGAAGGAAACCGCGGCCAGGCAGAACACCCCCCAGTAGGTGAGCTGAAAACTCACGGTCTTCGGTTTTTTCTTCTTCCTGGCGGCGGCCATTGGTCGCTCCCGTGCGGCGCAAAGCGCTTACATGCTCTCCGGCGCCGAGAGCCCGACGCTCTCGAGGCCGTTGCGGAACACGACGCGCAGCGCCTCCACCAGCCAGAGCCGGGCCTGGCTCAGCGCTCCGTCGTCGGTGAGCACCTTGTGCTTGTTGTAGTAGCTGTGGAACTGGCCGGCCAGTTCCATGAGAAAGTAGATCACCCGGTGCGGTTCGAGGGCCAGGGCCGCGCCTTCCACCATATCGGTGAAGGAGTCGATGGTCTTCAAGAGCGCCAGTTCCTCGGGCTCGGCCAGAAGCGAGAGATCCGCCGCCGCCAGGGGCTGCCGTCCGACGCCCCGGGCCTCGGCCTGCTTCTGGATCGAGTTGATCCGGGCGTTGGCGTACTGCACGTAGTAGACCGGGTTTTCCTGGCTTTCCTTGGTGGCCAGGTCGAGGTCGAACTCGAGCTGGCTGTCGGCCTTGCGCATGAGAAAGAAGAAACGCACCACGTCCGCCCCCACCATCTCGATCAGTTCGTCCACCGTCACATAGGTGGCCTTGCGGGTCGACATCTTTACCTGCTTGCCCTCCCGCATCAGGGTGACGAACTGGTGGATGACCACCGTCACCTTGGCGGGGTCGTAGCCCAGGGCCCGGACGCCGGCCATGACGTCGGGCACGGTGGCGATGTGGTCGGAGCCGAAGATGTCCACCAGCCAGTCGTAGCCCCGCCGGAACTTTTCGCGGTGATAGGCGATGTCCGGCAGCCGGTAGGTGGGCTCGCCGGAGCTCTTGACGATCACCCGGTCCTTTTCCATGCCGAACTCGGTGGTTCTGAACCAGACGGCACCGTCCTCCTCGTAGACCAGATTCCGGTCGCGGAGCTCCCGGATCACGTCCTCCACCATGCCGCTCTCGTAGAGGGAATGCTCATTGTAGTACGAGTCGAAGCGGATCCCCATGCGGGCGAGGGTGGCGTTGATGTCGTCCATGATCACCCGCTCGGCCTTTTGCTTGAAAGGCACCCAATCCGCCGCAACCAGGGCCTCGCCCTGTTCGTCGACCAGCTGCTGGGCGATCTCCGAGATGTAGCCGCCCTGGTAGCCGTCCTC
Source organism: Desulfobulbales bacterium (assembly GCA_041599275.1). Taxonomy (GTDB): domain Bacteria; phylum Desulfobacterota; class Desulfobulbia; order Desulfobulbales; family BM004; genus JBFHWX01. The sequence goes on along the minus strand of JBFHWX010000022.1, from coordinate 26,224 downwards.
CGGGAAGGCGAAGGGCTTGCCCAGGGCCTCGAGGTAGCGGGCCCGGGTGGATTCGCCCAGCACCCGCATCTGGCGGCCGGCGTCGTTGTAGTAATATTCGCGGGTCACCTGGTGGCCGCTGGCGGCGAGCAGCCGCGCGATGGCGTCACCGAGCACCGCCTGCCGGCCATGCCCCAGGGTCAGTGGCCCGGTGGGGTTGGCGCTGACGAACTCGACCAGCACCTTGCGGCCGCCGCCCACCGTGGAGCGGCCGTAGTCGCGGCCGGCCCCGCAGACCGGCGCCAGCACCGACTGCCAGACCGCGTTCTTGAGGAAGAAATTGACGAAGCCGGGGCCGGCGATCTCCACCCGTTCGAACATGCCACCGCCGTCACCCAGCAGCTCGACCAGGCGTGCGGCCAGCTCACGGGGCTTTTTCTTCTCGCGGCCGGCGATCACCAGGGCCATGTTGGTGGCGTAATCCCCCTGGTTGGCGTGTTTCGGGGTCTCCACCGTGAAGCCCTCGGCGGCGGCCACTCCCCAGAGCCCCTGCTCGGCGCCCTGTTGCAGACTTTTTTCCAGTTCTTCCCTGATGCGCGCTCGTATCATTTCGTGTCGTCTCGTCTGTAAAAACTCTTTCGTCAACCACCGGCAACCGGCGGCGAAACTTATCTGCTCAGCCCCCGTCCGCGTAGGAGCGGGGGTTCAAGGCGCCGAAAAGGCAGCAGACCTCGTAGCTGATGGTCTCCAGCCAGGCGGCCATCTCCTCGGCGCCGATCTCTGCCGATTGCTGGCGGCCAAGGAGCACCACCTCCTCGCCGGCAACGATCCCGTCACCTCCTTCGAGGTCGGTGATGTCGACCATGGTGGCGTTCATGCAGACCCTGCCGCGCACCGGTGCCCGCTGGCCGCGGATGAGCACGAAGGCCCGGTTGGAAAGCTTGCGGCCGTAGCCGTCGGCATAGCCAACCGGCAGCACCGCGAGCCGGGTCGGCCGCTCGGTGACATAGGTGTGGCCGTAGCCGATGCCAAAGCCCGCCGGCAGGGTCTTGACCTGCAGCACTCTGGTTTTGAAGCCCATCACCGGTTGCAGGCCCAGCCGCCGCCGCTCCGCCTCGTCGCCGCTCGGGGAACAGCCGTAGAGGGCGATGCCGGGCCGGATCAGGTCGAAACGCGCCCCAGGGTGACCCAGCAGCGCTGCCGAATTGCCGATATGGCGCACGGTGTCCGGCGCCAGCTGGCCGTCGAGCTCGGCAATAATTTTCCGAAAACGCCCGACCTGCTCCCCGGTCGGCCCACCGTTTGGCGAATCCGCCATGGGCAGATGGCTGAGCACCCCGGTCAGTCGCAGGCCGCCCAAGGAGTTCAGCAACCGCACAAAGGCAGGGACCTCCTCGGGGAGCAGGCCGAAGCGGCCCATGCCGGTGTCGACCTTGAGATGCACCGGCAACCGCCGGCCGTTGGCATCGGCCAGAGAGGAAAGCTCGAGGGCGGTTTGCTGGTCGAACAGCACCGTGGTCAGGCGGTGCTCGAGCAACTGGGGATACTCCCGGGGCAGGCCGCCAAGCAGCACGATGATCTCGCCCTCCACGCCGGCCCGCCGCAGGGCCGCGCCCTCGGCAATTTCGGCCACCGCAAAGGTGGAAGCACCCTCGGCGGCAAGCGCTCGGGCCACCTCCACCATGCCGTGGCCGTAGGCATCAGCCTTGACCACCGCCGCCAGCTCCACCCCTGGCCCGGCAAGCCGGCGCAGGGTCCGGTAGTTGGCAGCCAGGGCCGCCAGATCGATCTCCACCCGGTTAAAGGCACTCCCCGTCAGGCGCATCGTCCACCGTCTTCTTGGTTGACGAACACCCGGCGCCAGACCAGGCGGCTCGCCAGAAAAAGCCCCCAGCCCACCGCGAAGTAGACCAGGCCGATGATCTCCGGCGCCACGTGGGAATGGCGCAAAAAGCGACCGAGCACGATCATGCAGCCCACCAGCAGCCAGGTGCGCACCGAGTAGACCGAACCGATGCAGCGGCCGTCCGGCATCGCCGCCAGCCGCGCCAGGTTCTTGCGGGCCACCCGGTCGAGAAGCAGCCAGGCCTTGGCGGTACCCAGAACCAGGCCGGCCAGGGTGAGCCACTCGCGGCCGGCCAGGTGCACGAGCAGGTAGCCGTTGACCATCAGAAAGAAACCCACCACGCTCCAGATGGTGGCGGCGAGCACGATATGCACCCGCACCGGCACCCCGGGCTTCAGGCGATTGAGTAGATCGTTCATGGCGTTGGGCCGGCAATGCACCCACGGTTGTTTTTTTCTTCTGGCGCGGCTGGGCCGGCGCATTTCCCGACCGCCCCTGCCGGTGCCCTTTTCCCGCGCCAGAAAAAACAGAGGCCCGCCCCCCTTGCAGAGGACAGGCCCAGTACAGCACAGCGCGAGGCTGCCGAAATCGTGATCAGACTTCGGTAACGGTGATGGCGCCTTCCGGGCACACTTCAACGCAGGTCTCGCAGCCCAGGCACTCGTCGGAGTTGACCGGCTCGGCCTTGCCGTCCACCATCTCGAAGACGGCTGCAGGGCAAGCGTTTACGCATTCCTCGTCGGCGGAGCATTTGTCTTTATCGACTTCGATCTGCCACATAGTACACCTCCATGATAGTTAATAGTATTTCTTATAAAAAAACAGCTCGATTGCTTTAATGGCCAAACATCAGGAGCGTCGATGAACGCGGATTCCGATCAGACGGCAAAGCAACTATCCCCCTCTACTGCAGGGCCTCTTTTTTGTCAACAAAAAAACCGGAAGAAGCCCCTTCACCCGTCCCCTCCCGAGCGGAGATTTTGCGGTTGACCGGCTCCGGCATATTTTTTAGAGTGACCGCTTCATCGGAGCCGGCCATCGGAAGACGGCGAGAAAGTCTGCGCAGAGCCACGAGAGGAAGAAACAATGAGCGAGAACAGTGAGCAGGACGAGAAACAGCTTTCCGCCCTCAAGTCCGAAGAGGCGATGATCGAGGGCATCCTGGAAGGCAGCCCCGACGCCGTCGGGGTGGCGGTGGTCCGCTACAAGTGCGGCTGCCGGAAGATGGCGGCAGTGGACAAAAAGGGAGAAGCGGCCAGCAAGGTCATCATGTACCGGGACCAGGCCGAATCGATCTGCGAGCAGTGCAAGAAGGACAACGGCGCCCCCTACCGGATGACGGTCTGCTTCATGCACTGGACCGGGGAGGCGCTGGACGCCAGGACAAGAGCCGAGATCGAAGAGAAGGTGCTGGGCATCAGGACCCAGTAAGTCAGTTGCCCGCCCCGCTCCGTTCCTTCTTCCACTTTCTGGCCCTGCCCACCAGGGCAGGGGCCCATTCCGGAGTACCCAGGGCGTGGACATGGGTGTAGAGGGCGAGCACGTTGTGGGCCACCAACCCGTCCCGGCCATCGATGAACCCCACTCCCCGCTCCATGGCCAGGGCGCAGCCTGAAGCCGCCTCCCCATCCCAGGACTGCACCGTGCTGTAGCGGAACTCGTGGCCTTTGATCACGGTCCCCGGCCGGTAGAACGGATTTTCGCCCTCCACCCGCAGCACCGTATAGCCGTGGGCCTGGGGCCTCTTTTGCAGGCCGAAACGGACCGGCAGCACTCCGGCCAGGGGAAAGACCTCGCCCTCCAGCTCGATGCTCTCCCCCAGAAAGATGAGCCCGCCGCACTCGGCGTAGATGGGCAGCCCGAAAGCGGCGGCCCGCCGCACCGACTGCCGGAACGAGCGGTTGCCGGCAAGCTCCCGGGCGCTGGTTTCGGGAAAACCGCCGCCGATGTAAAGGCCGTCGAGATCGGGCAACTCGGCGGCGCGCAAGGCGTCGATCTCGACGACCACGGCGCCTTGCTCTTCCAGGGCCTCGAGGTTTTCCGGGTAGTAGAACTGAAAGGCCTCGTCCTTCAGGATGCCGATCCGCACTCCAGGCGCTCCCCCCCTTCTTCTCTGCCGCCGCTCACTTGCCGGGGCGACCCGGCCGGCCGGCGCCATGATCTTCTCCACCGCTTCGAGATCGATATATTTTTCGGCCAGGTCGGCGAGCAGCGCGCAGGTGTCGCCGGCCCCCTCCGCTTCCTGGTGGGGGGTCACTCCCAGGTGCCGCATGGGAAAGACGTCGCGCTTCTGGCGCGGCACGGCGCCCAGCACCGGAATGTTGGTGTAGTGCTCCACCGCCCGGCGCACCGTTTCCTCATGGCGGCTGGTGCCGATGCGGTTCAACACCACGCCGCCGAGGGTCACCGCCGGGTCGAGATCCCGGCAGCCCAGCACCATGGCGGCCACCGTCCGGGTCACCTTGGTGCAGTCCACCACCAGGATCACCGGCAGGCCGAGGGTGACGGCCAGCTCCGCGGTGCTGTAGCCGCCCAGCGGCGTCACCCCGTCGTGCAGACCGCGGTTTCCCTCAACCACCACCCGCTGGGCGCCGGCGGCGTGGCGGGCAAAGGAGGCGAGAATACCCTCTTCACTCATCAGATACGGGTCGAGGTTATAGCAGGGGGAGCCGGCGGCCAGTTGCAGCCAACCGGCGTCGATGTAGTCCGGCCCCTTCTTGAAGGGCACCACCAGCCTGCCGCGGCGGGCGAGCGCCGCGGTCACCCCCACCGACACCACGCTCTTGCCGGAGCCGCCGGACATGCCGGCGATCACCACCCCCCTTGCCAGCCACGAGCTCGCGGCGGTTTCCGTCATACCAGACGATTCCAGCTGATCTGAAAAATCGCTTGCCGTCATGCTCAGTGCTCCTCGCGGCCGAAAAACCCCCAGGCCTCCTGATAGACCATATTGAGCCGTTTCTCGAGCTCCAGCCGGTATCCTTCGAGGTCGGCGGCCCGCAGGCCGGCCGGCACCCGGAGTGGTTCGCCGAAGCACATGCGGATCTTGGCGAAGGGCTTGGGCAGGGCCGAACGGTCCCAGCTCCGGAAGGTGAAGTAACGGTCGGCGCCCCAGGCCATGGGCAGGATGGGGCGGCCGGAGCGGCTGGCCAGCAGCACGGCGCCGCCCTGGGCGATGCGCGGCGGCCCCTGGGAGCCGTCGGCCACGATGCCGGCGTTGCGGCCGTTCTCCAGCCAGTGGCCGAGTCCCTTCAGGGCGTCGAGGCCGCCCTTCTTGCGGGAGCCGCGCACCGTTTCGTAACCGAGCCGCTGCAGCACCCGGGAGATGTATTCGCCGTCCCGGCTGCCGCTCACCATGGCCGCCATGGGCACGCCCCGGGACTCGAAGATGGTATAATAGATGCTGTAATGCCAGAAGGCGGCGATGAAGGTGCCGCCGGCCAGGCAGCGGTCCCGGTGCTCGAGCCCCGAGTAGCGGGTGACGCAGGTGGCGTAGAGCAGCGAGGTCAGCCCGTGGTAGACGGGGGGCGCCACGGCCAGAGACAGTTTGTAAAGAAATTCGTTCATTTTTTCAGAATAAAAGCGTCCCGGACGGAAACTTTCCGACAAGGCGAGTTTTTTAAAAGAAGCCCGCGACGGAACAGACTGTATAGAAATGTTGCCGCTTCGCCAAGGGGAAATTCCTATTCGAGCCAGCGGAGCTCCAGCTCTCTGAGCTCCTTGAGCCGGTCGCGCAGTTCCGCCGCCTCCTCGAAGCGCAGCTCTTTCGCCGCCTTCCTCATGCTGGCCTCGACCTTCTTGAGCTCCTTGCGGAGCGCCGCAAGCGAGCCGAAAGAGAGTTCCTCCTCCCGGGTTTCCAGGGCCACGGGCACGTAATCCTGCTCGTAGACCGTCTCCATGATGTCCTTGATGGACGAGCGCACCGTGGCCGGGGTGATGCCATGCTCCTCGTTGTAGCGGCCCTGGATCGCCCGCCGCCGGTCGGTCTCGCCCATGGTGCGGGCCATGGAATCGGTCACCCGGTCGGCGTAGAGGATCACCCTGCCGGCGGCGTTGCGCGCCGCCCGGCCGCAGGTCTGGATGAGGGAGCGGGCCGAGCGCAGAAAGCCCTCCTTGTCGGCGTCGAGCACCGCCACCAGGGAGACCTCCGGGATGTCGAGGCCCTCGCGCAGCAGGTTGATGCCCACCAGCACGTCGTACTCGCCGCGCCGCAGGTCGCGGATGAGCGCCATGCGCTCCAGGGTCTTGATGTCGGAGTGCAGGTAGCGGACCCGCACCCCGAGCTCGCCGTAGTACTCGGTGAGGTCCTCGGCCATCCGCTTGGTGAGCGTCGTCACCAGCACCGCCTCGTGCCGCTCGGCGCGCCTCCGCACCTCTTCGAGCAGGTCGTCCACCTGGTTGGTGGCCGGCCGCACCTCGATCTCCGGGTCCATGAGACCGGTGGGCCGGATGATCTGGTCGACGATCCTGCCCTCCGCCTGGCCGATCTCGTAATCCCCCGGGGTGGCGGAAACGTAGACGGTCTGGCGTACCCGCTCGGTAAATTCCTCGAAGCGCAGGGGCCGGTTGTCCAACGCCGAGGGCAGGCGGAAGCCGAACTCGACCAGGGTCTTTTTGCGGGAGCGGTCGCCCCGGTACATGCCGCCGAGTTGTGGCACCGCGATGTGGCTCTCGTCGATGAAAACGATGAAGTCGTCGGGGAAATAGTCGAGCAGCGTCGGCGGCGGCTCGCCGGGCAGCCGGCCGGTGAGGTGGCGGGAGTAATTCTCGATGCCCGAACAGTAGCCCAGCTCGCTTATCATCTCGAGGTCGAACATGGTCCGCTGCTCCAGGCGCTGGGCCTCGAGCAGCCGGTTTGCCCGGTAGAGCGCGTCGAGCCGCTCCCGCAGCTCGCTCTTGATGGTCTCCATGGCCTTCACCAGCCGGTCCCGGGAGGTGACGAAGTGGCTGCAGGGAAAGACGGTGAGCTCCTCGGCCCTGCCCAGCACCGTGCCGCGCAGGGGGTCGATCAGACTGATCGCCTCGATTTCGTCGCCGAAGAGCTCGATGCGGATGGCCTGCTCTTCCTCGTAGGCCGGAAAGATCTCCAGCACATCGCCCCGCACCCGGAAGGTGCCGCGGTGAAAGGAGAGATCGTTTCTTTCGTAAAGCATGGCCACCAGCCGCCGCTGCATCTCCTCCCGGGGCAGCTCCTCGCCGGTCTTCAGAAAGAGGTGCATGGCAGCGTACTCCTCGGGGGAGCCGAGGCCGTAGATGCAGGAGACCGAGGCCACGATCAGCACGTCCCGCCGGCTGAGAAGCGAGCGGGTGGCGGAGTGGCGCATCTTGTCGATGGCCTCGTTGATCGCCGAATCCTTCTCGATGTAAGTGTCCGACTGCGGGATATAGGCCTCGGGCTGGTAGTAGTCGTAGTAGGAGACGAAGTACTCCACGGCGTTGTCCGGGAAGAGCTCCTTGAACTCGGCGTAGAGCTGGGCCGCCAGGGTCTTGTTGGGGGCCAGCACCAGGGCGGGCCGCTGCACCCGGTGGATCACCGAGGCGACGGTGAAGGTCTTGCCCGAACCGGTCACGCCGAGCAGCACCTGGTGACCGGCGCCAGACTCGATGCCGGCGGTCAGGGCGTCGATGGCCCCGGGCTGGTCGCCGGCCGGGGAAAACGATGTGACGAGGCGGAAGGGTCGGTCCATGAAAAGGGCTGGCTACATAATGAGAAACGTTCCCGACTGGGAAGAAACCTGAAAACTGGACTCGACTATACCACGCCGTGCATGGGATGCGATGCTTTTTGGATTTTTTCTTTATGCCATGGGGCGGCGGCTTGCCCCAGGGAAAAGTATTTTTCCCATTGAATTCCAGAGGAATACCAGATAAACAGGGATTCAGAGCGAAGCCGCCGGCCTCTGTGCGAGGAGAGCCGCTGGACCCTGGGGGATGCACGCCGCGGCTGGAGCGGCAAAACGGAGGAACGGATGAACGAACAGGATACGGACGGCACTTGCGCCGCCCCAAGGCCCGGTGACGTCAAGGGCAAGGCAGCGGGACTGCGCAGCGAATCTTTCTACGAAGATCTTTCCGGCTCCTCTGGCAGCGGGCCCACGGTATTCTACGACGGCGAGGAGATAGAAGACCTCTGCTCCGTCCTCGGCGACGGCGAGAGGGCTGCGGCCGCCCAGAAGGTTTCCACCTGGGCGGCGGCCGTGGCCGAACTGGCCGACGGCCGGAAACTCCAGGTGCCCAAAGCCATGCCCTTTTTGCCCACCGAAAACGAGGTGAGCCTGCTGCGCCAGGCCGAGGGCGAACCGGAAACCCTGGCCCTGGCCGACATCTGCTGCCTGCGCCTGATGGAAAAACCGGCCGGTTTTCCGGTCCCCGACGGCAGGTGCGGGGTGGAGATCATCGAGACCGTCGACGGCCAGCGCCACAAGGTCTACGTGCCCGCCGACCAGCCCCGGCCCCACGGCATCCTGGGTTTTTCGAGCGGTATCTGCACGCCGGCCACCTGCTCCTCCTACAACTACCTCTTCTTCCCGGAACGCAATGTCGAGTACCGCTGCCAGGACCTGCTGCTCGGCGAGATTCTGGTGAGCCGGGGAGTGATCGGCAAAGAGCAGCTCGACCAGGCGGTGCAGGAGCACAAACGTCTGCGGGGCCGCCGCCTGGGCCGGATCCTGGCCGAACAGGCCGGCATCCTGCCGGCCATCGTCGATATGGAAGTGGAGAAGGTCTACCGCGCCGAAACCAGCCTCAGGGTCGGCGAGATCCTGATCCAGGCCGGCCTGGTCAGCCAAGAGCAGGTAGCCGAGGCATTGACGGTCCAGGAGAGGTTGAAGAAAATGCGCATCGGCGAGTTTCTGGTGGACCAGCGCATCCTCGCCGAAGAGGAGGTGTTCGCCGCCCTGGCCGACAAATTCCGCTTGCCCTTTGTCGATCTGCGGCAGCAGAAGCTTTCCCGCAAAGTAATCGACATGCTGCCCGCCGCCCTGGCGCGCCGCCATCTGCTGCTGCCCCTGGCCTGCAGGGGGCCGGTGCTGGAGGTGGCCACCATGACCCCGGAGCTGCCGCTGAAGAGCATGGTTCTCGAGCAGACCGGCCTGGAGCTCCGCAAGGTCCTGGCCCGGCCCGGCCAGTTGCGGGCCGCCCACCGCCAACTCTACGGCGAAGCCGCCTGAATCAGAAACCGCTCAGGTTCTCGACGGCGGCGGCGAGCTTGGCTCCACGGATACGCTCCAGGGCACCGCTCACCACCCTGATGTCGTTGTCGAAGGAGCCGTGGGCCAGGGGGATCAGGGAGCGGCCGTTGGACACCCGGCCCTGGAGGGTATTCTCCAGGCTGTGCACCTCGACCCGGATGGCGCCGTCGGCGAACTGCCGCCAGCGGTCGATGTCGTCGAGGCTCCCGGCGTGCCAGATGTCCCGCCGGCCACGCTCCTCCACCGCCGCATCCCAGACCGCCTGCATGCCGAGCAGCGGCGTCTTGTGACGTTCCTCCAGGGCCCGGCTCACCAGGTAGAGCAGGGACTTGCCATAGGGCCCCACGGTGTCGGCCAGCTCCCGCTCGTCGGAGAGGATATCGAGGCTGATTTTCTTTTTTTCGAGGATCTTCTTTTTCTCCACCGCCGGCCCCAGATGCTCCAGGGCGAAGGGCACGGAACAGGCCGGCGCGAACAGGGAAAGGGAGGCGACCCCGAGCCGCCGGCCGGCCAGGCGGTCAAGCAGGTGACCCAACAGGATGGCACCGGCGGAATGGCCCACCAGGTGGAGTTCGAGGGCCGGGATTTTTTTCGCCAGGGCGGCCAGATGGCCGGCCAGCAAACCGAGGCCGGCAGTGCCGCCCGCCGCGGCGGCGGCGTTCTGTTTCATCTGCATCCACACCGCCTTTACCAGCAGGCGCTCGCAGGCCACCTCCACCGACCGGTCCCTGGCCTCCTTCAACCGCTTGCCGGCATCCCCCAGCCAGCCGCCGGCCGGTTCCGGGCCAGAGGGTCCAAAGAAACGGCCCAGGGCATCGCCCAGGATGCCGGCCAGGCTCTCGCCGAAGCCGGTGCGCCAGGTGATGAAGAGTGGGTAGATGCCGTTTTCGAGAAAATAGGGGGCCATCACCCGGGTGCGTTGCAGGGAGGCCTCTTCATCGTTCAGGCCGCCGTGGGCGTAGATTGCCAGCCGCGGCGCGGGCCGTTGCCGGAGCCAGGCAAGGGGCAGGTTGAAAGCCGTCTCCCGCACTGCCCGGCCGGCGTCCTCCAGGTCAAGAAAACGGTTGAGGGGCCTGCCGTCGTTGCCCATCACCAGTGAGTGCTCGTAGGCCCGTGCCGCCTCGAGGGGCTGCAGCTTGGGGTTCTTATAGAGCGGCCGCCGGCCGCTCTGTTCGCCGTTCCAGAACCAGGCTGCCCTGCCGCTGGCCACCTCGCGCAGGCCCATGCTGCTCATGGTCCGCGCCGCCGCGTTCACCTCCATGGGGGCACCGAGCACCGCCACCCAGGCGTCTGAACCATGCTGGATCCAGTCCTCGTAGGTCAGCACCGCAAATCCCTTGTAACCCCACTTCGGGCCCCAGGAATTCTGGATGATGAAGCCCCGGGAAGTATAGCCGGTGATCGCAAAGGCGTGGCCGCCGGTTTCTCCGGGCTGCATGACGATTTCCGGCAACTCCTTCTCCTCGCCCAGGAACCAGCCCTTGTGGACCACGGCGGAAACGTAGATCGCCCCCACTTCGTAGATGGCGGCCTGCATGTCGGCGACGGAATCCTTGTCGATCCGGTAGTAGGCGCCCAGCGGCCGCTGGGCGGCATCCTGCTGCCAGCCTTCCTTGGGCGCCACGAAGGTGGTTTTGTAGGGCCAGAGCTTTTCGGTGCAGACCCCGTGCCGGTGCCAGCCCTTCATCGCTCCCCGGCAGCTCGAGCCTTCGTAGTCCTCGCCGGGCCATTCGTCGTAGATCCGGGCCAGGTGATAAAACATGCGCGGGCTCACCTTGACGGGTTGCAGCGCGCCACCGCTCTGGAGGTACCTGGCAAACAGCAGGTAATTGACCACCGCCGCCAGGCCGAAACCGGTGCAGGCTCCTTCCTGGCCCTGGTCGAGGATGAGTTTGTGCTTTTCGGTGTATTCCGCCAGATGAGCGGCGACCGCCGCCGGCTCCGGATGCTGCGACGGCAGGCTGCGCAGGGGCGGGCTATAGGGACGATCCCGGTAGTCGACCCGGTCGGGGCGGGCATCGAAAACACGGTTTTCAGTGCGAACGGTGGGCATGGTGCGTTTTCTCCCAGGCTGGATTTCAACAACTCCCGGCGGGCAACAGCCGCCCCACGGCATCCCGCAAGCGGCGTTGGCTGCCGGCTCTTTCCTGTCACACAAAATGACTATCAGGCTTGATCTCGAAGCGCAACCCAAAAAAAATGGACCCAAACCACTGGCAGTGAACAAAACCATGCCCAGCGCCCAAACATCCCCTTGCCCCGCAGCCCCAACTCAAGTACCGTCAGGTGACCTGAACCCACCACCGTTCTATGACTGGAAAAACAAGCCCCATGTTCACCTACCAGAAGACCAACCGTTATTTCGCCCAGATCGGCGCCGGCCTCGAGGAGACGGGCGCCGCCGAACTGCTCGAGCTGGGCGCCGCCGAGGCGACTCCCGCCTTCCGGGGCGTCTCCTTCAGCGCCGACCGGCAAAGCCTCTACCGCATCGTCTACTCCACCAGGCTCTGCTCCACGGTGATGGCGCCGCTGCTGCGTTTCGACTGCCACAGCACCAAGTATCTGCACAAAACCGCCCGCCGCATCCCCTGGCAGGATCTCATGGGGCCGGAGACGAGCTTCGTGGTGGCGGCCAACGTTTCCGGCGGCCACATCCGCCATTCCCACTACGCCGCCCTCTGCCTGAAGGACGCCATCGTCGACCATTTCCGCGACGCCACAGGCCAGCGGCCCAGCGTCGACAAGGAAGATCCCGATCTGCGCCTCAACCTCTTCATCGCCAACAACAAAGCCACCATCAGCCTCGATCTGGGCGGCGGCTCGCTGCACCGCCGGGGCTACCGCCGGGAAGCGGTGGCGGCGCCCATGCAGGAGACCCTGGCGGCGGCCATTATCCGGCTGTCGGGCTGGGACGGCAGCCGCCCTCTGGTCGACCCCCTGTGCGGCTCCGGCACCCTGCTGGCCGAGGCCCTCATGCATGCCTGCCGGGTGCCGGCCGGCTTTCTGCGCCGGGAGTTCGGTTTCGAGCGCCTCCCCGACTTCGAGCCAGATCTCTGGCGGGGGTTGCGGAACTCACTGGACAGCGCCATCGAGCCCCTTGCCGCCGGCCTGATCTCCGGCAGCGACGCCGACCGGGCGGCGGTGGCGGCGGCCCGCACCAACTGCAACCTGCTGCCCGGCGGCGAAGGGATCCGTATCGAAAAATGCCGTTTCCAGGACCGGCCGGCCAGCCCGGACTCGGTGATCGTCGCCAACCCGCCCTACGGCCTGCGGCTTGGCAACCGCGACGAAACCCTGGCGCTCATGACCGAACTGGGAAATTTCCTCAAGCAACGCTGCACAGGCGCGAGCGCTTTTCTCTACTTCGGCGACCGGGAACTGATCAAACACCTGGGGTTGCGGCCGGCCTGGAAAAAACCCCTGGCCAACGGCGGCCTCGACGGCCTGCTGGCCAAGTACGAACTCTACTGAGGCCGGAAGCTGCGGAGTCATGCCGCCGGCGCGGACAGAACCTTGCAGAAGACCCTTCTCTTTCTTGGCATCACGCTCCTTCTCGCCGGGCTCCTCTGGCCCTGGCTCGGCCGTTTTCCCCTGGGCCGGTTGCCCGGGGACCTGGTCTTCTCTCCCCGCCCGGGGGTGAAGATCTTCCTGCCGCTCACCAGCATGGTTCTTCTCTCCCTGCTCTTTTCCCTGCTCATCCGCCTTTTCCGGAAATAACTTCCCAGGCCTTTCCTTCATCTTTCCGCGACTTTTCCCTTTGCCGCGAACGTTCTCCCCGCTATACTGTCAGGCGGCAGGCGAGGCGGTACCACGGAGGACCGGAGGCCGAATTTTCCGGAGCGGACCCGAACCCCGCCTGGAAACTGGGAGGACGGGCACACCATGCGGATCAGACAACTGACGGTAGGCAACGAGAAGGTTTTCTGCTACATCCTGAGCTGCGAGGAAACCGGCGAGGCGGTGGTGGTCGATCCCGGCGGCGACGTGGAAGCCATCCTGGCGGCGTTAACCGCCGACGGCCTCGCCCTGCGTTACATCGTCAACACCCACGGCCACCCCGACCACACCGGAGGCAATGCCCGGCTCAAGGAGGCCACCGGCGCCGCCATCGTCATGCACGAGGCGGACTGGGCCCTGCTCCAGGATCCGGAAACCGGGCCATATTTCGCCCGCTGGGGCCTGCCGGCCTCGCCGCGGCCCGACATCCTGGCCAAGCATGGCGACACCCTCGCCTTCGGCCGCCAGACCCTGCGCATTTTGCACGTGCCGGGCCACACCCCGGGCGGCATCTGCCTCTTGGGGGCCGGCAACCTGTTCACCGGCGATTCCCTGTTCGTCGGCGCCGCCGGCCGGGTCGACCTGCCGGGGGGCGATTTCGCCACCCTGATCGGCTCCCTGGAAAAAGAGGTGGCCTCGCTGCCCGAGGAAACCGTGATCCGGCCCGGCCACGATTACGGCGACACGCCCACCAGCACGGTGGGGCGAGAAAAACGGGAAAACCCCTTCCTGGGCGGTGAATGGTGACCGCAAGGATTTCCTTTTCGACAACGGACGGATCATGACCACCATCAAAACCTTTCTCACCGCCGACACCAAGCTGCCCTCGCCGCCCGCCATCGCCATGCGCATCCTCGAACTGGTGCGCAGCGACAGCGCTTCCTTCGAGGAATTCTCCAAGATCATCTCGGCCGACCCCGCCCTCACCGCCAAGATCCTCAAGCTCGCCAATTCCCCCCTCTTCGCCCTGCCGCGCAAGGTTGAGAGCGTTGACCGGGCCCTTTCCGTTCTCGGCCTGCAGACCCTGAAGAACCTGACTCTCTCCTATGTGTTCAGTGCCGATTTCCGCGGCAAGTCGGAACATTTCGACTTCGATCTCTACTGGAAGCGGGCCATCGTCCGGGCGGTGAGCGCCGAGCTGCTGAACGTCCTGCTCGGCCGCCGCGGCCAGGACCTGTTCGTCACCGCGCTTCTCCAGGAGATCGGCATCATGGTGATCCACCTGCTGCGGCCCGAGGAGTTCCGGCGGATCATGAACGAGAAGATGGCCAGCGGCGCGCCGATCAATATCATCGAGCAGAGGGTCTTCGGCTTCGACCACCAGGAGCTGGGCGCCGATCTGCTCCAGCACTGGGAGCTGCCCGGGCAGATCATCGGCCCCATCCGCCACCACCACGAGCCACAGGAGGCTCCCGAGGAATTCCGCCTGGCCGCCAATATCCTCTTTCTGGCCGACAAGGTTTCGGCCATCTATTTCGGTTCCCACTCGGCGGAGTCGGTGCAGGAGCTGAAGGAATACCTGCTCAAACACTTCCAGGTGCGGCCCGACAAGGCCGACGAACTCATCGACCGGGCCGCCGAGCAGAGCAAGGACATGATCGCCTCCTTCGAGATCGACCCCGGCGACATGAAGCCCTTTTCCCAGCTCATCCAGGAAGCCAACGAGGAGCTCGGCAAGCTCAACCTCTCCTACGAGCACCTGATCATGGAGTACAAGCAGGCCAAGGAGCGGGCCGAAAAACTCGCCCAGGAGCTCTCCGCGGCCAACCAGAAACTCCAGGAGATCGCCAGCCGGGACGGCCTGACTGGACTCTACAACCACAGGATATTTCAGGAAATACTCACAAAGGAAATCAGCAAGGCCGAGCGTTACGGCCGCCAGCTCTCGCTCATCCTCTTCGACATCGATCACTTCAAAAAGGTGAACGACACCTACGGCCACCCGGCCGGCGACGTGGTCCTGAAGGAGGTGAGCGCCAAGGCCAGCCAGTGCGTGCGGGAAGCGGACATCGTGGCCCGCTACGGCGGCGAGGAATTCGCCGTCATCCTGCCCGAGACGCCGCCGGAAAACGCCATTATCCTGGCCAACCGCATACGTCTGGCAATCCAGAGCATGACCGCCCTGGCCGACAAGACCGCGATCAAGGTGACCATCTCCCTCGGGGTGACCGGTTTTCTGCCCGGCAAGACCAGCAGCGACAAAGGCAAACTGATCAACGCCGCCGACACCGCACTCTACTCCTCGAAGCACGGCGGCCGCAACCGCGCCACCCTGCTCGAGGCACCGGCCGCCTGATCTCCGCCGGCCGGGAGCCTTGCCGTGGACGTGCTCTTTCTCGGGGTCGGCGAATGCTGCGATCCCCTCCACCCCAACACCGCGCTCCTGCTGCGTTCCACCCCGGCGGGCAAGGGCTCGCTGCTGCTCGACTGCGGCTTCACCGTGCCCCACCTCTTCTTCGCCCTCGAACTGCCAGCCGATGAGCCGGCCGCCCTGTGGATCAGCCATTTCCACGGCGACCACTTCCTGGGCACCCCGCTGTTGCTTCTGCGCCTCTGGGAGATGGGCCGCCGCAGCCCCCTGGAGATCGCCGGCCCGGTGGGGGTGAGGGGCAAGGTGGAAGCGGCCACGGAGCTCGCTTACCCCGGTTTTTTACAAAAACTCTGTTTTCCGCTCTTCTTCACCGAACTGGCCCCTGGCCTCTGCCGCCAAGTGGCCGGCCTGGAGCTCCGCTGCGCCGCAAGCCTGCACTCGCAATCGGCCCTTGCCGTGCGGATCGACGCCAACGGCAAATCCCTCTACTACAGCGGCGACGGCCGGCCAACAGAAGCCGGAGTGGCCCTCGCCCGGGGCTGCGGCCTGGTGGTGCACGAAGCCTTCCGGGTGACGGGTGAAACCGTGAACCACGGCAGCGTGGAAGGCTGCCTCACCTTCGCGGCGGCGGCATCGGTTTCGGTCCTGGCCCTCGTTCATCTGCAGCGGCGGGAGCGACTCGACAGCGGAGAAGTTCTTCATAACCTGGCCGCTGCCCACCCCGGCATCAAAGTGCTGGTGCCCCGGTCCGGTGACTCCTTTTCCTTGTAAATCCCCACCGAACATGGAAAAGTCAGACTGTGGCCCTACCCACCGGCGCCGCCCATTCCTTTCTCCTTTTACTTTTTGCCTTTTACCTTTAGCCTTTTGCCTTTCACCTCTACAACAGGCTTTCCCATGACTCCCAAGAACTTCAAAGCCCTGGTCGTCCACGAGACCGAACCCGGCACCTTCACCCACCGCATCGAGGAAAGAGAGATCGACAGCCTGCCCGCCGGCGACCTCCTGGTGCGGGTGCACTATTCGTCGCTCAACTACAAGGACGCTCTGTCCGCCTCGGGCAACCGTGGCGTCACCCGGCGCTATCCCCACACCCCTGGCATCGACGCCGCCGGCGTGGTGGCGGAGAGCGCCTCGCCGCTCTTCCACGCCGGCGACGAGGTGATCGTCTCGGGCTTCGACCTCGGCATGAACAAGCCGGGTGGCTTCGGCCAGTACGTGCGGGTGCCGGCCGGTTGGGCGGTGCGCAAGCCGGCCGGCCTCACCCTGGCGGAGACCATGATCTACGGCACCGCCGGCTTCACCGCCGCCCAGTGCATCGAGCGCCTCCTCGACCGGGGCCTGAAAGCCGATGACGGCAAAATCCTGGTCACCGGCGCCACCGGCGGCGTCGGCTCCATGGCGGTGGCCATCCTGGCCAAACTCGGTTTCACGGTCACCGCGGCCACCGGCAAGACGGCGGAGGAACCGTTTCTCCGCGACCTAGGCGCCGCCGAGGTCCTGGCCCGGGACAAGGCGGTGGACACCTCCGGCCGGGCACTGCTCAAGGAGAAATGGGCCGGGGTGGTGGATACGGTGGGCGGCGACATTTTAGCCACCGCCATCAAGTCGACGCGCTACTCCGGTACCGTCACCTGCTGCGGCAACGCCGCCTCGCCCGACCTGCCGCTCACCGTCTACCCCTTCATCCTGCGGGGGGTGAGTCTCATCGGCATCGATTCGGCCCAGTGCCCAACCTCGGTGCGGGAGGTGATCTGGGAGAAGCTGGCCGGACCCTGGCGGCCCGAGAAGCTGGCCGGCATGGCCGAGGAATGCACGCTCACCGAGATCACCAGCCGGATCGACGCCATGCTCCGCGGCCGCATCCGCGGCCGGGTAGTGGTGACCCTGGGCTGAGAGCGGGTAACCACGGTGACGGCTCCTTCTTCCCCATGGCCATGGGCTAAAGTCTTGTGGCTCCTCGTCTTTTTTTCCGGGCTGGTGTGGTCGGGAATACGCCCCCACGACCGCTTCACCTGGCTGCTCGAGGTGCTGCCGGCCATTCTCGTGCTGCCGGTGCTGGCCTGCAGCCGCCGCTCCTTTCCGCTCACCCCGCTGCTCTACCAGCTCATCCTGCTGCACGCCCTGGTTCTCATGGTGGGCGGCCGCTACACCTACGCCGAGGTGCCGCTCTTCAACTGGCTGCGGGACACCTTCGAGCTCGGGCGCAACCATTACGACAAGGTGGGCCACCTGGTGCAGGGCTTCGTGCCGGCCATCGCCTGCCGCGAGATTCTGCTCCGGCGCTCGCCGCTCGGGCCCGGCCGCTGGCTCTTTTTTCTCACCGTCTGCGTCTGCCTGGCGGTGAGCGCCTTCTACGAGCTCATCGAATGGTGGGTGGCGCTCCTCTCCGGCTCTTCGGCCGAGGCCTTTCTCGGCACCCAGGGTTACGTCTGGGACACCCAATCGGACATGCTCATGGCCCTGGTGGGGGCCATCCTCGCCCTCGCCCTGCTCGGCCGCCGCCACGACCGGCAACTCGCCGGACTACCCCGCCCCGCGGGCTCGGGCCCAATGAGAGGATAACGGGCCGTTTCTTTTTTCCGTTTCCTGGCCAAACATGCTAAAATGTCAGGGTTCAGGCGCCGGCCGGCGCCAGAAGACTTTGCTGCCAGGAAGGCACCCATACTTGAGCCGATGAGATATCCTTGCCGAAAAAAAGATCTTTTCCGCCTGGCCCTCTGCCTTTTCCTGGTGGCGGCCTGGCCGGCCGCGGCCAAGAAGATCTACCGGTTCCAGGACGAAAACGGCGTCTGGAACTTCAGCGACACGCCGCCGGCCACCAGCCGCCCGGTGGAGACCAAGCAGTTGCGGATCAAAACGCCGGCCGAAAAGGTGCATCTCCAGCAGCGGGCCGGCGGCGACCGCCATGAGATTTTCGCGGTGAACGGCTACCACGGGCCGGTGGAGATCGAGCTCTCCATGGCCGGGGCCGAAAACGTCGAGCCCGACCGGCCCCTGCCCCTGCGGGTGGTGGTGGGTGCGGCCAGCGAGCGCCGGATCCTGCTGGTGGCGCCACAAAACCCGCAGGCCGGCTGGAGCTACGAGTTCAATGCCCGGGTGGCCCTCGGCGATCCGGCGGCCCGCCACAGTCCGGCAGCCCTCTACCGGGTGCCCTTTGCCGAAGGGCGTTTCCCGGTCAGTCAGGGCTTCAACGGCAAGTACACCCACAACACGGAGGGCAACGAGTTCGCGGTGGACATCGCCATGCCCGAGGGCACGCCGCTGGTGGCGGCCCGCGACGGAGTGGTGATGGACGTGGCCCAGGATTTCTTCGACTCAGGGCTCGACCAACAACTCATGGAGCGGGCCAACGTGGTGCGCATCCTGCACGACGACGGCACCATCGCCACCTACGCCCACCTGCAGCTCGAGACCGCCCGCCTGCCCGCCGGCAGCCGGGTGCGGGCCGGCCAGTACATTGCAGACAGCGGCAACTCCGGCTACTCGAGCGGCCCGCACCTGCATTTCGTGGTGCAGAAAAATGGTGGCATGACCATGCGCTCGGTGCCGTTTCAGTTCGTCAACGGTAACGGCGTAGCGGTCACCCCCGACGAAGGACTGGTTCTCTTTCCCTGATTTTTTTTCCCGCCCGGCCCCGACGGCCGGCCCAACCCCAATCAAGAGAGGCACAGCCATGGGCACCAACAATCTCGTGTTTCTTGAACTCATCGAATGGTTCGACGAATCCGGCCAGGAACTGGTGCACCGGATCCCCGAGGAGGGCTCCGGCGAGATCAAATTAGGGGCCCAGCTCATCGTGCGCGACAGCCAGGCCGGCGTCTTCTTCTACAAGGGCCGGGCCTGCGAGGCTTTCGGCCCCGGGCGCCACACCCTGGTCACCGCCAACATCCCGGTGCTCACCAAGATCCTCTCTCTGCCCTGGGCGATGAACAGCCCGTTGCGGGCCGAGGTCTACATGGTCAACATGAAGGTCTTCCCCAACCTGAAGTGGGGGACCCAGGACCCGGTGGCCTTCAAGGACTCCGAGCTCGGCCTCATCCGCTTGCGGGCCCACGGCGTCTTCAATCTCCAGGTGCTGCAGCCCATCCTCTTCATCAACAGCCTGGTGGGTACCATGGGCAGTTTCAGCACCGAGGGGATCGCCGAGTACCTGAAGAAAGTGATCGTCTCCCGGTTCAACGACCACCTGGGCGAACAGCTCGACTCCATCCTCAACCTGCCGGGCCGCTACGACGAGCTCTCCAGCGGCCTGCAGGAGCGGCTGCGGGAGGATTTCAGCCATTTCGGCCTGGGGCTCGGCAAGCTCTACATCACCTCGATCACGCCGCCCACCGAGGTGCAGCAGGCCATCGACGACAAGAGCCGGCTGGCGGTGCTCGACGACCTCGACCGGCTGGTCAAGCTGAAGGCGGCCAACGCCATGGAAAAGGCGGCCGCCAACCAGGGCGACGCCGGGGCCGGCATGGGCATGGGCCTTGGCTTCCTGATGCCGTCGCTCTTCGCCCCGGCGCTGCAGGCCGGCGCCGCTGCTGGCGGCTCCTCGCCGGCCACCCCATCCGCCTGCCCCGACTGCAAGCGGCCGGTACCGGCGGATGCCCGTTTCTGCCCCTACTGCGGGCACCAGCAGGTGGTGTTCAAGCAGTGCCTGAGCTGCGGCAAGAATTTGCCGGCCTCTGCCCGCTTCTGCTCCAAATGCGGCCACCCGGCCGACGAGAAGCCGCAGCCGCGGGTCTGCCCGAGTTGCCGGGGCGAGAACCTGCCCGGCGCCTCGTTCTGCAACCAGTGCGGCGAGCGGCTGGGCTGAGCCGGGAGTTCGCTGGATCATGGCTTTTTCCTTCGAGCAGGAATGCCCCCAGTGCGGCGCCCCGATCCGCCTGGAGGAGACCGACCGGCTGCTGCACTGCCCCTACTGCCTCGTCTCCTCCTATCTGGCGCCGGGCGACTACTACCGTTTTGTGCTGCCGAACCGGGCCGAGGGCGGCGAGCTCTACCATGTGCCCTACCTTCACTTCCGCGGCGCCGTCTTTCTCTGCCACAACAACCGCATCGACCACCGGCTGACCGACGTCAGCCGCCGGGCGGTGGACTGGAACTTCCTGCCGCTGACCCTGGGCCTGCGGCCCCAGGCCGTCAAGATGCGGTTTCTCACCCCGGACACGGAGGGCAGCTTTTTCAACAGCGCTCTTTCCATGGACGACCTGCTCGGGGTGGCGGCCCGCCACCCCGACGTTCCGCCCAGGGAGGTGCTGCACCGGGCCTTCATCGGCGAGGCCCAGACCCTGATCTATCTCCCCATCGTGGTGCGCGACGAGATCATCTACGACGGCCTCACCGACACCGAACTGAGCCGCTCCGAGACGGACCTCGCCCTGATCGCCGGCAGCCGCCCGGCTGAGCCTGGCTGGCGGCCCGCCATCCTGCCCACCCTCTGCCCGCAGTGCGGCGCCATGATGGGCGGCGAGCGGGATTCGGTGGCCCTTTCCTGCAGCAACTGCCACGCCCTCTGGGAAGCGGCGGGCAACGACTTTCGCCGGGTGGAGTTCACCGTGCTGCCGGGCCCGGCGGATGCCGCCTTTCTTCTGCCCTTCTGGAAACTGACCCTGAAGCTCTCGGCCGGCGGCCGCAGTTTCGAGAGCTTCGCCGATTTCCTGCGCCTCACCAACCAGCCCCGGGCGCCGCTGCCACACTGGGAGAACAAGCCGCTCGCCTTCTGGTCGCCGGCCTTCAAGATCAAGAGCGAGCTCTACCTCAACCTCTGCGGCCGCCTCACCCTGGCCGACCTGCCGGCCACCGCCGCCGACACGCTGCCCGCCGGCCGCCTGCACCCGGTGACCATGGGCCGCACCGAGGCCCTGCAGAGCGTCAAGCTCACCCTTGCCCACACCGCCCTCACCAAGCACGTGGTGATGCCGCTGCTGCCGGAGCTCGACTTCGCAGTGCTTGGCCTCGAACTGGTGTTCGTGCCTTTCAGCGACACCGGCCGGGAGCTCTACCAGGAGCAGCTCAACTTCGCGGTGACCAAACGCATCCTCTCCCTCGGCCGCGAGCTCTGAAACCGGACTTTTCCCATGGCCGACACCAACCAGCGCCCACAGACCACGGTCTACCAGTACGAGCTCGAGGACGGCTGGATCGTGCTTGCCGGCCGCACCGACGCCGACAACGACCGGCTGAGCATCAAGCTCGCCGCCCCCGACGACTGGTGGTTCCACGTCCACGGCATGCCGGGCAGCCACGTCCTGCTGCGGGCCAGGCCCGGCCTGGAACCGCCCCGCACCGTGCTCAAGGAAGCGGCGGCCATCGCCGCCTTTCACAGCAAGGCGCGGGAAGGCGGCCTGGTGCCGGTGGCCGCCACCCAGGCCCGCTACGTCTCCAAACCGCGCGGCGCCAAGCCGGGCACCGTCACCATCCGCAAGGAGATCATCCTCAAGGTGCGCCCCGCCCTGCCCCTGCCGGCGCCGCCACCGCCGAGCCGCATCTGAAACCCGGTAAGCGTTCACAGGGTACCGCATCCGGAGTCCCGCCGGTTCGCTGACCCGGTGCACCGGAGCCTCCCTTCGGTCGCTCACCTGCGAACCGGGCTCTTTGTCCGCAGAGGAAAACTGCCGACGATCGCCTCCCGCGTCTGCGGCACCCTGTGGCCGCTTTTTTCGTGATTATCCAGCAGTTTGTGCGCGAACCTGGGCCCGGCTGCAAAGCCCGGCCGGCCGCCGGCTCTTTTTTTTCACACAGAACCAACCTGGCACTATCACTTTCGTTTCACCTCAAAACAACCACGCTATTCCAGCAAGTTGACATACCAGGACGGACACCAGGACAGCTCCTACCCCAGGGGATAACTGGCATTAACCTGGCATTAAGAGTTATTGCCAGCCGCCTGCCAGGAAAGGTATTCTCAGAGAAAATTCGGCGGCCGTGCCGTTCGCGGGCGGCCAGAGACGGGGAGCACGACGAAACAGGAGGCAGAGGCGATGAACTACCTGGCCCACTTTACCTTCAAAGGTAACAACAACGCCCAGGACGGCTATTTCACCATGGTGGTGGCGGCGGATTCACCGGAACACGCCCTGAACCGCTTTCGTTCCGAAATCGAACGGTTGTCCAAAGAAGACTTTTTCTTCCAGGACAAGGAATCGATCTACCTCGAAGACATCATCGAAATGGCCCGCATCCCCCGCGCGGCGGTGCTCACCCGCCACGAGAGCCGCTCGAATGACGGCCGCGACCGGATCGCCACCAACCTGCCGGGCAATGCCAGGGGGATGAAGATCCTGGTCTGCTGCGACGAGGAAGAAGCCGCCCGCTTCGACCCCGACCTGCCGTCCCGCCCCTTTCTGCAGCTCGGCTGCGGGCGCGACACCGGCGCCGGTACCTGACCGCCGGCAGCACCGGCGTTTTTTCGGCCACAACTTCTTCCCGTCCCCCGTCACTGTTTCCGGCATTTGCCTGGCGGCCCGAGCGGCCGCCAGGAGACGGCAACGGCCCTGCCGGCGTCCGTTGCTGCTGACCACAGAGGCCAACGGCGCAGCCGGCCGCGGACCACCCGCCCCCGTATCATTCTTTTCTTTGACAGGCAGCAAGCGCAAGGCTATTATACGGCCAGGGCGCTTCCCCACTTCCGCAACGGCGCCCCTCGCGCCCCACCGCTTCGTTGCCGTGGCGGTTCCCAAGGCCCTCTGCCGCACCCCGAACCTAACCCCACGCTCTTCTCATCCCTCTCGGGGCCCGGCGACGCCGGTACTGCTTGCTCGCACCTCCCCTTCGTAACCTTCCAGTAACACCGTCGCCCACCTCCACCGCTACCCGGGGGTAACAAATTCCCGCCGACAGGAAACAAGTCCATAAAAACACGTTAAAAAACACCCAGGCACCGTTATTGCTAAAAACACACCGGAGGGCCTGCCGGTTCTCTGCCCACCACACCCACACACCAACCGCGCGAGAGGAGGTGAAGAGATGGACATCACAAAAAAAAGGATCGGCCTCATGCTGGTGGTCGCCCTGGTTGCCGCCGCCGGCATTTCCCTTTTCCTGGCCCTGGGGCCGCCCCAGCTGCTGGCCAAGTCGGAATCGCCACTCTTCTGCGCCGGCTGCCACGTCATGGAAACGGAATTCGACGCCTGGTCCCATGCCGGCGCCCATCGACGGCTGCGCTGCGTCGACTGCCATCTGCCCAACCAAAACGCCGCTCTTCATTATACCTGGAAGACCATCGACGGCCTGAAGGACACCATCGTCTTCTATTCCGGCCGGGTCCCGGAACGGATCACCATCAGCGACCACGGCATGGAGGTGGTGCAGACCAACTGCGTCCGCTGCCACGAGACCACGGTGGACAAAATCGCCCAGGACCGCTTCTGCTGGAACTGCCACCGCAGGCTTTCCCACCGCCGCACCGGCGCCGTCCTCACCCTCTAACAACCACCAGAGAAGAAACCATGAGCGAAAACCACGCAACCCTAGGGAGGAACCGTATGAAGAACCGTTATCTCTGGCCCCTGGCCCTGCTTGCCTGCGCCACCTTTCTTTCGAGCTGCCAGCCGCCGCCCAAGGCGGAATCGGTGCGTCCAGCGGAGATTCCGGACGGCGAGATCGACCCGGCGGTGTGGGGCAAATCGTATCCGGTCAACTATGATCTGTGGAAACAGACGGCGGAGCCCACCGAACCGGGCAAGAGCAAGTACAAGCGCGGCTTCGACGCCGACCGCATCACCTACGACAAGCTCTCGGAATTCCCGTACATGGCGCTGCTCTTCTCGGGCTGGGGCTTCGGCATCGAGTACAACGAGCCCCGCGGCCACGCCTACATGCTCACCGACCAGGTGGAGATCGATCCCTCGCGGGTGGGCGCCGGCGGCGTCTGCCTGACCTGCAAGACGCCCTACGCGCCGATTCTCGAGAAGGAAAAAGGTCTCGACTACTACAGCAAGCCGTGGGCCGAGGTGCGCGGCATGATCCCCGAGAAGCACCAGGAACTGGGCGTCGCCTGCATCGACTGCCACGACAATAAAAGCATGGGGCTCAAACTCTCGCGGGAATTCACTCTGGTGAAGGCCTTGCAGAACATCGGGGTCGACACCGGCAACCTCAGCCACCAGCAGATGCGTAGCCTGGTCTGCGCCCAGTGCCACGTGACCTACAACATCGAGAAATCCGCCGACAAGAAGTCGGTGGGCATCTACTTCCCCTGGCAGGGCAGCGCTTGGGGCGACATCTCGGTGGAGAACATCATCAAACAGATCAGAAACGACGCCACGGTGGGCGAATGGACCCAGAAGGTGACGGGCTACAAGATGCCGTTCATGCGGCACCCCGAGTTCGAGCTCTTCTCCCGCAACTCGGTGCACTGGCAGGCGGGCGTGGCCTGTTCTGACTGCCACATGCCGTACACCAAGGTGGGGGCCCAGAAGGTATCCGACCACCGGGTGACCAGCCCGCTGAAGAGCGATCTGAAGGCCTGCCAGCAGTGCCACAGCGAGAGCCCTGAATGGTTGCGCGACCAGGTGATCGCCATCCAGGACCGCACCGTGTCGATGATGATCCGCTCGGGTTACGCCACCGCTGCCGTGGCCAAACTGATCGAGAAGGTGCACGAGCTGCAGGCCGCCGGCCGCGAGGTGGACGCCGCCCTCTACGAGCCGGCCAAGGACTTCTACATGGAAGCCTTCTTCCGCACCCTCTATGTGGGCGCCGAAAACTCGGTGGGCTTCCACAACCCCACCGAGGCCATGCGGATTCTCGGCGACTCCACGGCCTTCGCCATGAAGGCCGAGGCCCTGCTCCGCCAGTTGCTCACCAAGGCCGGCGAGGAGGTGCCGGTGGTGGTCAACCTCGAGCTCGACAAGTACCTCAATGAGCGCGGCAAGAAGAAGCTCAACTACCAGGAAAACGTCGAGATCAAGGACCCCTTCGGGGTTCAGGAACGGTTGATCAACGTTCGGCTCCAGTAAACCTTAACCCCAAAAAAGATCTGCCCTGCCGCCTTTCCGAAAGGCGCAGGGCAGTTTCTCTGTCCCTGGCGCGCCCGAACCTCCCGGAGGCGTGCCAGGGCTTTTTTTTCAGGATTATACACCGCCCTGGCTGACCACCCATGGAACCGTATCAGCGGCGTCAATGCAGGCCTGCAGCGATAAATCTTTCTCGGTTTCGACCATACCCTCGCAGATGGCTTTCTTGTATTGA
This sequence comes from Desulfobulbales bacterium, assembly GCA_041599275.1. Classification (GTDB taxonomy): domain Bacteria; phylum Desulfobacterota; class Desulfobulbia; order Desulfobulbales; family BM004; genus JBFHWX01. The sequence goes on along the minus strand of JBFHWX010000022.1, from coordinate 936 downwards.
AGGTTGAGTTCACAGCTCGTGGCCGAGGTGCCGTCCACCAGTTCCTGCTCGCTGAAGCACTGCTGAACACCTGGATGCAGGAAATCGTCGGTTTCATGCTTTTGCATACAGTAGGCTGCCCGCCAATGGACCGATTCGCCAGGGTATCCGGGAGGGCAGGACCATACCGTGGTGGCGCAGCACACCTGGGAAAGCAAGAGTAAGACCTGGACGAAGAATTTCTTCATTTGACAGACACCCCAGAGAGATGGCCGCGCCCAGTTCCTCCATTTGACATGTGTCTAATTTGATACTTTTTCATACCACTCAAGATGATCATTGGGCTCCGAAGTTTGACACTTTTCAAGGTGCAAATAGAGAAAAATCAGCTTGTTGCTGATTTTCAAATGCAGCTTTTTACACTACAAACCCTGCGGGTTCAAACCGAGCCGGGATAGGTTTCACCTTGAGCCGCTGCAGGAGTTCCCGCTGCTCCTCAGTCGGGCGCGTGGCCATCATGCTCTTCTTGTCGTTGATCGTGGATCCACCCACCTCGATCTGCTGCAATGACTGCAGCGCTTTTCGCACAGATGCCGTCTGGACGTCTGCTCCCTTTCGGGCCGGGCAAAGTCTGACCCTGTACGCCGGTGGCTCGATATCGCGAGGGAGGACATCAGAACCTCCCTTCCTGGCCACGTACCATTTGAAAAGCGAGAGGGAGTCAATAGTGGATAAATGAACTCCGTTCCGTCGACGTCCGTAATTTTCATAGAACGCCGAACTCAGCGGACCCGGCCAATGAATTTGCCGGAACGCCACCGACTTTTACCGGTTCCGCGATTGGTTATGCTTTGGTTTCTTCTAATGGTAGGATTTGGTTGCCATGCCGAACGGTAAGCACAGATATTTTGTTTTTTTCCACTCGGTAAATGATCCGGTAATTGCCATAAATTAACT
>JBFHWX010000021.1:0-28211 GCA_041599275.1 Desulfobulbales bacterium | reverse complement strand
GACGCCCGCAACGGCCTCGGCGAGTGGTGCATCTACACGACCGACGAGCTCGAGTTCGGACGCCCGCCGGAGGGCCGCACCAAGGGCCTGACCGCCGGCGAGGTCTTCAGCGTGGCCGAGCGCGACGGCGCGATCGAGACCTTCCTCTACGGGCCGATCAACTTCTGGGAGGAGGACGCGCTGCGCGTCGAGCTGGAGCAGGTCGAGGAGGAGCTGCGGAGCCCCACGCTCGGCTACAAGGAGAGCCAGGGTCTCTTGCCGGTGGAGCGCTTCATGCAGGAGGTGTATTCAAATCTACAGACCATCGGCGTCACCACCGACCTCTTCTTCGAGCACGTCGACGAGGTCTTCGGGGTCTCGCCGCGCTCCCGCGAGGACCAGGAACTCGAACCCGGCATCGCGCTCCGCCACGGCCGCATCCAACTCACCGAGCCGGGCCTGCTCGAAAAAAAACCAACACTCCTCATGCGGCTCTTCGCCCAGTCGGCGAAAACCGGGGTGCCGCTCCACCACCGGGCCCGCAAGCTGGTGGCCGCCCACCTGGGCCTGGTGGACGACAAACTGAGGCGCTCGAAACGCATGGGCCGCGCCTTTCTCGAGACCCTGCAGGCAGCCCGCGAACCGCTCCTCACCCTTGAACCACTCCTCGACACCGGCCTTCTTTCGGTCTACATCCCCGAGTTTTCCACGGTGGAGTCCCTGGCCCAGCACGACATCTACCACGTCTACACGGTGGACAGCCACCTGCTGCAGACCGTGGCCGAGCTCCATCTGCTGCAGAGCGAGCCGGAACACGACCACCTGTTCGCCTCCCTCGGCCGGCCCCAGATTCTGTTCCTGGCCGCCCTCCTGCACGACATCGGCAAAGGCCAGGGCGGGCGCCACGCCGAACGCGGCGCCGAGCTGGCCGGCGCCGTGGGCGAACGCATCGGCCTCGACCCGGACGAAGTGGAGCTTCTCGAGTTCCTGGTCCGCAACCACCTGTTTCTGGCCGCCACCGCCATGCGCCGCGACCTCGAGGACGAAACCCTGATCCAGCGTTCGGCCGAGCGCATCGGCGAACGGGAACGGGCCACCATGCTCTACCTGCTGTCCATGGCCGACGCCCGGGCCACCGGCCCCAACGCCTGGAACGCCTGGAAAGGCGCCCTGCTGCTCGAGCTTTTCCTCAAGATCTCGCACCGCATCGACGCCGGCCAGAGCGCCCCGGACCGCCAGCAGGGCCTGCTCTGGATGCGGGAGAAGGTGGCAAAGCTCATCGCCCCCGGGGACCAGGCGCTTCTCGAGCGGCTGCCCGCCGACTACCTCCTGGGTTTCGAGCCCGAGGCGGTGGCCGAGCACATCCGGCTGCGCCGGGAGATCGAGGGCGGCAAAGTGCTGGCGGTGCCCGCCGACCAGGGGGCTCACTGGTCGCTGCTGGTCATGACCCGGGACCGGGCCGGGCTGCTGGCCAAGATCTTCGGGGTCATGGTCCTGCACAACCTCTCGCTGCTGGCCGCCGGCATCTTCACCTGGGAGGACGGCACGGTGGTGGACGTGCTCGACGTGACCAGCGCGGTGGGCGAAGAATTCGCCGGCCAGGACTGGGAAAAGCTCACCCTCGACCTGCAGCGGGCGGTGAGCAACCAGCTCGGCCTCACCCACCGGCTGCACCGCCGGCTCAAGCCCCTGGGCCGCTCTGGCGAGCAATTGCCTGGCCGCCAGCGTCCCAAGGTGGTGATCGACAACGACACCTCGGAAACCGCCACCGTCATCGAGGTCTTCGCCCAGGACCGGCCCGGACTGCTCTACGACATCAGCCGGACGCTGGCCGATTTCGGCCTCAACATCAGCCGCGCCAAGCTTACCAAGGAGGGCGGCAAACTGATCGAGGTCTTCTACGTCAACGACATGGAAGGCGGCAAGATCAACGACCCCGCCACCCAGGAGGAGATCCGCCAGGGCCTTCTCTTCGCCGTCAACTCGGTGCTCGAGTTGAGGAAATAGGCGACGAGACTCTTACCACAGGAATAAGGCGGGCCGGTTCACCATCCGGCCGCATTGCAGAAAAAGCAAGACAAGGAGAACTTAAGACATGACCAAGAATGAAATCCTCAAAATCGTCGAAAAAGAGAACATCCACTTCTTCCGCCTGCAGTTCTGCGACATCTTCGGCTTCATGAAGAACGTCGCCATCCCCCGCAGCCAGCTCGAAAAGGCGCTCGACGGCAAGATGATGTTCGACGGCTCATCCATCGACGGCTTCGTGCGGATCAACGAAAGCGACATGTACCTCACCCCCGACTTCGACACCTTCACCATCCTGCCCTGGCGCAACAAGGAAGGAAAAGCCGCGGCGCGGATCATCTGCGACGTGCACAAGGCCGACGGCACGCCCTTCGAGGGCTGCCCGCGGGTCAACCTCAAGCGGGTGCTGAAAGAGGCCGAGAAGATGGGCTACCGGATGAACGTCGGCACCGAGTGCGAGTTCTTCCTCTTCAAGCGCGACGACTGCGGCCGGCCCACCACCTTCACCCAGGACACCGCCGGCTACTTCTCGGTGGACCCCGACGACTACGGCGTCGACTGCCGCCGCGAGATCATCGAAACCCTGGAGAAGATGGGCTTCGAGATCGAGGCCTCGCACCACGAGGTGGCCGAAGGCCAGCACGAGGTGAACTTCAAGTACGCCGACGCCCTGCGCTCGGCCGACAACACGGTGACCTTCAAGTGGGTGGTGAAGACCATCGCCAAGAAATACGGCCTGCACGCCACCTTCATGCCCAAACCGGTGTTCGGCATCAACGGCAGCGGCATGCACACCAACCAGAGCCTGTTCAAGCTCGACGGCTCCAACGCCTTCTTCGACGAGAAGGGGCCCAAGCAACTGAGCAAGGTGGCGCACCAGTACATCGCCGGCATCCTCAAGAACGCCCGGGGTTTTGCCGCCGTCACCAACCCGCTGGTCAACTCCTACAAGCGCCTGGTGCCGGGCTACGAAGCGCCGGTGTACGTGGCCTGGTCCGCCTCCAACCGCTCGGCCCTGGTCCGCATCCCGGCCTCCCGCGGTCTCGGCACCCGGGTCGAGGTGCGCTGCCCGGACCCCACCTGCAACCCGTACCTGGCCTTGGCCATGATGCTGAACTCCGGTCTCGACGGGATCAGAAACGACCTGCCGGTGCCCGCCTCCACCGACGTCAACATCTACCGGATGACCGACAGCCAGAAGCGCAAGGCGAAAATCGCCAACATGCCCGCTTCCCTCAAGGAGGCGCTCGGCGAGCTCAAGAAGAACAGCCTGGCCAAGGAGACGCTCGGCAAGCACATCTTCGAAAAATACATCGAGGCCAAGGAGGCCGAGTGGGACGCCTTCCGCATCGCCGTCACCTCCTGGGAACTCGACAGCTACCTGGGGATCTACTGATCCGGGAAGCCGGCGCAACCTGCGTTCCGGAAGCCCCAAAAAAGCCCGGCCACCTCACGGTGGCCGGGCTTTTTTTTGGGGGGGGACGTCCGCAGAAAAAGAGTCAGCCCTTCCTGCCGGTGCGGTACTTCTTGGGCTCGATGCCGTAGTTGTGGATCTTGTAGTTGACGATCCGCAAACTGGTCTGCAGGAGTTTGGCGGCCCGGGTCTGGTTGCCGTTGGTCTGCTTGAGGGCCTCGACGATGAGCTCGCGCTCGAAGTTGGCCACCGCCTCGGTAAAGGAGAGGGTGCGGTCCGGGTCGACGCTGTCGGCGCTCTGCAGGGAGGGCGGCAGGTGGTAGCTCTTGATCGAGTCCTCGTCACAGATGAGCACCGCCCGCTCGATGCAGTTCTGCAGTTCGCGCACGTTGCCCGGCCAGTGGTACTGCTGCAGCAGATCGATGGCCGGGGTGGAGATGCGCTGGATGTTCTTGCCGTTTTCCTCGGCGTATTTGGTGAGGAAAAAGTCGGCGAGCAGCAGGATATCGGTGCGCCGCTCGCGGAGCGGCGGCAGGTAGACCGGAAAGACGTTCAGCCGGTAGTAGAGGTCCTCGCGGAAGGTGCGCTCGGCCACCGCCGTTTCGAGATCCTTGTTGGTGGCCACCACCAGGCGCACGTCGCAGGTGATCGATTTCACCCCGCCCAAGCGCTGGAACTCGCGGTCCTGGACGACATGCAGCAGCTTGGCCTGCACCGCCGGAGAGAGTTCGCCTATTTCGTCGAGAAAGAGCGTGCCACCCTCGGCCAGTTCGAACCTGCCCTTCTTCAAAGCATGGGCCCCGGTAAACGCCCCCTTCTCGTGGCCGAAGAGCTCGCTCTCGAGCAGCGTCTCCGGCAGCGCCGAGCAGTTCACCGCCACGAACGGCCCCTTGGCCCGGTTGGAGTTGTAATGGAGCGCCCGGGCCACCATGGTCTTACCGGTGCCCGACTCGCCGCGCAACAGCACCGTGGCGTTACTTTCCGCCACCCGGTGGATCATCTCGAACACTTCCTGCATGCGGCTCGAGTTGCCGATGATGTTGGCCACCCGGTATTTTTCGGAAAGCTCCCGGCGCAGTTCGATGTTCTCGTTCTGCAGCCGCTCCTGGCTCTCGTTCACCTCCTGGATGCGGCGGGCGGTCTGGGCGATGAGGTTGCTGATGATGGCGAGAAAGCGAAGCTCCGCCTCGTAGTTGAGGTCGGCCCGCCAGGCCCGGTCCACCGAAAGAGCGCCAAAGGTCTGCTTGTCGTGCTTGATGGGCACACAGAGAAAGGAATTGTCCTGCTTGCTGATGTCGCCCCGGGCCCGGGTGCGGTTCAGGAACCCCGTCTCCTCCCGGATGTGCGGGATGACGATGGGCTCGCCGGTGGCCACCACCCGGCCGGTGATCCCTTCGCCCACCTTGTACTTGCCCCGCCGCCTGGCCTCGGTGGAGAGCCCCGGCGCCACCTCGATCTCGAGTTGCCCGGTGGTCGGGTTGATGATGGTCACCGTGCCGTTGTGAAACCCCTTGCCGGCGGCCAGAATCTCCATGATCGCTCCCAGCGAGTCCCGCAGATCCGTCGCCGTGGCCAGCACCTTGGTCACCTCGTAGAGGCAACTGAGATCGGCGATCTCCTGGCTTTTTTCCATATTTTCCCTTTCCTTCTTCGCCGCCATCCCGGCTCCTCCTCGCCTCCGCCAAGAAATAACACTTTTGTAACACAAAGACGTCGGCAGACTACCAGAAAAGCACGGGACTGTAAAGAAAGAGGAGGGGAACCGGAAGAAGGAGTGGCGCAGGCAGGATGACCAAAACGAACCGTCACCCGGCGGAAAACTGTTTGTTGGCAAGCGACGAGTTGTGCTGACAAGAGGAGGAAACAGGTTTATTCCATGGTTTGCCCGAAACGGAAGAAAGACTTTTTTCCGCCTTTCCGGGAAAATAACTTGTCTCTTCACCACCCCCATAGAGCGTTTTCTGCAAGCAGTAGCCCTTTGCCACGAAAGACTGTTCGGTTGCGCCTCATGAAGCGAGCCAGGAACGGCAATGGGGAACAGCGAGCAAGCCATGACCAGACAATGAAGCAGTGCTTGCTCTACCACCCTGCCAGCGCCCACCTGAAAAACCACCGGCAAAAAATCACAGGCCGAATATTTTTCGTTGACTTACCGTATAGCTACTGATAAGTGGATTCAATTCCGGATACCACAACACACCCCCACCAAACGACCACGCGACTTTCGTCCAAAGGAGGAAAAATGAAGTTTTTCTGCCAACTGCTTACCGCCTGCCTGTGCTTTGCCCTGATCGGTTGCGCCTCGAACGTCCAGCGACCGAGCGACCTGGCCGCCTACGCCCCTAGCGGCGAAAAATTCTGCAAGGTCGAGCTTTCCATCAACAAGGAGGCCACCACCGACCTCAACGACATCGCCCGCTTCGAGGACGACAAGCTCCGCGACATGATCGAGCGCAAGCTGGGCGCCTGCGGCCTGATGGACACCGCCGCCATCAACCAGGTGAGGATCGAGATCACCGACATCCGCATCCGCTCCGCCTTCAACGCCTTCATGTGGGGCGTGATGGCCGGCAACGACCACATCCACGGCGACGTCACCCTGCTCGGCGCCGACGGCACGCCGCTGCACACCTTCAAGGTCTCCGCCTCCTACGCCCTGGGCGGTCTTGCCGGCATGAACGAAACCCGCATGAGCTGGCTGTTCGAGGAGTTCTCAAAACTCACCGTGGCGGAGATCACCGGGGCGAGAACGGAGGGTTGATTGGGGCTTAAAAGAACCCTTCCTGAAATAGGCGACATGGAAGAGAAAAACATTTCTGTCGCCTATTTTTTCAAAAACTTTACAAGATCAGTAAATTGAGCGTTTGCTGGCTTGTAACGCCCAGGCAGGGCACAGCAATCTTTTTCCTGAACCCGAGACGACGCACCCGAAAATGCTTCCACCAGCAAGGGACAATGGAGCCCTGCAACCAGCAGGCTCTGAGAAAAGCCCGACGTTCCGGCTTAAAAAATGGTATCTCGATTGCGTAAGCGCCGCAGGAGAGGTGTTCATTGGCTACAGCGCGCAACTGACCTGGAAAGCCCTAAGCATGACCTACGCAAGCCGGCTTGACTATTGCGGCGGTCGGTTGCGCTCCCAAACGTCCCTGCTCGGAGAACGCATGCCAGAACATGTTGACCACGGCGTGGTCTGGGAGCCCAAAGGCCTTGGCTGCTCCGGGCGATGGCGAAACACCGGCACCGAACTTCCGGAGTGCATGCTTCTTGAAACCGAGATGGGCGCCATCCGGTGGCACGCCCATTCTCCCTTGTCGGAAGCTCATGTGCACCGCCACCCCAAGCAAGACCAACTCGTGGGGCTGGGCTATGTCGAACACCTGGAAATGACGCTCTATCCCTGGAAAATCCCCGTGGAGGAACTCCACTGGGGACGGTTTCTCGCCCGGGACAATTTCGTCGTCTGGATCCAATGGTGCGGCTCTCGCCCCCTAACGGTAGTCTATGTCAATGGCCGGTTAAAAAAAGAAGCCATCGTCTCCGAGTCTGGTGTCTCGTGGCAGGGTGGCACCCTGGAGCTCAGCCAGCCCCTGGTGTTGCGGGAAGGTCCACTCGTCGCCACCGCACTGTCGAAAATCCCAGCCGTACAGTCGCTCTTTCCCTATAGAATACTGGAAACCTATGAATGCAAATGGCGCAGTGCCGGAGAGATGACCCAAAACGGTTCATCTCTGATTGGATGGGCCATCCATGAAATCGTCCGCTTCGACACGATGGCACAATGAGCGAAACAACGGTCGGAAAAATTCTCTACGGTTTTTTGTTCCTCATCGCGTTGCCCGCCGGCCTTCTTGCCTGGGAGCGCAGCCTGAACGACGCTGTTAGCATGCTGCCGGTGATCAGTGCCCCTTCCATCGGCTTGATACTGGCCGCATCAGGGGTTCTTCTCATGGCGTCCGGCTGGTGGGCCATTATCAGATACGGCAAAGGATTGCCCATGAACGCATTTCCTCCCGAACGCCTCGTCACCCAAGGCATTTATGCGCTTCTCCCTCATCCGATTTACACGGGATTCGCCATACTGGCCGCAGGTTCTTCCCTGTTCACCGGATCAGCGCCAGGACTCTGGCTGGTAACCCCGACCATTGTGTTCTGCTGCACGGCCCTTGTGTTGGGCTATGAACGGCATGACATGGAAAGACGCTTCGGAAACGGTGCCTGGCAAACCGCGATTGGTCTGCCGCCGGCTGAGGAGGCATCCCCCCTGTTTTCCGACCGGATTTCAGTGTACGCTCTCGTTTTCCTGCCCTGGCTGATTCTCTACGAGGCGGTCATCTTCCTCGGGCCGGCGCCGGATGCCATTGAAACATATTTCGCCTTTGAGCGCCTGCTGCCTGTCATTGAGTGGGCGGAAATGCCGTATGCCCTCACCTATCCTTTCGTACTGGCCGCGCCTCTTGTCGCCCGCCGTCGCAAGGATCTGCGAAGTTTCATGCTCATGGGGCTCTGGGCTACCATCCTGGCCATGCTGTGTTTTCTTCTCCTGCCGCTTCAGGCAACGCCAAGGCCTTTTGTGGCCACAAGCTTCTGGGGCAGGTTTTTGATGATTGAAAGAACAATGGACGGCCCGGCAGGAGCCTTTCCCTCGTTTCACGTCACCTGGTCATTGCTGGCCGCATGGCTCTATGCCAAATCTGGCAACCATGGCCGCTGGTGGTATCTTGCCGCCCTGGTCATAGCCATAAGCTGCATCACCACCGGCATGCATTCCATCATCGATGTCGTCGGCGCGGTGATCGTGTATCTGGCTGTCCGCAACGCCAGGGAACTCTGGTTTCGGTTGCTGGCCGCCACTGAGCGAGTCGCCAACTCCTGGCGCGAATGGCGTTTCGGCAGCGCCCGGGTGATCGTACACGGCGCCTATGCCGGCTTGGGCGCCTTCAGCGGGCTGACCGTTGCCGCCCATCTGGCGGGCCGTGAAAATGCCTGGCATGTTCTTCTGGTCGGCGTCACGACTCTGCTCGGGGCTGGAATCTGGGGGCAGGCGCTGGAGGGTTCTTCAAAGCTTTCCAGACCCTTCGGATATTATGGAGGCCTGCTGGGAGCAGTGCTGGGCATTATGCTGGCGGCCTGGTTCGGGGCGAATGGCTGGCAGCTTGCAGGCGCCTTTGCCGTTGTTGGCCCGTTTGTGCAGGCCGTGGGGCGGCTGCGGTGTCTGGTCCAGGGCTGCTGTCACGGAAAAGAATGCTCCCGAGAGCAGGGCATCATGTTTTCCCATGCCAAATCCCGGGTCCTCTTTCTGGCAGCCCTCGGGCACCGGCCGGTTTATCCGACCCAGTTGTACTCAATCCTTTACAACCTCGTTCTGGGAGCACTGCTGGTGCGGGCCTGGTCCCTGTCGGTTTCCATGCCGCTGATTGGCGGAAGCTATCTCCTTTATGGCAGCATCGGTCGTTTCATCGAGGAAGCCTATCGCGGCGAGCCCCAAACCCCAAGAGCGGCCGGGCTGGCGGTCTATCAATGGCTGGCTCTGGCTGGAATGCTTGCGGGTGCGGTCGTCATGACCTTTCCGGGGCAGCCCTGCACCCTGGAATCTATATTCATGCCGTGGTTCCTCGCCTATTCTGTCCCCTTCGGCATCCTTGTCGCCTTTGCCATGGGCGTGGATTTTCCAGAGTCGAAGAAACGTTTTTCCCGTCTTGCCTAAAAGCAATCCGGACAACCCTTGCGGGTAACAACTTCATCCCGGTGCATTATCCTTGCCCAGGGCGCAGGAGAGCCCGGCGCGAAGGGCTGACACCATTGGCCTTGGCCTTTCCTAGCGTGGCCCCCCACGACCCCAGGCTCGTTTTTCCGCTCACATGAGTAGACTCCCTGTTTGAACGCGCAGGCTCACACAAGCCCACAATGGCCATGAAACCCTATTGCCCCATCCGTTGCCGCGCCAGCGTTGCCAGTTTCCGGGCCTGGCTGGCATTGTTTTTCGCCGCCTGGCCATTTGCCGTATCCGACGAGGCCACCCGCTCATACATCTTCGCGGCCCTCTCGAAACAGTCGACCGCGTCCTGCCACTCCCCCTGGCGGGCATGATCGTTGCCCCTGTTATACTGGGCGTTCGCCTGCTGAACGGTTTCGTATTCCTTGAGCTCGGCCTTGTACGTTTTCTCCTTTCTGTAGTTCTCTTTGTTGATGGCCGCGTTCTTCTTGCAGGCCTCCGCGGCCTTAAGGGCGTTTTTTTCTATTTTCGGGCAACGGCAGTTCTTCATCTCCGAGGCCTGCTGGAAGTACCTGCCCGCCTTCAGGTACAGCTCGGAGGCCGCCTGGTACCTGCCCTGACGCGCTTCCCCGGCGGCGGAGTCGGTGAGTGCCTGGGCTTTTTGCACCATGTCGTCGCAAACATCGGCAAACGCCACTGACCACCCCAGACCGAACCACAAGCAAAACCCAATGACACTCGCCAGGCAGATCTTTGTCCCGTTTCCCATTCCCTCGATTCCTCCTCTCCAGCAATTTAGACCGCCAAGAACATACCCGAAGACCATGAAAAATCATTCCCGCCCGAAACGACCAAAAGAGATATGAACCAGTCAGGCATTCGGCAACCTAACACTTGCCAGAAAAGAGGAGCAAGGAATTCTCTCCACAAAAAGTCGGAAATGGGTCATAAATACTTTCCATGGGAACCTCCTCGTGTGGCTTACTCAAGGCATTTTATCCGGCCCCGCCTTGTGTCCGGTCTTTTGAACTGTTCGTTACCACTTAAAGACTCCCGCTTGGGCTCCCCTTGCAACCAAACAGACTTGAACACCCGCCGCAATGAGCAAACCCACCCACAGCGAACACCATGATCCCTCACGGTGAGCCCGATAGCGACCGGCCCAGGGAGCGGGGCATGAGCGTCACCGAGCTCATGGTGGCCCTCTGCATCATCCTCGTCCTGGCAGCGGTGGCCATTCCGGGCTACGTCACCTATGTCCAGCAGGCCCGCCTGGTGTCGCTGGTTCTGCCGCGCCTGCATCTGGTTGAAACGCGCATCGCCCTCTTCTACTCCACCCACGGCCGGTTGCCCACCGCCGCCGACCAGACCGAGGTACTGGCCGAGCTCGACACCGAAGAGATCGAGATTGCCCTCGCCACCGGTTCTCTCACCATGACGGTGCGGGCCGCCGCCGGCTCCCGCCTGCAGCTCCTCGACGGCCACGTGCTGGCCGCCGCGCCGGTGGTCAGCCGGGAGCGCATCACCGGCTGGCACCTGGACGGCGAACTGGCCCGCCGGCTGGGCATCAGCTATTGACGGCAACAACCCCACGGCCGTTTCTGGTCGTCCTCCCCCGGCACAAAATATTTTCTGTAATTTTGTATTTTCAGGAGTATAACCATAGCAGTGGCGAAGCATCCGCCTGGTTCCCAGGATGCCGCCACCACGATACGCAATCGAGTTCAGGGCGCGCTGCAGCAGGTACGGACGATCCCGCAACACTCTCTTCCCTCTCGACTCTTGCTGCATAGCATCACCACGACGCCCGTTCCTCCCCACAAAGGAGCCATTCATGAAGAATAACCTGAAAACGCTCGCCCTTGGCCTCTGCACCCTGGCCGGTGTTTTTCTCATCGACGCCTGGGGCACCGTTTCCCAGGCCAGTTCGGTCTTCCGGCAAGACTACCAGACCCCGGCCCTGGACCTCAGCGGCTACAAGTCGCCGGAACTGCGGGGTGCCCCGCAGAACAGGGAACTCTCCGTTGCCGTGGCCATTTCCGGCGGCGGCCACCGGGCCGGCAACTTCGGGGCCGGGGTGCTGAGCGCCCTCGAGGAAATCACCTGCGGGGACCACACCCGCAACGGCCTGCAGGAGGTGGACTACCTCTCCACCGTCTCCGGCGGCGGCTTCGCGGCCGCCACCTACCTGGCCACCCTGCACGACCACATGGCGGCAAACGGCTCTGCCGCCGGCTACTCCCTGCACAAACTGCTGGACGACAGGAACAGCCCGGCGCGGCGAAACCTGGAGCGCGGCTATCACAACCGCCTGGCCCGGGTCTTCATCTCCCTGCGCTCCATGGGCAGTCTCGACCGGGGTGATTTTCTCGAGCAGGCCTTCGACCAAAAGGTGCTGGGCGCTGAAAACCGCGGCCGGAGCCTGGTCCTGGGCGACGTGTTCATCGACACCCAACGGCAGGCCACCCCGAGCCTGCCCCTCTGGATCGCCAATTCAACCATCTACAACAACGGCAGCATCTTTCCGGCCTACCCCAAGGCCTTCCTCGAGTACGCAGTCAGCGGCTATACCCACAACACAAAGGAACACATCATCGAAAAACCCGAGGAGGTCTACGCGATCCCCCTGTCGGTGGGCCTGGTTGCCAGCGCCTCCTTCCCCGGCGTCGTACCGGCCACCACCCTGACCAGTTCCTTTGACCCGCAAAACCCCTCTCTGCACCTCTTCGACGGCGGCCTGGCCGACAACCTCGGCATCACCACCGCCCTGGAGATCCTCGGCCAGACCGGGGAAAACCGGAAGGCGCTCATCGTCATCGACGCCTACAAAGGAAAGCGAGAACCGTTCAGCAGCAAGAAAGGCTCGCCCACCATGGTGGAGATCTACAACCGGAGCGCGGGCATCTCCCTCGACGCCCGCCGCATCCGGCACCGGCGGGAGATAGAGAAGACGGCCGGCAGCGACGCCCTCGCCGGGCAGGACCTGACCGTGGTCTACCTCGCCTTCGACGATCTGCCCAAGGAGATCCGGGAGCAATCCCGGGACGTGACCACCGACTTCAACATCAGCGAGGAAGAGCAGGAGCTTCTCCTTCAGGCCGGCCGCCAGATCGTGGCGATGAAAAAGGACGAACTGGCCCGGGCGCTGTTTGGAGGCGACTGCAGACAGGCCACCAGGGGCATATAAAACAGGCACAGCAGGGCAAACCGGCCAGGAACTCACTACGGACAAGACAATATGCCGAAAGAAAAAACAGAGCCCAAGGAAGGTGGCGCAACAGGCAAACGGAGCTACGAGGCCCTGGTCATCCTGGGCGTGGTGGATGACTCGGGCAGCCTGCTGCCGGGCTGGGATTATCCTTACAGCCGGGCAGAGGAAAGAGCGGTGGCCATGCTCAAAAAACGGGGCTACGGCCGGATCGGGGTCTTCCGGGAGCCGGATGAGCCCCGGCTGCGCCGGTTGCTCGCCGCCCGCGATTTGAAGGCCGTGGTCTTCATCGGCCACGGCGAACTGCACTCAAGCCACTATTCCTTCCGGCTCAACGGCAAGCAGAACATCTCCAGCGGCGATTTCCGGCACTGGGCCCTGGAGGACGTGGTGACGCCGCGCCTGCTTTCAAAGAAGACCAAGCAGCGGATGACGGATGACCCGTCGATTGCCCAAACCCTGGAGCAGGCATCGAGCTACAACCTGGATCTGGCGGTCTTCCATTCCTGCAACAGTCTCCGCGACCCCGGCCTGCGCGCCGCCCTGGGTGGCGAATTTCATGGAAATCCCTGGCCTTCTTTCATCAACCTGCCGCCCCTCGCCTCCCGGCACCACCAGCCCCTGCCGGTCGACCCGGAAGCTTTTTCGGAAAACCCGCTGGACGCCCTGCAGGCGGCGCTGCTTCGGGCCCTGCAGAAACTCGGGCCACCAGAAGAGGTCGACACCGGGCCGGCAGGCGGCACCGTGGACCTTTCGAAGGACCCGGCAGCCCTCCGCGCCTCCCTCCACCGCTCGGCTCTGCACGACGCATTGGCCAGGCTGCTGGAGGCCAAACAGCATGGCGGCGGCGCCCTCACCCTGGCTCTGGCGGCGCTCCGCAACCGGTTCAGCATCGATTTCCGCCGCCCCCCCGAAGGCTACGGCCCGCCCCCACCGGCCGACGACCCGTTCGAGCTGCTGGATACCGACCGGCGCCGCCACCGGCAGGCGGTACTCGACTGCGGCATGCCCACCAAGAGCTCGGACGGCACCGCCGGCTGCCGCCGGCCGGTGTGCGGTGGCGGCCCTTGCTGGCAGCACGACGACGGGTTCGAGTTGCCGGAGGAAATTGAAGACGCGGCTCAGTGACCCGGGCCCAGAGATGGCGGGAGGCAGTGGACGCAGCCACCGGGATGCCCCCCGCCCGCTGCTGTTCCGCGTCGGACAAAAGGCCAATCACGGGAAAAAAACATGCAACCGCCAGAACGGGTACCTTTCAGACTGAATACTCTCTTTTTCCGGCGCCTGGTTCTTGTCGCCCTCTGCCTCCTTTCGGCCGACTGTGCCCGGCAGCCGCCGGCGGGGAACGACATTCTGTGGAATACCCGCCGGGCGGCGCTCGAAAGCGATATCTACCTGCTGCAGAGTTCCATCGAGGAAGCCCTTGCCTGGCGGGTGAACGCGGCCCGTTTCCACAAAACGCTCACCGAGAAACTCCAGGCCGGCGCCCCGCTCTCCCACGCCGACATCGAAAACGTGCATGACGCCTCGACCCACTATCTCAGGGTCCGGCAAGACATTCTCGCCCTGGCCCATCGCCACCGGCAGTATGTCGAGCACCAGCACGAGGTGAAACTGGCTCCGGGCGAAACCTCCCGAACCCAGAAAATTTCCGTGGAAGGTCAACCGCCCCGAACCATCCACCACCTCGACCCCCTGGACCAGGAGGGCAGCCTTGCCATCAAGCAAATCAAGCTTTCCCTGGCCGCCGCCCTGGTGCTCTACGACAACTACCTGGTGGCCATCTATCCCTACCAGCGGGACGCCAGACTGCGGCGGCTGGTCAACTTCGACTACCCCGAGGATTCCCTCCAACTGCAGAAGGTTTCGGCCAACTTCACCGATCCGAACAACCGGTACATGGTGCAGAAGGCCCTGGTGCTGTTCGAGGAGGACCAACGCTGGCGGCAGGAGAAAGGGATCACCGATGGGGACCAGCAATCCGCTTACCTCGACCTGCTGATCTCCGGCAGTTTGTCCTACGACGACATCCGCCGGAACCATCTGCTCAGCACCACCGGGCCCTGGGCCCTCAACACGGCCCGGGCGCTCACCGATCTCATGGACAACGCCGGGGACCACTCCCTGGGTACGGTGAGCAGACTGTTCGGCAATGTGGTGGGGCTGGTGGAAACCCGGCGCGGCAAGCTCTTTCGGCTGGACAGGGAGGAACGGGAACAAATCAGGGCAGGCCTCAAGCCGCTGGACATCCTGCTCGAGAAGACACCGTTTCGCCTGACCGATAAATTTATCCCTGGTTACTACGGACACGTGGCGATATGGATCGGCTCCCCCGCAGACTGGCTGGCCGAGGGGATCGACATCACAAAAGAAGCAGAGGTGCAACACCTCCTGCCGCGGATCACCGGCGGCGCCATGGTGGTGGAGGCCCTGCGCTCCGGGGTGGAGACCAACAGCCTGGAGCATTTTCTCAACATCGACGACCTGGCCGTTCTCCGGCACAAAGGGCTTTCCAGGGACCAGAAGCGGGAATACCTGCTCCGCACCCTGCGGCAGGTGGGTAAGGCGTACGACTTCAATTTCGACGTGGAAACCGACCGCCGGATCGTGTGCTCGGAGCTGGCCTACGTGGTTTTCCACGACATCGACTGGCCCACCGAAAAGGCCCTGGGCAGGGCCACCATCAGCCCGGACAACGTGGCGCGGATGGCCCTTGGCAGCAGCGGCCCGCTGCAGGTGGTGCAGCTCTACCACCAGGGCCGGCGCGTCGAGCACGAGACAAGCCGCACCCTGGCCCATTTTCTCGAAGAGGAAAAGAACAACATGGCGGCCTGGCAGCAAGTGATCGGCACCACCCTCGCCCTGCTGCCGGGCGTCCCTGGCCAGGGCAGGTAGGCCTGCCCGGCTTCGGAGAACGGCCGCGGTCGCGCCGGGGTGAAAGGGATTCGGGCACCCCGGCGCGGTGCGGCACAGAACGGGGCTTACTTACCAGCGGGCACGAAGCCGTCGGACAGGGTTCTCAGGAAGGCGACGATGGCGTCTTCTTCCTCGCCCGAGAGGCCGAGGTTGCCCAACTCGAGGTCGTTGACGTTCTCCCCCACCTCGGGCGGCGGCCAGCAGTTGGCCGCCAGGGCCTCGGCCTCGGTATAATCCCCCGGGCAGACCGGCTTGACGTCGCGGGTATTGTAGAAGTGGACGATGCCCTTGAGCGACTTGAAATAGCCGTTGTGGCCGAAGGCCTTGATGTCCCCTGGGACAGGCCGCTTGTCGACGTTGCGCAGGGTGGGCACCTTGTGCTTGCCCATGTTCTCCTCGGCCAGCTCCTTGTAGTCCTCGCGGTCCTCAAGAAATGCACCCAGACCCAGATCGACGAAACCGGGGTCGGAGGCGTAGACCGGATTTTCCGGATTTTTGGGAATCCCCAGGTTGTCGAAGGTGAAATCGGTAAAGAGCGGCTTCTTGCCTCCGAGGGTGTGGCAGCGTGAGCATTTGGCCTTGCCGCGGAACAGGGCCAGGCCCCGCCGCTCCTGCTTGCCGAGTTGGGTGGGCCCCGTCTGCTGGTGGTCGTACTTCGACGAAAAGGCGTTCACTTCCGCCGAAGCTTCGTAGCTGGCGATGGCCAGCGCTATGTTGTCGTAAGCCGTATCGGAACGGCCCCGGTCCGGATCGGCAAGCGGCAGAGTGACGCCCTCGGTGACGCAGAGCGTCTCCACCGCGGCGGGCCAGGCGATGGCGCAGGAATCCGCACCGTACACCTCCATGAAGGAGGCTGCATAGGCGCCGGTGCATACCTTGTAGACCACGCAGGCAGAATCGGGCAGGGCCTGCTCCGCCGGGTTCAGGAAAGGCCCCTGGGCCTGGTCGGCGGCGGGGTTGCCCAGTTTTTCGCCGGTTGCCCGGCCATCCCAGAAATTGCCGCCGACAAAATGCTCCGCCTTCGGGTCGACATGCAGGATAGGGCTCATGGTGGCGTAGGCCGAGCTGGGCGGCTTGCGGTTGCCGAAACGCCCGGGGATGGAGCCTTCGTAGACCGCACCGTAAGCGTTGGTCGTGGCGTCGGGACCGGTCCCGCCCCACTCCGGGTCGTGGCAGGCGGCGCAGGACTGGTTGCCGCCGATGGAGAGCGCGGCGTCGAAAAAGATCGACTTGCCGAGGGCTTCCTCCAACGAGAGGGCCCCGGCCATGCCTGGCGCACAAGGCACGGCGGCAAACCCGCACAACACGGTGACCAGAAGAGGTGTCTTCCATTCTTGCTGCGTCATACTTTCCTCCTTTACAGACAGATCGATTTAAAAAAGGCCGAACGGCGGTGAACTTCGATCAGGGCAACGGAAAAAGAGCAAGGAGAGCAGGCCCCAGATGAGAGAAGGTCCCACATGGGAAAACCTAACCCATCCACCACCTATAGTGAAGCAACGAACCGGGGGCAAGAAAAAAAGGAAAAACCTGGCGGAAAACGAGGGTGCCGAAGAGACGGCGACGATGATGAAGGGTTGCGGCGCAAGCAAAGGACAGGCGCTCCGTAAATCAGGCAATTGGCCAGGATTTGGCCCCCAGCCGGAAAGAAAAAAGCTTCTCTCAAGGCTTCTCCCCTGCCCTGAGAAGTTGCTCCCAGCAGCGGCGGTGCTCCTGCACGGCAAGGACCACGAGATCTCCCGCTCGGGCCAGCTCAAGGGCCTTCGCCACCGCCTCTTCCTCCCGGTTGCACACCTCGACCCGACTGGCCTCGACGCCGGCGCCAAGAAGAGCGGCGCGGATCAGCTCCTGCACTTCCCATTCACCGCGACCGCGGGGATCTTCCCAGCGGGCCAGCAGGTAGTGGTCGAAGGCACCGGCGCAGACCCGCCCGATGGCCCGAAAATGTTCATCAGGCCTTTTGCCCGAAGAGGTGATCACACCAATCCGGCGACCT
The DNA here is from genome assembly GCA_041599275.1 of Desulfobulbales bacterium. Taxonomy (GTDB): domain Bacteria; phylum Desulfobacterota; class Desulfobulbia; order Desulfobulbales; family BM004; genus JBFHWX01. The sequence continues at coordinate 10,957 of JBFHWX010000021.1, read as the reverse complement.
GACGGCGCCGCCCCCACGGCGTAATCGATCAAGGCCTGGTACTTGTCCGGGTTGTGGGCGAAATCCACCACCACCCGGAAAGGCAAGCCCTCATAGACGTTCAGCCGGCCGGGATTGGACTCGAACGTTGACTGAAAAGAGCGCAATCCCGCAATGATGTTTTCCGTCTCCACCCCCATCTCCCAGGCAATGGCGGCGGCAAACAGGGCGTTGGTGCCATTGCAGGCGGCCAGGCCTCCGTGGGCGGCGGGGATATCGGCGATAGCCAGGACCGCCTGTCGCTGCCCGCCGGTTAAAAACGTGATCATCTCCCCCCCGCTCTGGCGCTCCAGCACCGCGGCCCGGCCGCCGTCGGCCAGATGGCGCGCGATCGCCGGGGTGACTCCGGAGACCGCCACCAGGCAGTGCCGCGAAGCCGGGCTGCAGGAGGCCATGGCCAGGCACAGCGGGTCCTCGGCGTTCAGCACCAGAGCCTGCCGCGCTCCTTCCGCCACCAGCCGCTTGATGCGGGCAAGGTCGTCGATGGTTTCAATGCCGTCGCAGCCCACATGATCGCCGGTCACGTTGAGCACCGCGCCCACATCGCACCAGTCCACGGGCAACCCACGGCGCAACAGGCCCTTGCGGGCAGCTTCCAGCACCGCCACCTCGACCCGGGGTTGGAGCAGCACCGCAGCACCGGCGGCGCCGCCGGCCAGGTCCCCGGTTTTGAGCAGAAGGCCGTCCAGAAACACGCCCTGGGTGGTGGCCAGACCGCAGACCCGGCCGGCGGTCTGAAAAATCCGGGCCAGCATCTGGCAGGTGGTGGTCTTGCCGTTGCTGCCGGTGACCACCGCCACCGGTATGCGGGCGGGGCGAGCGGCGGGAAACAGGACATCGAGGATGGGCCCCGTCACGTCTTGCCGCGGGTTGGCCACCTGGTGGGGACGCAGGCCGGGAGACTGGTTGAGTTCGATGATGCAGCCGCCCACCTGCTGCCAGGAACGGCCGATGTCGGGCGAGATGAAATCCACTCCACAGACGGCAAGCCCCGACTGGGCGGCAGCCACCTCGGCGGCCAAGCGGTTGTCGGGATGCACCTGGTCGGTGACGTCGACGGCGGTGCCGCCGGTGGAGATATTGGCCGTGCCCCGCAAACGGACAGCCACCCCGGCGGCCAGCACCGAGTCCGGGCCGAGCCCGACACGGCGAAGCTGCTCCAGGGCCTCGTCGTCGAGCACGAGACGCACCAGGAGATTTTCAAAACCAATGCCGCGACGCGGGTCCCGGTTCGCTGCCGCCACCAGCTGCCGGACCGTGTCGCGGCCGTTGCCCACCACCTGGGCCGGCAGCCGCCGGGCTGCGGCCACCAGTTGGCCGCCCACCACCAACAGGCGGTGATCGTCGCCCGCCACATGCTGCTCAACCAACACGACGGGCCCGTATCTGAAGGCTTTCTCGGCGGCCTGCCGCACTTCGGCTTCCGACCTCAAGCCCACAAAAACACCCATGCCCTTGCCGAGATAAACCGGCTTCACCACCACCGGCCAACCCAGAACCCGGGCCGCCGCCACCGCCTGGTCAGGTGCGGCCACCCGCACCTGCCGCGGCACGGGCAGGCCCACCGAGCCCAGAAGCTGGGCCGTGACCTGTTTGTTTCTGCAGATCCGCTCCCCGATTCCCTGGTCGAGACAGGTGGAGGTTTCCATGATCCGCCGGGCAAAACAACCGGAGCCAAGCTGCACGAACATGGCGTCCGGGGAAATGCGCAGCCAGGGAATGCCGCGTTCCAGTCCCTTCTCGACCAGGGCCCGGGTGGAGAGATCGAGGCTGCGGGCCTGGAGATTTTTCACGAAATCCCCCAGATCCTCCACCAGCCGCCGCCATTCTTCTCCCGGGCCATCCTGGCCCTGCAGGGCGAAGGCCCGCAGGCGAAGCAGCAGGGAAACGGCAAAGCGAACCAACGGCGGAGACAAAGCGGCATCGAAGCACTCCACCACCACCCGCACCCTCTGGGGTTCACTCAAGAGTTCAGCGCTCCCCCGGCCCATGCCGTGGCCGGCCAGGCGCAGAAGCTCAAGGGCCACATGGGCGAGCAGACGGCCGGCAGCCAGGGCTTCCCTGTCCTGCCCAGCCTGCGGCAAAGACACCCCGTCCCGGCCATGCTCCCGAAGGCCCGGCAACAGCGCGGTCAAGCCGCCGGCAAAGGCCGGGCCCAAACGGGCAGGGGCCCAGGAGCCGGCCGGCCCGGTATCGACAATCATCCAGAAAGCAGGCCGCGCCGACCAGATGCCTGGCCCGCAGTATGCAGCGGAATCGAGCAGCTTCATTCCCCCTCCAGATCAGGATACCCCAAAACGGCCGAACGGCTTTGGCCCGCCCCGGCAAAAAAATACACTATCCGGGCAGCATCTCTGCCCCCAGCCCGAGGGAGCACTACCACTGCAGGCGAAGCAATTTATCCTCCACCACGCAGCCGCAGCCGAGCTGGCGGCCAAGCCAGCCAACGATGCCGCCCAACCAGCGCGCCTCTCTTTCATCGGCCCTGGTGAGCCGCAGCCCCCGGATGTGGGTGGGCACCATGGCGACCTCCCGCACCTGGCCGGCGGCGCCGAACCGCACCCTGTAGAGAAGACCGAGATCCGGCCGGAAATTGCGGTGCAGCGCAAGGCGCCGCTGCCGGCCCGGCCCGGGATGCAGGAACAGGCCTTCATAGTCGTTCAACAGATCGCCAGCGCCGTAAAGGATCAGGCGATCGCGGTAGACTTCGATGCCGTGCACGTGGTGTGACGAATGGCCGTGCACCAGATCGACCCCACACTCCACCAGTTGGCGGGCGAACCAACGCATGCGGGGCGGAATGACGTACCCCCAGTTGCCGCCCCAGTGGATGGAGACTACGACCAGAGCCGCCTCCCGCCGGACCCGGGCCACCAGGGCGCTGATATATTCCAGAAACGGCTCGGTGAGCACCACGAGGCTCACCCCCGGCCTGTCCGGCCGGGCGGCCCAGGCGGCGGGCACGCCGCTGGCCGCGGCGGCGAAGGAAAAGATTGCCACCCGGCCCTTGCCCGGCAGCGCTACCCAGGCCGGGCGGTCCGCCTCCTGCCGAAAACGGCCGGCCCCCGGACAGGCGATGCCTGCCGCCTGCAGGGTGGAGATGGTTTCCCGCAGCCCCTCATAGCCCCAGTCCAAGACATGGTTGTTGGCCAGGGCACAGCATTCCAGGCCAGCCGCCTGCAGGGTAGCGACGTTGCCGGGATGACAACGGTAATGGATTTTCTTGCCGGGCCAGGGAACGGCGCTCGTGGTCAGCGCCGTCTCCAGATTGACGAGCCGCAGATCGACGGCAGGATCGGTGAACTCGGCCAAAAGATCCCCCCAGACAAAGGCCGCGCCCCGCTCCGCAGGCAACGGGCCGTTTCTTCTTTCGGCAAGCTCCACAAAGGTGCGGGCGCTCTCGATGCCCCGCCAACCCTCGAACAGGAGCTGATCGCAGGAAAAGGGCAGAACCTGGTCGACACCCCGGCCGAGCATGAGATCGCCGCCCAGTAGAAGGCGGATGTCCGTCGCATTTTTTGAAACTGTCATGGGCTAGCAAAGCACGGTTAAAAGACGGCCCCAAAGGAAGAGCGAGTGTGCCTCAACGCCCTCCCATCGGCACCAGAGCCATCGCTCCCGATTAGCAGCACCCGGCCGGAAAGTCAAGGGAATCTCCCGCCCAAGCCAGCCTCAGCCGGCAGCCCGTGACCGTTACCGAAACATATTGACACCAGAAAAGAAAAATGAATACACTCCGGGAATTCGGTTCCGCCCGGCCCTCCACCCGCAACGCCATCAGCCACGAGGACGAACAAGACATGCACAAGGGAAGCTTTGCCGTGGAATCCGTCTCCAAGATGGAGTTCATCGACATCACCGACACCCTGAGCCGGGAAATCGCCGCGGCGGCCAAGGGCTTCACCGGCGTCTGCCACCTCTACAACCCCCACACCACGGCGGGGCTGACCATCAACGAGGGCGTGGACCCGGCGGTGCAGAGCGACATCATCGCCGCCCTGCAGATCACCGTGCCGCTGCAGCACCCCTACCGGCACGAGGAAGGCAACTCGCCGGCCCACTTCATGGCTTCCCTGATGGGCTCCTCGGTCACCGTGTTCGTCGACGACGGCCGGTTGCAGCTCGGCACCTGGCAGCGCATCTTCTTCACCGAGTTCGACGGCCCCCGCTCCCGCGAGGTGCACTGGCGCCTGGCCTGATCCGAATCCGGCCGCTCCCGCCCGAGCGTTGCCCCGAGCCCCCCATGAGCGACAGGATGAACGACTCCGTCCCCATAGATCCCCAGGCCATCTGTTTCGGTTTCGACCGGGCCACCGACGAGGGCTCCCTCAAGCTCTTCCTGCGGCTCTTTGCCGACGACCGTCTGCTGGCTGCCCTGCTGCCGAGGCTGACTGACCAGGAACTCGGTGGCCTCGTCGACTCCCTCACCGGCCTCATGCGCCGCCATCTGAGCGAAGAAGAATACCACCAGCTCTTTCTCCGCGACAGGCACTGACCCCGGCCTGGCGTCTCGGTGCCGGGCCTACCCAGACCGGATTTTCCCCCGGCACCTCATCCGCCAGACCAACCCCATCGTCTTCACCCGCAAACAAGGAATTCCCCGTGTCGAGCCACATCATCAAGGACCTGCCCAGTTTTCTCGAGACCCTCAAGCGTGAATCGGAAATCATCGAAATAACGGCGGAGGTGGATCCCCATCTGGAGATCGCCGAAATCCACCGGCGGGTCATCGCCCGCTCCGGCCCGGCCCTGCTCTTCACCAACGTCAAGAACAGCCGCTTCCCGGTGGTCACCAACCTGTTCGGCACCAACCGGAGGCTGGAACTGGCCTTCGGACGCCGCCCCCTCGACTTCGTGGCCGGCCTGGTGCGGGCCGCCGAGACCATGCTGCCGCCCAGTTTCGAAAAGATCTGGGGCCTGCGGGGGCTCATCGGCCAGGGCTTGAAGGTGGGGCTCAAAACAAAAAAGACGGCACCGGTTCTCGACGTGCACCAAAGCCCGCCGCGGCTCACCGAGTTGCCCATGCTCACCAGCTGGCATTCGGACGGCGGCCCCTTCGTCACCCTGCCGCTGGTCTACACCGAGCACCCGGACGGCCGCGGCCACAACCTGGGCATGTACCGCATCCAGCGCTACGACGACGAGAGCACCGGCATCCACTGGCAGATCCACAAGGGCGGCGGCTACCATTACTTCGAGGCGGAACGCCGCAACCAGGCCCTGCCCATGACGCTGTTCATCGGCGGGCCGCCGGCGCTGATGATGGCGGCCATCGCACCGCTGCCCGAGAATATCCCCGAGCTGATGCTGGCCTCTCTTCTCCAGGGCGAGAAACTCGAAATGGTACGCACGAACCGCCACCCCCACCCGCTGGTGGCCCACGCCGAGTTCGCCATCCAGGGCGAGGTGCCGCCCCACCTCAGGCGGCCCGAAGGGCCCTTTGGCGACCATTACGGCTACAACTCGCTCACCCACGACTACCCGGTGTTCCAGGCCCGCCACCTCTACCACCGGAAAAACGCGATCTACCCGGCCACCGTGGTGGGCCGACCCCGCCAGGAAGATTTCTATATCGGCGACTTCCTGCAGGAGCTGCTGTCGCCGCTCTTCCCGCTGGTGATGAGCTCGGTGCGGCAACTGAAAACCTTCGGCGAAACCGGCTTCCACTGCCTGGCCGCCGCCCGGGTCGCCGACCGCTACCCCCGCGAGGCCTTTGCCGCCGGGCTGCGCATCCTCGGAGAAGGGCAGCTTTCGCTCACCAAGTTCCTGATCCTCACCGACGGCGACCTGGACGTGGCCGATTTCAGGAAGCTCTGGGTCCACGTGCTGGAACGCATAAACTGGCGCCGCGACCTCTACATCTTCGCCAACATCTCCCAGGACACCCTCGACTACACCGGCCCCTCGGTGAACAAGGGCTCCAAGGCGATGATGCTGGGACTCGGCCGCGAGCCGCTTCGGAAACTTCCCGAAAGCTTTTCCGGCAGCCTGCCGCCGGGCTGCGCAAAGCCCGCGGTCTACCTGCCCGGCACCCTGGTGGTGGAAGGCCCCGCCTTTGCAGACGACAAGGATTTCGCCAAGACCGTCGCCGGCTGGGAAGGTTTGGGCAACTGGCCGGTGGTGCTCCTGGTCGACAGCACGGCGGAGGCCACGGTCAATCTCCAGGAATTCCTCTGGACCTTCTTCACCCGCTTCGAGCCCGCCGCCGACATCCATGGCCGCGCCACCACGGTGCACCGCTACCATGTGGGGCTCGACGAGCCCATCGTCTTCGACTGCCGGATGAAGCCCTGGTACCCGCCGGTGCTGGAAGTGGACCCGGAGACCAAGAGCAGGGTAGACCGCCGCATCACCGACATCCTGCCCGCCCGCTGGCGCTAGCCGAAGCCCCGGCCACGGTCGATGGAAGAACGGTTACAAAAAATCCTGGCCCGGGCGGGCATTGCCTCGCGCCGGGCCGCCGAGGAGCTCATCCGCCAGGGCCGGGTGCGGGTGGACGGCCAGGTGGTCACCGAACTGGGCTGCAAGGCCGATCCCGGTCGCCAGGAGATTACCTGCGACAACAAACCGGTACGGCTCGAGGAAGAGAAGGTCTACCTGCTGCTCAACAAGCCACTCGGTTACGTCACCACCCTGAGCGACCCCCAGGGCCGACCCATCGTCAGCGATCTTCTCAAAGCCATAGAGGTTCGGGTCTTTCCGGTGGGCCGCCTCGACATCGACACCGAGGGCGCCCTCATCCTCACCAACGACGGCGAGCTCGCCCACCAGCTCCTGCACCCGAGCTTCGAGATCACCCGCACCTACGAGGCCACGGTAAAGGGCGCGCCGGCAACCGAGGCCCTCCACCGCCTCGAGGAAGGCATCCTGCTCGAGGGCCGCCGAACCTGGCCCGCCAAGCTCCGGGTGCTGGGCGCCAGGGGCCCGAACACCACCATCGAGATCACCATCCACGAAGGCCGCAAACGCCAGGTCCGCAAGATGTTCGCCGCCATCGGCCACCCGGTGGTTTACCTCAAGCGCACCGCCTACGGCAGCCTGCGGCTGGGCGGCCTGAAACCCGGCAAGTACCGGCTGCTGCCGCGCCGGGAGCTTGTCTCCTTGTTTTCAAAGAAAAAAATCTCCTGAGCCCTGAAATTCTTCCTTGCACATTGCTCCCGACATAGTGTATTCAATCTAATGGGTTATGAGTTACAGAGAGCGGTCGTCCAAAAAACCGGGAACCAGACCGCGTCCGGGCTTGACTCCATTTTGATCCTATCGGGGAGAAAGAGATGAACAAATCGCAGCTGATCGAGGCCCTGGCCCAGGAAATCGGCGTGCCTCTGCGGGAGGCCGACTCCATCGCCAACACCGTGCTGGACGCCATGACCGAAACACTGGCCGCCGGCGACTCCATCGAGATCCGCGGTTTCGGCAGTTTCGTGGTCAAGCAGTACGATTCCTACTACGGCCGCAACCCGAAAACCGGTGAAAAGATCAAGGTTCCGCCCAAGAAACTGCCCTTCTTCAAGGTCGGCAAGGAACTGCGCGAGCGGGTCAACACCGGCCGCAAGAAATAGACCCGCCCCCTTTTAGCTCCCTTCCAGGGGTTCCCCCACCAGATCGTAGGTGTGCGCCTCGGTGATGCGGACCGGCACGATCTCGCCGGCCCTCAGGTTGCCGGCGGTGATGTAGACGCAGCCGTCCACGTCCGGCGCCTGGAAACGGCTGCGCCCTTCGAGCAACAGGTCGCTCTCCCGGCTCACCCCCTCCACCAGCACCTCCTGGACGCTGCCGACAAAACGCCTCAGCAGCCCCTCCGACAGCTCGGCCTGCACCGCCATGATCCGCTCGAGCCGCTCCTTCTTTACCTCCTCCTCCACCTGGTCCGGAAACTTTTCGGCCCGGCAGCCCTCTTCGTTGGCATAGGCAAAGACCCCGACGTGATCGAAGGGATGGCGGCGCAGGAAACGCTCCATCTCGTCGACATCGGCCTCGGTCTCGCCGGGGAAGCCTACCATGAGGGTGGTGCGCAGGCCGGCCTCGGGCAGGATACGCCTTGCCCAGTCGAGGATGCGCTCGATGCGTTTACGACCATACGGCCGGTTCATGGCCTTCAGGATGCGGTCACTCACGTGCTGCAGGGGAATGTCGAGGTAGGGCAGGATACGCGGGTTGGCAGCCATGAAAAGCAGGAATTCCTCGCTGAGCCGCACCGGATGGAGATAGAGCAGGCGGAGCCAGGGGACGGTGGTATTGGCCAGCAGTTCCTCGAGAAGCAGGCGCAGGGTGACGCCGCTCCCGAGGTCCTTGCCGTAGGCCAGAAGATCCTGGGCCACCAGGGTGAGCTCGCGCACCCCTTCGTTTTCCAGCCTCTGGACCTCGGTCAGCAGATCGGCCACCGGCCTGCTGCGCAACGGACCGCGGATGGAAGGGATCATGCAGTAAGCGCAGGCGTTGGAACAGCCCTCGGTGATCTTCAGAAAGGCACGGTGGGCCGGGGTAGAGACCCGGCGCGGCAGGCTGGCGTTCATCAGAAAGCGGCTCGGTCGCTCGAGCACCAGGCGCTCGCCCGCGCCGCGGTCCACCGCTTCCAAGAGTTCGAGAAGCCGGGGAAAAGCGTCGGTGCCGATGAAGAGATCGACCTCGGGCAGTTCGTTCACCAGGTCCTTGCCGTAGCGCTGCACCAGGCAGCCGGTGACCACCAGCTTTTTGCCCGGGTCCGCCTCCTTCAGGGGAACCAGGGCGAGGATCTCGTCGATGGCCTCCTCGGCCGCCGTGGTGATGAAACCGCAGGTATTGACCAGCAGCAGGCCGGCGTCTTCCGCTTCCTGGGCCACCTCATAGCCCGCCTCTTCCAGCACCCCGAGCATGACCTCGGAATCCACCAGGTTCTTGGCACAGCCCAGGCTGACCAGATAGACCTTCTTAGCCACGCTCTTCCTCCCCCGCCGCAGCGGCGCAAAGGTTGGTGAATTCAAAAAGCGCCTCCACGAAGAGGCGGCTTCGCTCTTGAAACCGGCGGTTGCGGAAGCCGGGCTGCCAGATGCCGGAGGCCAGCTCATCGGAAACCAGCAGCGCCCCGGCCAGCCGGATCTGCCGGAAACTGGCGACCGCCGCCAGAGCGGCGAATTCCATCTCGACGCCGACGATGCCCTGCTGCCGGTACTCCTCAACCCTGGCCCACGGCTCACGATAGGGCGCATCGGTGCTCCATACCGGCCCCTGGTGCACGGCAAAACCCCGTTGGCCGAAAAAATCGGCCAGCAGGTCCTGCAGCACCCCATCGCTTGCCGCCCGCCCCACCACCGGATAATGACGGGAAGTGCCTTCCTCGCTCAGGCCCCAGGCGGGCAGCACCAGGTCACCTGTTTTCACTTCCGGCTGCAGCGAGCCGCACCAGCCGGCGACCAGCAGTTGCCGGGCGCCCAGGGCGACGAGCTTTTCAACGGTGAGCGCCGCCATCGGCGCTCCCACCGCCGGCCCGGCCACGAAAGCGAGGCTTCCCCCCCCTTCACCCCGGAGCTGGTAAAGCCCGGAGTTGAACAGAAACCGTTGCTCACCCCCGACCTGCCTGGCGAGCAAAGCACCATGCCGGGCCTCCGAAGGGTTCAGCAGCAGCAGGCCGGTGGAACCCAGCGGCTTCTCGCCCTTTTCCCGGCGGGGGGTGATGACCATCTCCGGCATGCTGGCCTCCGGCAAGGGGAAACAAAACAACGAGGCAACGAAAAGGGGAAGATACCCGGAAACGCTTCGGGCTTCAAGAATTGCCCGCTTCCCGAGCCCCACAACGCAAGAAGGGGCCGCCCCCGACGGGACGGCCCCTTCTTGCATAAAACCGCGTAACGCGCTGGGGCGATTAGCCGAGCAGCGGGTTGGCGAACAGCAGGATCAGCGAGATGACCAGACCGTAAATGGTCAGGGACTCGATGAGGGCGAGACCGATGATCATGGTCACGGTGATCTTGCCGGAAGCTTCCGGGTTGCGGGCGATGCCGGAGCAGGCGCCGCCAATGCCGGAACCCATGCCGATGCCGCAGCCAAGCGCTGCGACGCCGACGGACAGAGCGGCGGCAAGACACACCAGGGCGATGTTGACGCCGGAAGCGGCAGCACCACCTTCAGAGGCCATGGCCACGGTGGAGAGCCCCAGAACCATGAGCGCGGTCAATACACCTACTTTCTTCATCTTCTTTCCTCCTAAACAAATGGTTTAAAGTTCGGCCTTCTTCCAACTATATCGAAAAAATTCGTCAGATCGAGTGACAGTCCGGCTGCTAGTGAGCATGCTCCATGGCGCCGGAGAAGTAGAGGATCGACAGCAGCACGAAAACCAGGGTCTGGACGATGGAGACGAAGACGCCCAGGCAGAGGATCGGCAGCGGCGCGAAGTACATGCCGGCCAGCATGAAGAGGACGCTGAGCAGGGTCTCCTTGGCCATGATGTTGCCGAAGAGCCGGATGGAGAGCGACAGGATTCGCGCCAGGTGGCTGATCACCTTGATCGGGAACATGAGGGGAATGAGCCAGGGAATGGGCCCCAGGAAGTGTTTGATGTAGCCGGCGCCGTGGAACTTGAGGCCGAGGATGTGGGTGGTCACGAAGACGATCAGCGTGCAGCCCAGGGTGATGTTGAGGTTCGAGGTGGGGGACATGAAGCCCGGCATCAGGCCGATCATGTTGGCCACCAGGATATAGAAGGCAAAGGTGGCCAGCATCGGGAACATCATGCGCGCCCCTTCCTTGCCCATATTGTCGGCCATGAAGCCCTCCAGGCTGCCGATGATCGCTTCCCAGAAGTTCTGGCCCTTGCCGGGGATCATCTCGATGCGCCCCAGGGTGAGCTTCGGCACCACGATGAGAAAGGCCATGACCCACCAGGTATAGGTCATGTGGGGGGAAACCAGCTTAGCGATGATTCCTTCGCCCACCGGTC
>JBFHWX010000020.1:0-28986 GCA_041599275.1 Desulfobulbales bacterium | reverse complement strand
TGGATCGAGTCGACGATCTTGATGCCGCCCAGCAGATCAATATAGTTCTCGAACTGTTTTACCCGCCAGAGAAAGAGGCCGGTGATCATCTGGGCCGGCAAAAAGACGAACATCAGCCCGATGTAAGCCTTCTGCTGCAGGGCGTTGAACTTGTTTTCCGCCGTCATGTGGTGAGGGTTGGGCTCACCTTTGAAAATGCCAGAACCATAGTAGGTTATCTGGCGCATGGCGGCCGGCACGAAGGTCTTCGGGTTGGGGAAATAGATCCTGATCTTACCGGTGCCGAAGTAGTAGGAAACCCAGAAACCATAGGCGCCGATCACCACGAAACCTATGTAATTGTGCAGGCTGATCGCCTCTTCGAGCTTGAAGAAAGTGAAGATCTCGGCAAAGCGGATCTGCAGGCCGGTGACCACCAGCATCACCATGCCCACCGCGTTTATCCAATGCCAGACCCGCACCGGGGCCGGATGTACGTATATGAGCTTGCGATGTTCCATGACACCCTCCTTTAACCTTGCTGCTCTTCTTTTTTCCTGCGACGCAGGGGTATGGTCACGATCCGGGCGGTAAGGTGGGCAAACACGATACCAAGCCCGCCCACCACCATGGCGATCCCTATCTTGTCAAGCAACCTGACCCGGGTGCCGCCCAGGGCGTAGAAATGGCTGACGTAGTAGCTCTCCAACACTTCCCGGGCCACGGTGATGTGGTCCATGGTGTTGTCCGGCCGCAGCAGGGGAAAGGTGACCGAGTCGAAGAACGGCGAAGTCGGCAGATGGCAGGTCTCGCAATCCCTCTTGGCCTCGCCCCGGTTGACGTGGTGGATCACCGGTTGCAACTCGGAGACGAGCTCGCCGTGGAAGGTGCCGAGAATATTCTTCTGGCGCAGCATGAGAACCAGGTTTTCGAATTCCTTGGGATCGAGGATGCCGTTGGCGTCCTTGTCGAGCATGCCCTGGAACGTATCGTAGTCGGCCCCCAAGGCCTCGAAGATGTCTTTCGCCTCCAGGAATCTGTTGCGGGAATAATCAAAAAACCGCAGATGGATGTGGCGCGGCGCGTCGGGGGCATGGCAGACGGTGCACTCGACGAAACTGAAATGCATCTCCTTCTGGGGCAGCCAGTCGTGAAATTTTTCGGCGCAATGGCACTTGAGGCAGAAGGCGTTTTCCCGCTCGGTAACCGACGCCCCTTCGAGATGCTGGGTGTAATGGTATTCGTGACAGGCATAACAGGGAATATTGACGCCCTTACCCTTGGCCTTGCGGTGGACGGAGTTCAGATAAGCCTTTCCTTCTTCTTCATGACAGCCACTGCAGTTGACCGCCTCAAGGGAGACAGCGTGGGGAACTTCGTTGTCGTAATTGAGCTCGGAAATGTCGGAATGGCAGTCGACGCAGCCGATGCCGTTTACGTTATGCACCGAATAGCTGAACTTGCCGACATCGAGAACGATCTCTTCGTTGATGCCTTCGGATTCGTTGCGGGCGATGGAAGTATCGCTGTGGCAGTCGAGGCACTCGGAATTTTCAATGGAATGGGCAACTGAACAAAAGACAAGCAGGAAGAGCGGCGCGAGAAAGCGGGGCCATCGATGGGGCGTGGGGAAAAAGCGGCTCATAAAGTCAACTCCGGCTGAATTTTGGTGACGGTGTGCAGTAAGCCTCTTCTGGGAAGAACCTCGCATGAACAGAACGCATGCCGAAAAACAACGCCGCAGACGTTCGCCGTCGTAAGGACGACTTCCTGAGCGCAGAGCACCGCGGGCAGGCGCATGCCGCGGTCCCTGCGCCAGCTAGAGCAGGAGAAGATGGTACCGGACCGCACGGGCGAAGATGCCGTGCCGCTGGATGGGAGCCATCTGAAAGGAAGACCTGAGACACATAGCAAACCCTCCAGTGAGATGAGTTGCATCGAAAGCGCGGTCGCCTGCCCAGCAGGAAGCCGCAACCATAATGTGCCAGGGAACAACTGAATACTAATTCAGTTATTATTCACAACCCCTCGGGTTGTCAAGAATTTTACCAAAATAATTAGATTGTTATCAAGAGTTTTCGTTTTCTTCTGCATTTTCGACAGGTCCCGCACCAACGCAATACCACATTGTTCCGCGAAAGTGTTAGAACCCTCCACTAGACAACAATTGCAGAAGACAAAAAACGGTGTAACGACGGCGCCCAGCGGACCGCCGCAGGCGGCACGGAAACCGGGCGGCCGGGTGACTGCGCCGCCTGCACCTCAGATCATTTCAGGCAGGGTTACAGCCACGGGGCGACCGTCCAGACGGCGCCAGGGGAAGGAAAGGAAAGATCAGGGGCTCTCCTTGCGAAAGAAGAAGGCCTTGCCGAAGAAGCGCTCGCCCACGAGAAAACCGGCAACCAGCAGCCCGAAGGAGCCAAGCACCACGAGCAGTTCGACAACACTGGGCCGGTAGTGCAGATAACCGGGGGCGGGCAGCCAATCGGCGAAGCGCGGCACGATGCGGCCGGCAACGATGACGTCGTACCGCTGTACAAAGCAACCAAAAAGGGCGGACACAGCGGCCAGGCCCATGAAATCGGTATTCCGCAGCCGGGTGATACCGAGCAGCACCAGGGGCAGCAGCAGGCCGAGGCCGATTTCGAGAAACCAGAAATTGAAGGCCAGCGGCCCTTTCAAAAGCGCCAGGGCGGCCACCGCGCCCGGATCCGGCTCACCGGTGAAGATCGTGGTGAACCGGGCAACGTTGACCACCAGGAGGACGGCCAGCATGAGGGCCATGATGGTGGCGGCGGCATGCACCGCGGCGGTGGTGTCTTTGTCCATGCGACGCTGCCGCAGGCGATAGGCGGCAATGGAAGCCACCACGATCAGGGCGCAACCGGAGAGCACCGCCGAGGCGAGCAGCAGGACGAGGAGCTGGACGCCGTACCAGATGGGCGGGTCGGCCGCCACGGTGAGCAGTGCCCCCAGGTTGTTGTTGGCGCCGATGCCGGCCACCGCCCCGACGATCCCCATGTTGCGGGCTGCCTGGGCGCTGCCGCCGACCAGAAAGGCGAAGGCGAACAGCATGCAACCGGTCATGATTCCATAGAGAGTGCTCATCCACCAGACATTGGAGGTGAGGTTGGGGCTGGTGGCATTGAAAATGAGCATGTTCACCGGGCTGTCCACGGTGGCGCAGGCCAGCATGACGGCGGCCACGAAACTCACCATGGAAAGATAGATGGCGCGGCCGCCCAGGGGAGCCAGGGCCGCCACCCCGAAGGCCCTGCCAAGGACTGCCACCAGGCAGAGGCCGGTGGCCATGGGCGCCAGGAAGGCAAAGCCGGCGACCACGATTCCCCAGGGCACCTCCCGGCTCACGCCGTAGGCGAACTGCTGGCCGCGCATGGCGGCGAAGGCGGCGGCGGTGATGCCGACCAGCATGAGGCCCAGAGAGACGAGAGTAGCCTTCTTGACCACCGGCGTGGAAAGGGAGGGATCCTCCAGCACGCCGTATTTTTTCCTCTGTTGCATGGAATCATCCCTTCATATAGAAAACGTTGGGCATGGTGCCACGCTCGGGGCGCACCACGGTGACGGCCCCTTCCTGTTGCCGCAGGATGTTGCGGACCAGGCTGCCCTCGTCGGCCAGATCCCCGAAGTAAAAAACCTCGGCGGGGCAAACCTCGGCACAGGCCGGCTGCCGTCCGCCGTTCAGGCGGGAGCGGTAGCAGAAATCGCACTTGTCGACGCTGCGGGTCTCCTGCCGGTAGTAGAGCGCGCCGTAAGGGCAGACCGACATGCAGGCGCGGCAGCCGATGCACATGGATTCGTCCACCAGCACGATGCCGCTGGCCGGGTCCTTGTAAAGCGCCCTGGTCGGGCAGGTCCGGACGCAGGGTGGGCGGTTGCACTGGTTGCAGAGCAGAGGCAGATGCAGGAGTTCAGCCGCCATGCCATCCCCTACAGCGCGCTGACGCTCGAGGATCTGCAGCCTCAGGCCATAGGACGGAACGTCGTGGAGGCTGTGGCATTCCCGGACACAGGCGCCACAGCCGGTGCAGCGGTCAGCATAGACCAGCATGGCGTAATGGGGTTTGAAGGGATAGGAGCCGAGCACCCCGGTGCCCAGGGTCTCGGCGGCAGCAGGGCCGGCGGGCAGCAGGGAGAGCAGCCCGCCGCCCAGACAGACGGCTCCCAACCGCAAGCCGAGGGAGAGAAAGGCGCGGCGCTGGCACGACGAAAGGGTTGCCCCGGCATCCGCTTTGTGGCCGCCGGTGGCACCATCGGCTTTTTCCTCGCCACGAACTGACTGCACTTTTTTTTGTAACAACATAACACCTCGAACGGCATCGAACCGAAGCGACCCTACCGTGTCCCGGCAGGCATCGCGTCTGGCTTGCTTTAACATTCGAGCCGCACCGAAGAAAACCGGCACGGACACCCCCCTGGCAAGTCCCGGAACTATAAAGTGGGCACCACGAAGCGGTCAAGGCAAAACTGCCCATCGGCCCCGCAGCCCTCGCAAGCCTTTGCCGACAGGCCCCACCAGCGACTTCCTTGACAAGTTAGCTCTATCCTGCTACCGAAAGAGGAGTCAGAAAAAAATCCTTCTCCACGTCCAAGGAGGCCCATGGACCCCGTGGCATCGAAGCACGAGCAGATACTGCTCATCGAAGACGAAGAAAGCCTGCGCCTCACCTTCGAGATGTTCCTTGCCCGGGCAGGTTACCCCTCGGTGACCAGCGCCGCCACCAGCGAGCAGGCCCTGGCTGCCATCCGGGAGACGGATTTCGACCTGATCATCAGCGACATCGTCCTCGAGGGCGCTTCCGGCATCGAGATCCTTCGCCAGATCAAGGAAATGGGCAGAACCTGCCCGGTGGTCATGGTCACCGGCTACCCCAACATCGAGACGGCGGCGGAAGCGGTACGGCTGGGGGCCTTCGACTACCTGCCGAAACCGGTCAAGAAGGATGCCTTGCTGAAAGTCGTCAACCTGGCCCTCGAGCAGCGCATCCTGCAAAAAGAGAAAGAACGCTACGAACAGGACCGGGAAAAAAGCCGGGCCTTTCAGGAAACCATTCTGCGCTCGGTGCGCGAAATCATCATCACCGTCGATCCTGCCACCAAAGTGGTGGACATGAACGACATGGCCCGGGACTGGACCCGTTCCTTTGCTCCGGAAATCGCCATCGGCACCTTTCTCAAAGACACCTCCACCGCGCTTGCCGATATATGGCGGCGGGACGCCGAGAGCGTCATCCAGAGCAAGGCAGCCCTCAAGGAGCACCGGGTGGAGTGGCGCCGGTCCGACGGCGGCCGCGGCACCCTGAGCGTCACTGCGGCGCCCCTGCAGGACGACCGCGACAACTTCCTGGGCGTGGTGCTCTCCTCCCGCGACGTCACCCATCTCGAAGACCTCGAACGCCGCCAGGAACGGGCCTCCTTCCACAGCATCGTGGGCAGGAGTTCTACCATGCAGCGGCTCTACGCGCTCATCGACAACGTCGGTCAGGTCGACACCACGGTGCTCATCACCGGTGAGTCGGGCACCGGCAAGGAACTGGTGGCCGAAGCGCTGCACAACGTGAGCCCGCGACGCAACCGGCCACTGGTGAAGGTCGACTGCACGGCCATTCCCGAGGATCTGCTGGAGAGCGAGCTTTTCGGTCACCGCAAAGGGGCCTTCACCGGCGCCGAGCGCGACCGCCTCGGCCGCATCCTGCAGGCCGACGGCGGCACCCTGTTCCTCGACGAAATCGGCGACATATCCTCCCGCATGCAGCTACGCCTCCTGCGCTTTCTGCAGGAGCGCACCTTCTACCCGGTGGGCCGCGACCAGCCCATCCATGTCGACGTCCGGGTGATCGCCGCCACCAACGCCGATCTCAAGCAGAAGGTGCGCGACGAGGAGTTCCGCGAGGACCTCTACTTCCGGCTGCGGGTGGTGGACATCATCCTGCCTGCCCTGCGCGAACGTCAGGGAGATCTCCCGCTGCTCGCCCAGTATTTCCTGCAGAAATGCGAACAGCGCATGGCCAAAAAAATTAACGGTTTCTCCGACCAGGCCCTGCAGCTCCTTTTGCGCCACCACTGGCCCGGCAATGTACGGGAACTGGAACATGTGGTGGAACGGGCCTACGTGCTCTGCGGCGGCGCCATCATCACCACCGACCACCTGCCGCCGGAGCTCACCGCCCCGCCTGCGAGCCCAGGCCTCCAGCAAACCAGGCCCATGCCCCAGCTCCGCCCCTCCCTCGCACCAGCCGCCCCGGAACCATTGCCCGACGACGAGGTCGAACGGATCCTCCAGGCCCTGCAGCGTACCGCCGGCAACAAAGCCAAGGCCGCCCGGCTTCTCGGCATCGACCGCTCCACCCTCTACCGCAAAATGACGACCTACAACATCGACCCCTCCTTCCCGGAAACCACCTTTCCCTGATAGCCGCCACACACCTGCCGCACTTCTGCCGCACACCTGCCACACAGGTGTCGCATCGACACTGTGGCATGCAACACCTTCTGGCCGTTCGACACGCCCGCCCTCCGCCCCTCTCGCTGCCCCTTGCACCCCACAGTCGGCGTCAAGCAAAACCAACGGAATCCACAACACATACAAAAATACAATAATTACATCATGTTAAAAAAACCAACCTGCTTCTTCCCCCACCCCAAAGCAGAAAAAGATTTATCCCATTGAAAAATCTGGCATGGCAAATGCTTTAACCAAGGCAAAACAACACGGCCCGTCACCCCCAACAACGGATAAAGCGCCAAAGAACACAAATCACGAGGAGAGCCGCCATGACGAACACCATCGACATCACCACCGAACAGAGCACCGCCGTCAGCCAGACCAAGAAGAACACCCCGACCAGCAAAGCCGAGATCTGTTTCGGCGCCCTCATGGGCATCGCCGCCGTAGCCGGCATGTGGGGCATGGTCTCCTTCCTGATCTCCTACTTTCTCGGTGGCTGACCCCCCCCACTCCCAGCCAACCAACCAGATCCCCCCAGGCCGGGCCCGCAAGGGCTCGGCCTTTCCCTTTTCTCACAGCCCTGAGCGTTTGACGCCCCATCACCCGCCTGCCACGCCAGCCCTGCCCCCTCCTACCCCCGCAACCGATCCCCCAACCACATATCCACCTGACCGCGCAACAGTGTTGCAGGCCCGCCGCAACGGTTCTGTTGCAACGAACCTGTCGCATGCGACACCCGCCGTGCGACACACCGGAACGGCAAGCAAGTACCGGCAAGACCCTTCAAACTCTTATAAATGATTGATTACAAGAACTTAAAAACAACAACCATATTTTCCTTGTTCTCCCGGAACACGCGGCTTAGCCAGTCACCACAAATAAATTGCAATGTAATTTCGGACAAATAGAAAAAAAGACCGAAGGAAAACAAAAAAACCAAAACAATGGCACACACCATGCATTAAACAAGGCAAAGCAACACACAACGGTTGAGCACCACAGACCAACCTCAGCACGGGAGATACGAACATGGCAAACACGATGGATTTCACGAAGGAAAGGTTCGATGGTCTGCAAAGCGAGGTTGAGATTCCCGAACTGGAAGCGAGCTGTTCCCGGCTCGGCCTTACCGCCATCCTGGTGATGGCCGCCTTCGTCGGCCTCTGGGGCACGGTCTGCCTGGTCAGCGGTCTGTCTAGCTGCGATGGCGTGGGATCTGCCGGCCGCAGCCTGTTCACGGCATTAACCGGTATGTAACTGGTTTCGTAATCACATAGAAAAATAATGAGGAGGTTCACCATGGCAGCAGCAGCAAAGAAGGAATCGACAGGACTGGTTCGGCACGTATCCATTTTCGGCGGCACCTTGCTCTCCATCTGGTCGGCGGCCGCCATGCTGAGCGGCCTTGCCCAGGCCGACTGGCAGGTTTCGGAACTGCTCCGCCAGTACCTGATGGCCATCGGCCTCATGCAGGAGCACCACACCTTTACTGATTTCTACACCCACATCAAAGGGGTCGAGTACATCATCGCCCTGGCCTTCCTCACCACTTTTCCAGCACTTTTCAAGTTCATGAACAAAGCCGGCCAGGAAAACTGATCAGGTCGGATGTCTTACCTGCTGCCCTGAGCTTCCGGGTCCGGCGTTTCACAAGGGGCGAAACGCCGGACGCTGACCAGGACAAAAGGGCGGCGGACCCACTCTCCGAACACCCAGCAACCACCAAAAAAAGTTTGTTACCACGCGTCACGCGACGCGGACAAAGATTAGTGCGCCTCAACGAACGAATACTCTAAGGGGAAGAAAACAATGAATAAAAAAACGAAGTATGGAGTCGGGGTGCTGGCCGCGGTGCTCCTGGCCTGGGCACCGGCAACCTCCGGCACCGCCATGGAAGGCCCGGAGACGGTACAGATCGACGCCCTTGCCCAGTATTACGATGCGGTCACCTTCGACCACACCATGCATGTGGAAGCGGCCGAAGACAACTGCGCGGTCTGCCACCACCACACCACCGGCACACCCACCGACGACCCGAACTGCGTACGCTGCCACAACACGAGCCAGGAAGGGGACCTGGTCGCCTGCCAGGACTGCCACGCCAAGAACCGCTTCGAAGCGGATTACCTGCAGCAGATCGAAAACAATCCCCGCCTCTATCACCGAAGCAAGGTAGGCCTGAAAGGCGCCTACCACCTCCGCTGCATGGGCTGCCACCAGGAAGTCGGGGCCCCCACCGGCTGTGAAGACTGCCACTCCCGCAACGACGCGGGAGACAAGCTCTTCCACGCCGGCACCTACGCCCCGGCGCCCGGATCGGAATCCGAAGGCCATCACTGAAACCGGCCCCCCGAGCCACCCTGCAAGTCCAGCAATTGTACACATCCGGAGGTGTGAAAAATGGCAAAGATAAATAGAAGAAAGTTCTTGAAAACAACCCTGGCCGGCGGTGTCGCCGCCACTGCCGTGGCCGGCAAGCAAAAAAATGCTCTGGCCGGCGGTTCCTTCGGCGGTTACCCCGACTCCATGGGCGTCCTGGTCGACCTCACCCGCTGCGTCGGTTGCCGCACCTGTGAGGCTGCCTGCAACAAGGAGCAGGGCCTGCCCGCCCCGAGCCGGTCTTTCGACGACCTTTCGGTGCTCGACAAGACCCGGCGGACCACGGAATCGGCCTACACGGTGGTCAACAAGTACGAAGTCTCCACCCAGGACCATCCGCTCTTCCGCAAGATCCAGTGCAACCACTGCAACGAGCCGGCCTGCCTGACTTCCTGCTTCGTCAACGCCTACAAGAAAACGCCGGAAGGCGCCGTGATCTACGACCCCACCGTCTGCGTGGGCTGCCGCACCTGCATGGTGGCCTGCCCGTTCTACGTGCCGGCCTACTCCTACTCGAGCGTCACCAACCCGGTGGTCAAGAAATGCATCATGTGCTACGACACCCGGCTCAAGTTCGGCCGGCCGCCGGCCTGCGTCGAGTCCTGTCCCCGCGAGGTGATGACCTTCGGCAAGCGCAAGGACCTGCTCACCATCGGCCACGACCGGATCCGCAACAACCCGGGCCAGTACGTCGACCACATCTACGGTGAAACCGAAGTCGGCGGCACCGCCTGGCTCTATCTCTCCAGCGCTCCCTTCGAAGAGGTTGGTTTCGATGTCGCTCTCGGCACCCAGCCGATCATCAATTACGTGAAGGAATTCCTCACCGTGGTGCCCATGGTGCTCACCATCTGGCCCGCTCTCTTTGCCGGCTTCCACCTGCTGGCCACCAAGAAGAGCAAAGCAAACGAAACCGCGTCCGCCCAGGACACCAAATAGGAGGAACAGCCGCCATGAGGAGCATTGCAGCCAACGGCAAAATGCCGATCGCCACCCTGACCAAACCCGACGGTTCCAGCACCTGGACCGTCAAGGAAAAACTTCTTCTCGGCCTCACCCCGGGCGAATACGTCGCCCAGATGGTGAGAAACCCGGTAAACTGGGTCCTGGCCGTTATCTTCGCCGTGGGCATCCCGGTGATCATCGGCCGTTTCGCCTTCGGCCTCTCCTGGGTCACCCACTCGTCCTACGATTATCCCTGGGGCCTGTTTCTGGGCTGGGGCCTGTTCACCATGGTGCCGCTCTCCGCCTCGGGCTTCATGCTCGGCACGGCGGTGGAGGTCTTCGGCCGCCACGACTTCAAACCCATCGAACGCCTGGCGCTCCTGAACGGCCTCCTGGGCTACTTCTTCGCGGTCATGTTCCTGCAGGTCGACCTGGGCCAGCCCTGGCGCCTGATCTACCCCATGTTCGTGTCGCTTGGCCCGGCGGCGGTGCTCTTCCTGGTGGCCTGGCACGTCGCCACCTACCTCTCGGTGCAGGTGGCCGAGCTCGTCCCCGCCTTTGCCGAATGGGCCGGCATGCCGCGGCTCAAAAAATTCATCAAGAGCATGGTCGTCGGCCTCACCATCGCCGGCATCATCCTCTCCACCCTGCACCAGGGCGCGCTTGGCGCTCTTTTCACCTACGCCCCCGGCAAGGTCCACCCCCTCTGGTACTCTTCGTCCTTCCAGTGGTTCCACTTCTTCTGTTCCTCGATCTTCGCCGGCCTCTGCATGCTGATCGTGGTGAGCACCCTCTGCAAGAACATGATGACCTGGCGCTGCGACACCAATTTCCTCAACAACATCGACAAGCTCACCATCAGCCTGGCGCGCGGCGCCTGGATGGCGCTGGTTACCTATCTGGTCATCAAAGTGATCGGCATCGCCCACGACGGCGACTGGAAGTACCTGGCCAGTGGCTGGGGGCAGTGGTTCATGCTCGAGATGATGGTGGGCGTCATCGCCCCCATCTTCCTCTTCACCCGCGCCATCCGCACCAACAGCGCCAAACTTGCCCGCTTCACGGCACTGCTTGCCTGCATCGGTATCGCCCTTAACCGCCTCAACACGGCACTCATCACCTTCAACTGGAAACTCTACCAGGAGATCCCGCACTGGCGCGAAGTGATGATCGTGGTCACCATCTACGCGGTCTACATCGTCACCTACCGCTTCATCCTCTACCGGCTGCCCATCCTCTACAGCTGGAAGGAAGAAAAGAAGGCCTGATCCCCATGACAAACCGGCCGGAGCGGCGCACCCCCATGGCTGCCGCTCCGGCCTCTCCCCCTCCCCCCAAAACCCTGCAGCCCAAAGCGATGAACTCGGCATGACGCTCTCGCTCCGCACAAAGAACCTCACCCTGGGCGCCCTCATCCTCTTCGGCCTCACCGCCCTGCTCGCCTTGGGCTACCGCCAGTACCGTTTCCAGCAACAATACGAAACCCTGATCACCGGCAACGAACAGATCCTCTTCCGTTTCTCCTCCCTGCGCGAGCACATCACCGAGAGTCTCATCGAACAGCGCCACCAGCTCCTGCCGGCGCTCATTCCCGAGCTCGAAGAGTTGAACAACCATATCTCACGGATCCTGCAGGAAGACCTGATCCCGGCCGAATACCGCCTCTCCTTCGGCAACCAGATCGATCTGCCGGGCATCACCCTGCTGCTTCGCAACATCGCCGCCGGCACCCCGGGCGCCGGCGACATCCGCCACCTCAACCAGGAAATCCGCCTGCTTGGCGAGCGGCTGGTGCTCTTCGACCGCATGGTGGTGAGCCACATCCGCAAACGCCTGGTAGGGTTCCAGAGCGTGGTGATCGGCATCCTGGCCCTGGCGGTCTTTGCCATGATCAACGGTGTGTTTCTCTGGCAGCGGCGTCTGGCCGGCCCCCTGGCTACCCTGCACGGCCAGCTCCGGCAGTACGCCGCCGGCGCCCAGGTCTTTTTTTCCGCCCCGGGCCAAGGACTGATGGCCGATTTCGCCGCCTCCCTCCAGGACATCAGCCAGCGCCACAGCCTCTGCGAAAGCGAACGCGCCGCCCTCGCCCAGATCGTCGAAGCCTGGGACGCCGCCCTCTTCCGCCTGGCCCCCGACGGCACCGTCCGCATGGCAAACCAGGAGGCCCGCCACCTGGCCGAGTCCCTTGGCCGCCCCCTCACCTCCGTGTCCACTCTGTTTGGAGGGAAAGAAGGCACGGTTCTCGACGAGCTGAAGACCGCCCTCGTCCAGGGCTCCGCCCTTGCCGAACGGCAGGCCACCCTCGGCGGCCGCTCGTTCCGCCTCCGGCTGGTGCCGGCGCCGGGGGAAGGAGGAGAGTCTTCTCTCTTTCTGCGGGATCTCGGCTCGCAGAACAAATGGGAAATCGACCAGCTCAAGGCCTCGAAGCTCGCCGCCACCGGCGAGCTCACCATCGGCGTCGCCCACGAGATCAGCAATTCCATCAACGGCCTCATCAACTTCGCCCAGATCCTCGCCGACGACCTGCAGGAAGGCGATCCGCCGGCCCGAGGCCAGGTGGTGGCCAACATCAACCGGGAAGGCGAGCGCATCTCAGCCCTGGTCCGCCAGCTCCTCGCCTTCAACGGCAGCCGCTCCCAGCTCATCGAGTCGGTGCAGATCAAGACCGTGTTCGACGAAACCCTGGCCCTCATGCGGCACCAGATGCTGACCGACAATATCCAGGTGAGCAACCGCCTGCCCGCCGATCTGCCCCGGGTGCGGGTGAACGTCCAGGAGATGAAGCACGTCCTCCTCAACATCCTGAACAACGCCCGCCACGCCCTCAACACCCGCTACGGCGAACGCCACCAGAACAAATGCATCGAAGCCGCAGGCGAACTGGTGAACAGCGACGGCCTGCCCCGGCTGCGGGTCACCATAACCGACCTGGGCTGCGGCATCGAACCGCACCTGCAGGAGAAGCTCTTCACCCCGTTTTTCACCACCAAGGCCGCCGATCAGGGCACCGGGCTCGGGCTTTCCATCTGCAAGAGCCTGGTGGAAGATAACCGCGGCAGCATCAGGGTGGAGAGCATTCCCGGTCGCCACACCACGGTCGCCGTCGAGCTGCCGCTTCATTAAAATTGCGGCAGGAACCAGCGGCTCGACGGGTTTTCCTGAAAATCCGACTTGTTGAAGGAGCGGCTATTCTGTATTGTTATGCACGCGGAGCAATCCTGCGCCGCAGGCGATACAAACAAAAGGATCCCCACGATGCGCCTCCAGCTCCTCACCCTGGCCTGCCTGGTTGCCGCCGGCCTGCCGGCGGACATGCGTGCCGAGCAGCTGCTCACCGCTCCCTATACCCGCATCCCGCCTGAGATCGACGGCCGGGCCGACGAACCCATCTGGAGCCTGGCCCCTGTTCTGACCACCCACGACCCCATCGCTTCCATCGATATTTCCCTGCGAGCCCTCCACTCCGACGACCGTCTCTTTCTGCTGGTCACCTTTGCCGACCCAGACGAGTCCAGGGAACACAAGAACTGGCAATGGGACCGGGGCAAGGAGATCTACGAGATCGACGGCAGCCGCGAGGACGTCTTCGTTATCAAGTGGAACATGGCGCCCGGCCCCGCCGATCTCAGCATCCGTAACCCTACCCCGCACCGGTCCGACATCTGGTACTGGAAGGCCTGCCGCACCGACCCCCAGGGCTACGCCGACGACAAGCTGCATGTTTTCAGCCACGAGAAGGGCGGCGGCAAATTCGCCACCGAGGTGACCACCGCAAACGGTGAGACCATGTACCTGCTGCGCCTGGAGGACCAGGGCGAGCCCGCCTTCCGCATCGACCTCAAGGTGGGGTACCAGGGCGACCTCCTGCCCCGCTACCGCCACCAGGAGCCCATCGGCAGCCGGGCCGACGTGCGGGCCAAGGGCACCTGGCGCGATGGCGCATGGACCATCGAATGGAGTCGTGCCCTGCAGACCGGCCACGACGACGACGTGCAGTTCGAACCGACCAACAACTACCACTTCGGGGTGTCGCGTTACGAAATAGCCGGCAGACCGTCCAACCCGGAGCTCTCCCAGCCGCTGTTCGGCTGCGGCGATGTGGGCGAGCCCCTGGCGCTTCGTTTCCTCCCCCCCGCCACCGGCTGGAAGCAGGCGCCATGAAAGTCCACCCGCTTGCCATACTGCTGGCCGTTGTCCTCTGCCTGCTGCCTGCCACTGCCCCCACAGCCGCACCGGCAGGGGATACTCCAGGTTACCGCGACGTCCGCGACCGGACCCTGCACATCGCCCTGGTGCCTGAGAAAAACGTCTTCGAGCAGAAAAGAAGATACAGCTACATCACCGAGTATCTTGCCTCCCGCCTGGGGTTCGCGGTGGAGATCGACCTGATGACGAGCTACGGCGAAATCTGCGAAAACTTTGCCAACGACCAGGAGGAGGCTGGCTTCTTCGGCAGTTATTCCTACACCCTCACCCATGCCAAGGTGCCCCTCGAGCCCCTGGCCCGCCCCCTCCTGCTGGACGGCCACTCCACCTACCGGGGCTATCTCTTCGTCCGCCGCGACTCCAACATCAAAACCGTGGCGGACATGCGGGGCAAGACCCTGGCCCTGGTGGACAAAGCCACCACGGCGGGTTACATCTTCCCGCGCTTCTTCTTCAAGAACCACGGCATCGCTGCCCTGAACGACCATTTTTCCCGCATCGTCTACGCCGGCAGCCACGACGCCGCCGCCTGGGCCGTGTACATCGGCGAGGCCCAGGTGGGCGCCGCCAAGAACCATGTGTTCCGCGACCTCTGCGCCGAGCACCCGGATTTCGAAAAAGAGATGCTCGTGCTGGCCGAATCGCCGGACGTGCCCTCCAACGCCTTTTCAGTCAGGGCCGATCTCAACCCGGCGCTCAAGCTGCGCCTGCAGAGCCTGCTGCTCACCATGCACGAAAACCCGGAAGGTGCCGAAGCCCTGCACCGTTTTGGGGCCTCGCGCTTCGTAGCCACCACCGACGCCGACTACGAGTCCCTCTACCGCATGGTGAGAGAGCTCGCCATCGACCTGAAAACCACCCCCTGCAGCGAATGACACCCATGGAACACTCTACCCCGCAAACAAGAAGCCGCCGGCCGGACCCGACGGCGAACTAGGAGCGGGCCATGGCCATGTCGTTCCGTGCCGCCCGCAACGGCGGTCTCATCCTGCTGCTCCTCATTATCCTCGTCCAGAGCCTTGCCACCTACCGCTTCATCTCCCACAACGCCGAACGGATGGCGGAAATCGTCACCATCGACGAGGTGAAACTGCGGGCCTGGTACGACGTGGCCGACATCATCTCCAAGGCCAAGGACGAACTCAACGACTACCGCATGGAGCGCAACCAGGTGATCGCCCCGGTGGATCTGCTGATCAACCGGGCGCTCCGCGAGATCGTCGCCATCCGCCAGCTCGACAACGACGAGGACGAACTGGCCAACATCGAGGCGATCACCAACACCGCCAAACGTTTCAAGCAGGCGGTGTACGCCTACGACGCCGAGGTGCGCGACGGCTACCGGGGCGGCTCCTCGGCCCGGGAGCTCGAGGCCATGGCCATCAACACCGCCGACCAGATCGTGCAGCTCGGCCGCAACGCCGCCGCCTACGTGAGCAAGCGGATCCACGAAAAGAACGTGGCCATCCTGCAGTCCGCCAACCTGACCCGCTCCATGGTGGGCGGCGGCCTCTTCCTGGTGATCGTCGCCACCTTCATCCTCGCCGTCTTCCTGGCCAAGGCCCTGGCCTACCCCATGAAACAACTGGTGGCCGGCACCAAGCGGCTGGCCGAGGGCGAGCTCGGTTACCAGGTGCCGGTGCACAGCCGCGACGAAATCGGCCAGCTCGCCGCCTCCTTCAACTCCATGGCGGAAAAACTGCGCTCCTCGCGGACCGAGCTGCTCTCCGCCAAGGCCTATGCCGACAACGTCATCAGCTCGATGATGAACTCCCTGGTGGTGGTGGACCGCTACCTCCACATCCGCACGGTGAACGAAGCCGCCTGCCAGCTCCTCGAGTACGGTGCCGACGAACTCATCCGCCAGCCCGTCGACAGGATCCTGGCCGACCCCGCCTTCATCGACACGGTGCTCGAAAGACTCATCCAGACCGGGGTCGCCACCAACGTCGAAACCACCTTCCGGGCCAAAGACGGCCGCCGGATCCGGGTGCTGTTCTCCGGCTCGGTGATGCGCAACGCCGAAGGCGGCTTCGAGGCCCTGGTCTGCGTGGCCCAGGACATCACCCTGCAGAAGGAGGCCATGCGCTCGGCCCACCTGGCATCGCTGGGCGAAATGGCCGCCGGCGTCGCCCACGAGATCAACAACCCGATCAACTCCATCATCAATTTCGCCCAGATCGTGCTCGACGAAACCGAGGCCGGCGAACGGCTGAGCGAGGAGATCCCCCGCCGCATCATCCGCGAAGGCGACCGGGTGGCCTCCATCGTCCGCAGCCTGCTCTCCTTTGCCCGGGAAGGCGACAAGGCCAAGGCGCCGGTCAATCTGCGGGAAGTGCTCCTCGAGTCCCTGGCGCTTACCGAGACCCAGCTTCACAAGGACGTCATCGCGCTCGACATCTCCTTCCCCGACGATCTGCCCCTGGTGCACGGCCATTTCCAGCAGATCCAGCAGGTATTTCTCAACATCATCAACAACGCGCGCTACGCCCTGAACGCCAAATTCACCGAGCCAGGCGACGACAAGATATTCAAAATCGCCGCCGGCCCGGCCGAGCTCGATGGCGCCCCGGCCATCGAGGTACGGTTCCGGGACAACGGCACCGGCATCCCCGACGGAGTGGTCGACCAGGTGCTCAACCCCTTCTTCTCCACCAAGCCGGTGGGCCGCGGCACCGGACTCGGCCTCACCATCAGCCACGGCATCATCGCCGACCATAACGGCAAGCTCGTCATCACCAGCAACGAAGGCGAGTTCACCGAGCTCACCGTCACCCTGCCGGTGCATCGCGAACAGCCGGAGGATGCGGCGGAGTGACCCCCAGCCAAAAAGTTCCTCCTTCCCCCTTCCCTTTCGGGAACCGCCTGCGTATAATAGCCCTCCCTTAGCTCATAATACGGTTTGAGACCGTGCCTTCCCATCAATGCCCGGCAACACTCGGAGAGCAATGGCAGCGATCAGAAAACTCCCCCTCCACACCCGGATCGGCGGCCGCATCACCCTGGTGCTCATCCTGGTCATCGGCTTCATGCTGATGCGAAACTGCGCCGGCTCCATTTTCTATGGAACCCGGACCGAGCAGGCCGACATCGACTCCTGGTACCAGCAAGGGGTTGACGATGGTAAAGTCCAGGCCGGACGCGACAGCACCGAATTCGACCAGCCGCAGACCGACAACCCGCTGCTGCTCAAGACTTACCGCAAGGGGTTTCGGGACGGCTGGGACCAGGCCAAGCAGGAAGAAGAATAGCCGGCAGCCCCAGGGGCTATTTGGGCGCGTACTTGTAGAGCTTGCGCTGCAGGGTGCGGCGGTGGATCTTGAGGCGTTTGGCCGCCTCGGAGATATTGCCGTCGCAATCGGCGAGTACCCGCTGGATATGCTCCCACTCAACCCGGGCCAGAGATGGCGGCGCGAACTCCTCCTGCTCGATGGGCATGGTGGCGTCGGGGTCCCGGGCAAAGGCGTTCAATATCTCGTCGACGTCGGCGGGTTTTGGCAGATAGGACAAGGCTCCGAGGCGGATGGCCTCGGTGGCGGTGGCGATGGAGCCGTAGCCGGTGAGCACCACGATCCGCAAATCCGGCCGCACCCGCCGCGCTTCCTGCACCAGTTCGAGACCGGAGCGGCCAGGCATTTTGAGGTCGAACACCGCCATCTCCACCTCCTCGCCCTCGACGATCACCATGGCGGACTCGAAGTCCGCCGCCGCCAGCACCACATACCCTCGCCGCTCCAGGGCCCTGGCCAGCCGGTCCCGAAAGAAATCCTCGTCGTCCACCAGAAGTATCTTCTTCATTTTCCTTCTCCTTGTTCTCCCCCCGCCGCCAGGGTCTGGCCATCGAGAGCCAGACGAAAGGAAGCCGTGGTGCCGCCCCCTTGGGTGGAGCGCAGCTCGAGGCCGCCGCCCAACCCTTCGGCCAGCGTCTTGGCCAGATAGAGTCCAAGCCCCATGCCGCGGCCGGGCTCCTTGGTGGTAAAAAAAGGTTCGCAGGCCTTGGCCAGGGTCTCCCTGTCCATGCCGGCCCCCCGGTCGGTCACTTCGAAGAGCAGCGCATCGACCTGCCGCCGGCAGGTCAACAGCACGGAACCATCGGGCTCCGCAGCGTCGAGCCCGTTTTTCACCAGCCCCCTGAGGGAGCGGGTCAGGGTGCGAAGGGGCAGGGAAAGGCGAAGCTCTCCCGCTTCATTCCGGCAGATCACCCGCCGCCGGCGCTCTTCGGAAAAATCCGCCAACACCGCCGCCAGCAGGTCGTCGAGCCATACGTTTCTGCGGTTTTCGCCCAGGTGCTCGCCGGCGTCCGCCGACATCTGAAAGAGTATCTCCTTGCAGCGCTCCACCTGGCTGCGGATCAGTTGAGCGTCTTCCTGGAGCTCGGTCGCGGCACCGGTGGCGCCGAGCACATGGATCATTTCGCCGGCGGCCACCGCAATGGTGGCAAGCGGCGTCGACAGTTCATGGGCGGCGCCGCCGGCCAGGGTGGCCAGCGCCGCCAGTTTCTCGGTGCGGCCCCGCTCCTCCTGCAAGCGGACGATGGTCTGCTGGTGGCGGGCAAGGTCCCCCTGGATGCGGCCGACGAAAAAGACGATGCAGCAGACCGTGACCGAAAAGGCAAGCCACATGCCTTCGAGATGCGCCTCGAGGTCGGTCTCGCAGGTGGCACCGGCGGAAGGCGCGATCAGGCCGCTCTCCACGGTCTGGGCGGCCAGGTCGTGGCCATCATGGCCGGCGTGTCCCTCCCAGCCCGGCAGAAAAAAGAAAGAAGCGTAGCACAGCACCGTAAACAGCGACAATGCCCAGGCCCGGGCCGGCTGCATCAGCACGGCGCCCAGCACCACGTGAACCAGATAGAGAAAGGTGAACGGGTTCATGGGGCCGCCGGAATAATAGAGCAGCACGGTGAGCAAAATCACGTCGAGAAACATCACCGGCGCCAGCAGCCCTTCGGGCACGCCCCTCCTGCTGGCCTGCAGGTAATGGAACAGCAGATTGCTGAGCCCGGCGAAACCGATGACGACGCCGACGATGGCCAGAGGCGCCTCGATGCCCAGCAGCACCCGCACGGCAACGATGAGGATCACCTGGCAGGCCACCGAGGCCCAGCGCAACAGAAGAAACCAGGGCATGGCAATGGCGCCCTGGCGGCCGGCGGCCGGGTTGATCTGCCTTTCACCCATGGGAATCGATGGCATCTGTGTAACCGTTTGAACCGTTGGAACTGTTAGAACCGTTTGAGCCGTTGGAACGGCTTGAACCATTCAAGCATCACGTCTCTCATCTCACGTCTCACGTCTCACGTCTCTCGTCTCACGTCTCTCGTCTCTCGTCTCTCGTCTCTCCCCAAAACCTATACCCGGTTTTCACTTTTCCTGCAGGCCGATGCGACAATCTGCCGCATTCCCTCCCACCGCTGCCTGTGCTAAACAGAGAGTCAAGTCTCCCAATGACTCTGTTCCGGGACGGCCCCGCTTGCCCAAGCGGCCGCTCCTCCGCCCCCTTCTTCGAGACAGTCTCCCAAACTGCCTCCCCTTGGGCCGTCCCGGAACGCCCCCTTCCCTGACTTTCCTCTTCCCGCGCCCGGTTGCCGGTTGTTTTTAGCCATTGCAAACTTGCGGCGGCTCGACCATACTATCGCCTCATCACACTTCCGCCCCTGCCCGTTTCCGGCATTGCCACTGCGAGGAGCCGCGCCGATGCCCCTTGAACAGCTCAAACCCCTGCTCTACTGGTCCGGCCTGCTTCTCTTTCTTTTTCTCGAACTGCGTTTTTCCTACCGGCCCTCCACGGTTTCGAAAACCCGCCGCTGGCTCGCCAACCTGCCGCTCACGGTGCTGAACGGCTCGCTCTACCATTTTCTTTATTTCTCGACGATCAGCGGCCTGCTTCTGCAGGCCGAAACCAACCGCAGCGGTCTGCTCAATCACCTGCAGCTCGCGGAGCCGTTGAAGATTCTGGCGGGCATCGTCATCCTCGATTTCGTGATCTACGTCTGGCACCTGCTCAATCACGAGGTGCCGCTCTTCTGGCGCTTTCACCGGGTGCATCACTCGGACATGTTCTTGGACGTTTCCACCGGCAGCCGCTTTCATCTCGGCGAGTTGCTTCTTTCCGGCCTGCTGCGGCTGGCGGTGATTTACACCTTCGGCATCCCGGTGGCCGCCTACCTGCTCTTCGAGATCCTGGCCAACGGCTGCCTGCAGTTTCACCACAGCTCCATCCGCATCCCGGCCTCCTTCGAGAAAATCTGGCAACTTTTCTTCGTGCCGCCCTCCATGCACCGCATCCACCACTCGGTGAAGATCAGGGAACGGGACTCCAACTACGGTGTCATTTTCTCCCTCTGGGACCGCTTCCTGGGAACGCTGACCACCGGCACCGACCAGCAGAAAATCGTCATCGGCATCGGCAGCCACCGGGATTTCGAAAAACTCGGTTTCCTCCATTTGCTGCTCATGCCCTTCACCCGCAAAAGCATCTAACCCCCAGACCCGCGTCATGACATCTTCTGTATCCCCGGCGAGCTCCTGTTTCGTGCACATCCCCTACACTCTGCTGGAAGCGAAGAGTAACGACTTTCTCGCCCGCGGCCTGCAGCCCGAGATCAGCCTCGAGGGCGAGGTGCTCTACCAGCGTTCTCTCGACGACCACAAACGGCTCGCCGACCGGCTCCGCCAGGCCGGCCGGGCCTGCACCCTGCACGCCCCCTTCTTCGACCTCGCCCCCGGCGGGCTCGATCCCCATATCCGGGAAGCGAGCCGCGCCAAGCTGCGTCTCGCCTTCGGGTTGCTCGCCATCTTCAGGCCCGCCGCCATCGTCTGCCACCTGGGCTTCGAAAGCAACAAGCACGGCTACAAATTCGGGCCCTGGCTCGAGCATTCCCTGGCAACATGGCGGGAGCTTCTCGGCTTCTGCCAAGAATGCTCTGTGCCGCTGATGCTGGAGAACACCTACGAGACCTCGCCCGAGGTGCACCACCAGGTGCTCACCGCCCTCGACTCGCCGCTCGCCCGCTTCTGTCTCGACACCGGCCACCTGCTCTCCTTTGCCAAGACGGACTGGCAGCACTGGCTGCCGGCCCTTGCCCCCTGGCTCGGCCACCTGCACCTGCACGACAACCTCGGCGACCGGGATGCCCACCTGGTGATGGGTGACGGCCGTTTCGATTTCGACGGGCTTCTTCGCTTCCTCACGGCGAGCAACCTTTCCCCCACGGTCACCCTGGAAATCCACCGGCCGGCGGAGATCGACCGGGGGCTGCGGGCATTCGCCGAGAGAGCCGCGGCCACCGGCTTCCGGCCCGGCCCGTCGGCATGAAAAGCAAAGGCAAGGCAAGATGTTGGGTCGGACAGGTCGGACCTGTCGGACTGGTCCGACCGTCTTCCCCAAGCTCGACATTGAGCCGAAGACTCTTTTTTCTTCTCCTGCTGCTTCTCGCCTGCAGCAGCTGCGCCGGCCGGACGCCGCAGCTTGCCCACTCCGACCTGCGGATGGTGGCTAGCGGCCAGGGCCTGGAGATACGGACCCTGGCCGCCGGTTCCTTCGACCTTGTGGCTCTTGCCCCGGCAACTGGCAAAGGAGAAATCCTGCGGGTCTATATCGAAGGCGACGGCAGGGCCTGGTCGAGCCGTCTCCGCCTCTCCCCGGACCCGACGCCGACCGCTTCGGTGGCCCTCGACCTGCTCGCCGCCGATCCCGGTGGGGACAAGGCCTACCTTGCCAGGCCCTGCCAATTCGCAAAAAATCCTGACTGCGCTTCCCGTTACTGGTCGAGTCATCGCTATTCCGAGGAAGTGGTGGCGAGCATGAACCAGGCCCTCGACCAGCTCAAGGCAACCGGCGGTTACCGGCAGCTCGAGCTGGTGGGCCATTCCGGCGGCGGCGCCATCGCCCTGCTGCTCGCCGCCCGCCGCCACGACCTCCGTTCCGTCCGCACCGTGGCGGCAAACCTCAACCACCAGTGGTTGAACCGTTACCACCGGGTGTCGCAGCTCTCCGGCTCGCTCAATCCCGTGGAGTATGCCCACCAACTCGCAGGCCTCCCCCAGCAGCACTTTTTCGGTGCCGACGACCGCACCGTGCCGGCGGCGGTGTTCGACGCCTACGCCGCGTCTTTTCCGGACCGTTCCTGCCTGCAGCAAACAACAGTGGCAGGAGCGGAACACCTGAGTGGCTGGCGGGAAAGATGGCCTGGCCTGCTGGCCGTCGAGCCGGCCTGCGCCGGTTTTGTAAAAGCGAGGACTGGGGACTGGGGACTGAGGACTGAGGACTGAGGACTGAGGACTGAGGAAAGCTACAAAACTGTTCCGGCCGGGGCCAGGCCCAGCTTTTTCCTGACCTGCCCGGGGGTGGCGATCTCCCGCCCCAACTCACCGGCCAGGCGGACCACACGCTCAACGAGCATGAGGTTGGTGGCCAGGCTCCGGGACCGGTAATCGTAGAAGACGTTGTCTTCGAGCCCCACCCGGACGTGGCCGCCCATCACCAGGGCCGCCATGTTCACCGGCAACTGGTAGCGGCCGATGCCGGCGGCGGCCCAGGTCCAGTCCGGGGGCACGTCGCGGGCCAGGTTGGCCAGGTCGAGCACCCTGGCCGAGGAAGTGCCCAGCGAGCCCAGGATAAAGTTCAGGTAACAGGATTTCGGCAGGATTTTCTTGCGGCTCAGATAAAGGGCATAGTTCAGCATGCCCGGCTCGAAGATCTCGAGCTCCGGCAGGATTTTTTTTGCCAGCATGCGGCGGGCCAGTTCCTGGACGATCTCGGGTTCGTTCACCGAGGCCACGGCCGGAAAGTTGAAAGAACCCAGAGTGAGGGAGGCCATGTCCGGCTTGGCCCGGCCGTCGAGTTCCAGCACCGCGGCCCGCTGCTCGATGTCACCGAACAGCCTGCCGCTGGTGGTGACGCAGATGACAATCTCCGGAAAATCTCGGCGGATGGCCTCGATGACCGGCAGGTAGCCTTCCGGCCGCCAGGCGGGCTGGCCGGCATCGTCGCGGACATGGAGGTGGAGGATGGCGGCGCCGGCGGCGGCAACGGCCAGGGCGTCGTCGATGATCTCTGTGGAGGTAACCGGCAAACTGGGGTTGTCGCCCTTGAAATGCACGGTGCCGGTGAGGCAGGCGTTGATGATGAGGGGCTGGTAGATGCCGGGCACCGGCGGCAGGGTGGCCTCCCAATCGGTCGAAGGCATAATCTCACCCACCTTGCTGCTGCCGCTCCCAGGCCTCGAGATCGGTGCGCAGGGTGGTCCAGTGGTCCACCTCGGGCAGACCGAACTCGTGCTCCTTGGCAAGCGAGCCGATCTCCTGGTAACCGAAATGCTTCTTGTACCAGGCGATGGTCTCGGGCCGGTCAGCGTTGGTGGTAAGCAAACGCACGCCGCGGTCGAGCAGCGCCCGCATGCGCTCGATCTGCAGCTTCATGCCGAGCCCGTAGCGCCGGTATTCGGGCAGTACCGCAAGCAGCGTGGTCTTGCCCTCACTGGCCGAGAGGATCTTGTAGCCGCTCATGCCCACCACCAGGCCGTCAAGCTCGGCCACGAAGCAACAGCGCCAGTCGAGTTCCGGCATCTCCGGCGACGGGATATGGTGCATGTTGACGGTTTCCAGCACCGCCAGCATGGCCGGCATGTCGCCCTGACGGGCCGGCCGGATGGAAAAAGAGTCAGGACTGAGGTTTGAGGACTGAGGACTGGGACAGAAGGCGGAAAACATAGGACCTCACCACATCGTTCAAAAGGCAAAGAGGAACTGCCAGTGAGGAGTGAAGAGTGAAGAGTGAGGAGTCAGGAGAAACTGCGTAAAACATAATAACTTTCCAATGCAGTTGCCTCTATTCCTTACTTACTCTTCACGCTTTTCTCAGAAGCCCGGCAGCTCACCGAGCCCTTCCGCCAGCACGGCGGCGGGGCTGACCGGCTGGCAGGCTGACACCCCCACGTCTCCCATCTCACCTCTCACTCCTTAACCACTCAGCCCTCAGCACTCAGCACTCAGCCCTCAGCCCTCAGTACTCAGCCCTCAGCCCTCAGTACTCACACTCAGCCCTCGTTTTTCCCCGGCACCAGGTCGCCCAGGGCGTCGAGCAGCGGCCCCAGGTGGGCTTCGTACTTGCGCCAGCGGTCGACGGAGGAGGTGTAGATGGGCTGCCGCACCTGGGTGACGCTGGCGGTGCGGATATTGCGCTCGGTCTTGTGGAAGTCGAGGCAGGCATCGTTCCACTCCAGACCGCAGTAGTCGAGGAGCGCCCGGGCCTGGTTCTCGTTGTCGGCAACCAGGTCTTCGTACTGCACTTCATAGAAGGAGCCGGCGGGCAGCACTTTTCTCCAATGCTCCATGATGGTGGCGTAGTTCTTGTAATAGCGGCCGATCTCGGCAAGGTCGTAGGAGTGGTGCTGGCTCTTGTTGAAGAGCTTGGTGAAGCCCGAGAGGCAGGTGTCCACCGGGTTGCGCTTGACGTGGACGATCTTGGCGTTGGGGAGCATCAGGTGGATGAGGCCCAGGCAGTTAAAGTTGGCCGGCATCTTGTCGGTGATCCGGGCCGCCTCGGCGTTTCTGGCCCGGAGGCCGGCCACGTAGCGCTCGCCCAAGCCCGACATGTCCTCGCGGCGGAAACCGACAAGCGACTGGGGGTAACCATCGACTCCTTCCCGGGGCCTGGCGGCCAACGCCAGCAGATCGGGCAGTTCGCCGGCGCCGAACACCAAAGGGTGGCTGGCGATGATCTGCTCGGTAAGGGTGGTGCCGCTTCGCGGCATGCCGAGCACGAAGATGGGCAGGTCCGAGGGGCAGCCGCCACCGCGCAGCTCTTCGATCTTTTCCGGCGTGAAGAAGGAGCAGATGTTTTGGCAGATGGCATCGTTGTCCGCCGGGTCGTACTGGGTGCGCTTGCGCTTGAGGCGGCAGCCCTCGATGAAGTGGGTGATGGCCAGATCCGGGTTGCCGGTGTCGTCGTAGCACTTGCCGAGCGCGAAATGCAGGGGCAGGGCCTTGGTCTCCCGCATGGTGTCGAGGTTCTTGGCCTCTTCGACCAGCGCCGCCATGTTCTCGTCGTCCTTCTTGACCTTCTTCACCTGGGCGAGGGCCAGGCGCGAGCCCAGGTTGGTTGCGTCCAGCGAAAGCCCGTGCCGGAAACAGGCCTCGGCCTCGTCGAGCTTGCCCTGCTCCATGAGCAGATGGCCGCGGCCCAGGTGGGCGCTCAGGAGATCGGGCTTCATCTCAAGGGCCTTGTCATAATATTCTTCCGCCTTGTCCGGGTAGCCGGCCTCGGAATAGATACCGCCCAGCATGGAATGAACTTCGGCCTTGTCCGGGGCCAGGGCCAGGGCCCGGAGCGCCAGGTTCTCGGCCTCGGAAAGGCGTTTGTTTTCCTGCTGGATGCGGGCCAGGCCGACAAAGGCCTCGGGGTAGTCGGGCTTGAGCTTCAGGGCGTTCTGGAAGGCGGCGGCCGCCTTGTCGAACTGTTCGAGGACCAGGAAGGCGGTGCCGATGTTGCAATGGGCCTCGGCGTATTTCGGGTTCAGGCGCAGTGCCTGCAGCAGGACCTTGACCGACTCTTCGGGCTGCTCGCTCTCGGTGAGCACGGCACCCAGGTTGTTCATCGACTCCAGGTAATTGGGGTCGGCGGCCAGGGCCTTGCGGTAAAGCTCGATGGCGGTCTCCCGGTCCTTTCGGTCGCGGTGGATGGAGCCCAGGTTGTTGAGGGCCGGAGCCAGATTGGGCTTGAGCTCCAGGGCCCGGCGCTGGCAGCCCTCGGCCCGGTCGAGGTCCTTGCGGTCGTAGAGGGCAACACCCAGGTTGCTGTGGGCGGTGGCCGAATTCGGGTCGAGGGCCACGGCCTTTTCGCCGTGGGCCACGGCCTCGTCGAGACGCTTGAGGATGCGGCACATCTCGCCCAGGTTGGAATGAAACTGGGCCACGGTGGGCAGATTGTGGATGGCCTGAGCGATGAGCCGCACCGCGTCCTCGGTCTTGCCACTCTGGTGAGCGATGACCCCCAGCAGGTGCAAAGCGAAGGGATTGGAGGACTGGATCTTCAACACCTGGCGGATGAGGCGCTCGGCTTCTGCCAGGCGGCCTTCGTTCTGGTGCCGGGTGGCGAGTTGCAGGGCCTGGTCGATGGAGAGCCTGCCGCCGGCCGGGCCGGCGGCGCCGGCTCCATGGGGACGGGAAACGGGATTTTTTCTGGTCATGGCCACCTACGTATTACATATATTGTTTGCGAGGAGGGACAAAGCCGGCATGGCCCGGCAAAAGTTGCCCGCGGTGAGCCGCGAAACGTCTCTTCCCGCTCCTAAGGGCAGGAAAACTACGGGAATCGGCAGGCAAACGGGCAAAGCAACACCCGCTGAGGCTACCTGATGGCCAACGGTTCGTCAAGGTTGAATTATTTGCCGTTTTATCCTGTCCCCCAAACAAAAGAATAGCTTGACTCTGCCATGGAAATGGAGTTATTGAACTGGTATTCATATTGAGGACACCGGTGCGCTCGCCGTACCGCAGACCGAACAATCAGGGGACTCGGTTTCATCTCGGATCTTCACCAAACTAGAGAAAGGAGGCTGTAACGCATGAAAAAACGCTATTCATCACACTGGAAAAAGGTCGTCATCGGCGCCGCCATGGCCATGGCGCTGCCCGCCGCCTACGCACCGGGCGTACTCGCCGCAGACTACACGGTGAACGCCGCCACCACTGACAACGCGGTGCTCTACACCCTGACCGGCACCGACTCCCTCACCGTTACCAGTTCCGGCGAGATCCATGCCACCAGCGGCACCGACGCCGTTCAGGTCGACGCCGCAGGCACCGGTGTTTCCATTGACAATAGCGGCATCATCGACACCGACGGCGGCATTGCCATTAACGTCAACACCCTGGCCACCGGCACCTCCATCGCCAACCAGGCGGGCGCCACCATCGCCGCTTCGGTCTCCGACTCCGACACTGCCAGCGGCGCTCTCGCCAACGCCACCGCCTCCGCCTCCTACGCCACGGCGATCTCCGGGCCCGATGTGGCGGCCGGCGCCAGCCTCACCAATGCCGGCACCATTTCCGCCAGCCTCAGCGCCGACGCCACCGCCACCGGCACCGTCACCGGCGCCAACGCTAATGCTTACGCCGACACCGCCTACGGCATCGACATGGCCAATCTGGGCGGCACCATGACCAACTCCGGCCTGATCAGTGCCAGCGAAACGGTGACCGCTACCGCCACCGCCACCGCAGGCGATGCCTACGCCTACGCCTCCGGCTCCGACGCCTACGGCATCTACATGTACGATGTGGAGGCCGGCGCCTCCCTCGACAACTCCGGCACCATCTCCGGTTCCATCACCGCCACCGCCACTGCCGACGCCACCGATTCGGCCACCGCCTCTGCTTACGGCTGGTATGCCTACGGCATCATGATGGAAGATCTGGCCGGCACCATGACCAACTCCGGCCTGATCAGCGCCGAGATGGACCTCAGCGCCACCGCCACCGGCGGTGACTACGCCTATGCCTCGCTCACCGGCGAGTCTGCCTCCGGCCTTTATATGTACGACATCGAGGCCGGTGCCTCCTTCGACAACTCCGGCACAATCACTGCCACACTGACCGGCGTCGCCACCGCCACCGGCGGCACCAGCGCCTATGCCTATGCCGAAGGCTCCTATTTCTACGGCATGGACATGGATGATCTGGCCGGCACCATGACCAACTCCGGCCTGATCAGCGCCGACATCAACCTCACCGGCACCGCCACCGCCAACGACGCCTACGCCACCGCCAGCGGCACCGAGGCCTACGGCCTCATCCTTGACGACATCGAGGCCGGCGGCTCGCTCACCAACTCCGGCACCATCCGCGCCGCCATCACCGCTTCCGCCGTTGCCAGCGGTACCACTGACGCCGACGCCTACGCTTACGGCGACACGGCCTACGGCATCGAGATGGACTACGTCTACGGCGACTTCACCAACTCCGGGGTGATCAGCGCCAGCCAGACGATGACCGCCACCGCCACCGCCACTGACCCAACCGGCGATGCCTACGCCTTCGCCTCCGGTTCCGACGTTTACGGTATCTATATGTATGACGTCGATGCCGGCGCCAGCTTCGACAACTCCGGCACCATCAGTGCCTCCATCGATGCCACCGCCAGCGCCACCGCCGGTGACTCTGCCACCGCCTATGCCTCCGGCTGGGATGTCTACGGCATCGAGATGGATGACCTGGGCGGCGCCATGACCAACTCCGGCACCATCAGCGGCAGCATCGATCTTTCCGCCACCGCCACCGGCGAATACGCCTACGCCGAGGTTTCGGCCTATTCGGTGAACGGCATCTACATGAACGACATCGAGGCCGGTGGTTCCCTCGACAACTCCGGCCTGATCAGCGCCTCGCTCACCGGCAATGCGGTGGCCAACGGCACCACCGGCGCCACGGCCTACGTCAGTGATTTCAGCTATGCCTACGCCATCGAAATGGACGAACTGGCCGGCAGCCTGAACAACTCCGGCACCATCAGCGCCTCCATCGACGCCCGGGCCACCGCCGTCGCCACCAACGGCTGGGCCAACGCCACCATCTACGAGCCCTACTCGGCCTACGGCATCTACGACATGGACGACATTGCCGCCGGCGGCAGCCTCACCAACACCGGGGTGATCAGCGGCACCATTTTCGCCGACGCCAGCGCCACCGCCACCACCGATGCCTTTGCCTCCGTCGAGTATGCCGAGTACGCCTACGGCATCGACATGAACTACCTCTACGGTTCTCTCGACAACTCCGGCACCATCAGCGGCTCCATCGACGTCACCGCCACCGCCAACGCCAGCGCCGGCGAGGCCGACGCCAACATCGAATACGCCTCCTCTGTTTACGGCATCGAGATGTGGAACATCGAGGCCGGTGCGTCCCTCACCAACAGCGGCCAGATTACCGCCTCCATCAAAGCCGCCGCGGTGGCCAGCGGCACCACCGATGCCAGCGCCACGGT
This sequence comes from Desulfobulbales bacterium, assembly GCA_041599275.1. Taxonomy (GTDB): domain Bacteria; phylum Desulfobacterota; class Desulfobulbia; order Desulfobulbales; family BM004; genus JBFHWX01. The sequence goes on along the minus strand of JBFHWX010000020.1, from coordinate 23 downwards.
GGATTCTGCCCAGTATGCCTACG
>JBFHWX010000019.1:0-29536 GCA_041599275.1 Desulfobulbales bacterium | reverse complement strand
GGCCCCGCAGGGTGGCCAGCAGGTAGAGCCCCATGCGGCCGAGATCCTGCAGATAATAGAGGCCGTGCCCCCCCAATTGTTCAACGCTACGCAACATAAGGAAACGAGCCGGCTTCACCGCCGGCTTCCTGCTGAATTGTTTCACGGGACTCATTCCTGGCCTCCCCGGCGATATCTCTCAGGTTTCCACTTTTTGGGGTGACTCCCGTTCGGCGAGGGTACTAAAAGAGAGGCCCTTCGTCAAGCAAATGCGGCCCGGGGCGCGCCGGGTTGCCGCGGTGGGACGCGGCCATGATGCCAAATTCTTGACCTTCTCCCGCCGGAACCGAGATTAGGCTTGCACATCTTGTTGCCGGGGACTATCGTTGCAGAACGATATTGAAGAGTTATCGACTTACCTGCAGGCTGTGCGAGCCCACCGCCGTGCCGCCGCCACACAGGCGCAGCCGAAACCAAATGCCATCCAGCCTGGACGCTCGATTTGAAACAAGCCAACGAGACAAAACCCGCCTCCCTGCGCAGCATCCTCCTGGTGGACGACGACGCCCGGCAACGCGCCCGGCTGGCCGCCTCTCTGCGCAAGGAGATCGGCTGCGTGGTGGTGGAGGCGTCCTCGAGCCAGGAAGCTTTGGACCTCCAGGGCCAAAACGGTTTCAGTCTGCTGCTCACCAGTCTCTTTTCGCCGGCAGGCGCCGGCCTCGAACTTCTGCAGCAGACCCGCGAACTCCACCCCCAGACCGTCATCCTCACGGCGGTGCCGGCCGGCGACCGGGGGGCGGTCACCGAATCCCTGGAGCGCGGCGCCTACATGTACATCAACAAGCCCTACGACCCGCAGGAAGCGGTGATCGTCGCCAGCCGCGGCCTGCAGTTCTTCGACCTGCAGGACCAGGGCTGCCGGCAGCGGGCCACCCGGGTCCGCAAGCACGAAGGGTTCCACGGCATCATCGGCCGCTCGCACCCCATGCAGAACCTCTTCGACTTCATCGAAAAGGTGGCGGAGGACGATCTCAGCACGGTGCTCATCCAGGGCGAAAGCGGCACCGGCAAGGAACTGGTCGCCCAGGTGATCCATGCCCTGAGCCCCCGCCGGGAGCACAGCCTGGTGCCGGTCAACTGCGCGGCGATCCCCGACGAGCTGCTGGAAAGCGAGCTTTTCGGCTACGTGAAGGGGGCCTTCACCGGCGCCACCCAATCCAAGATGGGCCGCATCCAATACGCCGACGGCGGCACCCTGTTCCTCGACGAGATCGGCGACATGAAACCTATCCTGCAGGCCAAGCTGTTGCGGGTCCTCCAGGAAAAAGAGTTCGAGCCGGTGGGGGGGTTGAAGCCGATCCCGGTAAACGTCCGGGTGATCGCCGCCACCCACCGCGACCTCGAGCAACTGGTGGCGGAAGGCGCTTTTCGCGAAGACCTCTACTACCGGTTGAGCGTCATCCCCCTCACCATCCCGCCGCTGCGCGAGCGCACCGACGACATCCCGCTGCTCATCGACAAGTTCGTCCAGATCTTCAACCGCGGCCGCAAAAAGCCCCTCAAGGGCTTCCGCCGGGAGGCCATGGCCGCTCTGCTGGGCTGCCCCTGGAGGGGCAACGTGCGGGAACTGGAAAACCTCGTGCAGCATATGACCATCCTGCACGCCGGCCGCGACGTCGGCCTCGACGATCTGCCCGTCAAGTACCGGGCCCATTACAGGGAAGAGGAAAGCGGGGAGACGGAGGCCAAGGCCGCCGCCTCCCGGAACCCGGAAATGGCGGTTCCCGAGACCGCCTGGCAGCAGGGCGAAGTGGACTTCAACGTGCTGATCAACGAGTTCGAGAGCCGGCTCATCGTCCGCGCCCTGGCCATGACCGGCGGCAACAAGAAGGAAGCCGCCCGGATGCTGAACCTCAAGCGCACCACCCTCATCGAAAAGATCAAGAAGAAGGAGATCGATCTCGACGAGATCATGCCGCCGGCGGCAGATGCTCCTTGAGATGCACCATGATCTTCTCCCGGATCTCCTCGTCGTTGGCCGGCGTGAGGACGATGTCGCGCACTCCGTATTTCACCGCCTGCAGCACGCTGCGTTTGGTCCAGGCCGGCCCCGCCGCCACCAGGGGCAGCGGTCCGGCGCCGCCGCAGGCCGATTTCACCTTGATGATGGCGGCGATCCCCTGGTCGTTCACCTCGCCCATGACGATGAAGCCGCCGATGATGTTGCGGCTCGCCAGCGTTTCCTTGATGTTGTCCTTGAACCCCAGTTGCTGGACGGTGAAGCCCTGCTCTTCCAGGAGAGCGACGAATTCGCCGCCCAGGTCCGGGTCGTCGGCCACTACCAGCACCGTCGGCGGCCCCGAACGGACGGCGGGCCGCGCGCCGGCGATCTCGCCTTCGGCGACCTCCCGGCCTGCTCCCTCGCCTTCGGCCAGATAGGATTCGGGCCGGCCCGTACCCGCCGCCCCAGCCGCTGCCCTTTCCCCTTCCGGGCCGGCCGGCGCCCCGCTGCCCCAGCCAGCCGCCTCCCCTCCGGGTCCTTTTGTTGAAGGTTGCGCCCCGGTCGCCTCGGCTCCCCGTTTACCTGCCGCCCCCTGTTCGGCCGACTCCGCCGGCGGCTCGATGCCGAGAATCCCGCAGGGCAGGATGATCTGGCAACTATCGCTGCCCTGCCCCTCGAGCCGCAGGTCGGCGGAGGAAACATAATACCAGCCCGGCGGAAAGGGCAGGTCGGAGTCCATGTCGATCTTGGACGGAACCACGACCTCGAGCTCTTTGCGCACGAAGTGCAGCTTTTCGGGAAAGGTCTCTTCGAACACCGCCACGCAGGAGCCGGCGATGATATTGGCGATCTCGCCAAAGGCGTCCTGTTCTTCCTCGGAGAATTCCTCCTTGAGCAACCGCTCCTCGAGCTCCGCGTCCGGCAGCATGATCAAGGTACCACCGAGGCGGATGGCATCTTTGAGCGAAAACACCAGATACCCTTCCCCCTCCTGGTCGCCGCTGATGCTCAGGCGAGCGAGAACGGATTTCCTGGCAAGGTCTGGGAAACAATCATCCTTCTGGCACGCCCGGAAAACGGGCTTGAGCAGATCGAGCTTGCAGCCCATCAGGCCGCCGACCTCGTTTTCGATGCGTTCGCGGACCGCCTCAAGGACGGAGTCCACCAGTTTCTGCCGTTTCAAGCAAACACTCCTGTTTCGGTTGACACCGCCACCGCCGTCGGTGGCACCTGCCACGATCTCGGTGATTTACCCTTGTTTCCTCGCCGCTTCAGCACTGGTCTGGTCCTCCGCCGCCGGTGAAGGAAGCCGGTATTTGAACTCGACCCAGAACCGCCCGCCCCCATCCACATCAAAGGGCATCAGCAGGCAGACGGCACCGGAAAGGCCACTCACCAGAACTCCGCGGCCCCGCACGGTGGTGGGCACCGCCAGGGAAACCTTTTTGCCAGCCTCCAGCAGCCTGTCTTTCATGCCGCCCGCCACCAGATTGACGATTTCTCCCACCGCATCCTCGACATCTGCATCGATGTGTTCCACCTCCTCGCCGAGAAGCGATGAAGCAATCCGGCAGGCCACCGGCGACGGGCAGTGGATGACAAGAATCGCCTTCATTTCACCGGCCAGACCCAAGAGCCCGGAAACACCGGAAGGCATCTTCTCGTAACGGCAGGAGGTCGCCTGGCCCGGCCGGAGCTGCAGCATCACCATGGAATCGAACACCTCGGTGACCGCAGCCAAGATCATTTCGTCAACGCCCGAAAGCACCCTTTCCCTCCCCGCCCGGCCCATGGGGCCATGATCCTTGAGCGCTCCGCAGCGCCTGGAGTTCCCCGCCACACAACACCCGGTTCATACCCTCTCGAGCTGCAGCTCGACATAAAACCTCTGACCGTTCGAAGTAAACGGCACCACGGTGATCTCCGAGTCGTCCCCGCAGTGAATTCCATACTCTTCCCCGGAGATGGTGGAAGGCAGAGAAAGCTCGATATCCTTGCCATTACCGGAAAGAGCGGACTTGATATTACCGGCCAGCATGTTGGCAAGCTCGCCGATGGCGTCCTGGACGTCCTCGTTGATCTCCTCCACCTCGATCCCCAGGAAACTGCCGGTGATCGCCCGGGCCAGGCCCCACGGCACATGCACCGCCAGCCCCCCACGGGCAGTGCCGGCAAGGCCGACCATGCCGCTAATCGAGTTGCGATAGAGCAGGGAAGGCTCACCCAAGGGCTCTTCGGCAACCACCTCCATCATGATCATGGTGCCGAAGATCTCGAGCGTGGTCTCCTGTATGCTCCTGACCAGATCCATCACTTTCTCCTCAAAGTAAGGAAGGCGAACATCCTCTCCTCGCCTCCACGCACCTTCCGATTGGTCCCCGGCAAAGCTCCCAGGCGGGCCGACATTCTGGAAGGGACACGTTCAGCAGAGATGAAAAAGCCACGGCCACAAGCGGCCAACCGTCCAGGTCCAGGTGTTACCCTTGGGGCGGGTTTTGCCGCCTGGCTGGCCCGGGGTGATCAACCAAGCAGCGGTTTGATCGTCGAATTGACCTGGTCCGGGGTGAAGGGCTTCTTGATGGCCCCCACCGCCCCGTTTGCCTTTGCCTCGCCAATGATGTCGGCACCGCTCTCGGTGGAGATCATCACCACCGGGATGGCGGCAATCCCTGGATCTTCGGCCTTGGCCTTGAGAAAGGCGAGACCGTCCATGTTCGGCATATTGATGTCGCTCAACACCAGATCGACCTTTTCCGCCCCCAGCACGCCGAGAGCCTCCTGGCCGTCGCCGGCCTCGAGGATCTTGTCGAACTCGAGCCCGGCCTGCCGCAGGGAGCGGGCCACGATTTTCCGCATGGTGCTGGAATCATCGACGATCAGTACAACCTTACCCATGGTTTCCTCCTTGGAATGGTGTGCGCTCTCGCGAGCCTTATTTGTTCTCGAATGAATCCGATGCCTTCTGAAATTCTTCGTGGGCCGTGAGGACGATCTCGGCGATCTTCTCCTGGGAGAGATCGAGGTAGGCGGTGTAGCCGGGCCGCAACTGGTACTGCATGGCGTCGCTGCCGGTGCCGTGGCCCTCCATCATTGCAAGAATATCACCGAGATGCACGGCATAGACCATGGCCCGGTGCTCTTCCTCGGCCTGCTCCGGCTCATGGTGATGACGGATCACCGCCTGCAGGACATCGGGTAGCTCCCAGTTCTTCGCCAGCTCGAGGCCGATCTCAGTGTGGTCGGCGCCCACCAGGCGCCGCTCGGCGGCAAGATAATCCCCTCCCTCCTGGCGGTCGACTTCGGCCACTGCCTCCTGGACCCGCCCCTTCATGAAATCGGACAAAATGGCCTTGCCGATATCGTGCAGAAGTCCTCCGGTGAAGGCAAGCTCCGGGTCAACCCGGCCGCCGCCGGCCTTGGCCAGGAACTTCGAGCAGAGCGCGCAGAAGAGCTCATGGCGCATGAGCATGCCCCGCTCGCCGCCGTAGCCGTCCAGGGGCTTGCCGAGCAGGCCCTGGACGGAATCGGAAAGGGCCACCCCCACCACCATGCTGGTGCCAAGCAGCATGATCGCCCGGTCGACCGTGGTCACCTGGGCACGCAGACCGTAGAACGGGCTGTTCACCACCCGCAAGAGCCGGGCGGTGAGCACCGAATCGTTCTTGACGATGCGGACGACCTCCTGGAGATCGTAGTCGGAACGGGTCGACACCTGCAACAGCCGCGAGGCGCTGGGAGAAAGCAGGGGCGCCTCGCGGATGGCGCGAAGCATGTCGCTGCTCAATGTGCCGTGCATCGTGGTCTTCTCCTCTAAATGTACCAGTCCGGCCGGCCGGGGGAGGACAACTGCACCCGGCCCGTATCGACATGAACCGCCACCGTTCTGCTGATGGTGCCGCCCACGTCCTCGGCGATGACCGCCAGGTTGTTGGCAGCAAGAATCTTCTTCACCGCCTCAATATTGCGCTCGCCGATGCTGAAGATGTCGTTTCTGCACATCACCGAGGCACCGCCGGCAATTTTCACCAGGGTGCCGCGTCCCACCCGGGCACCGCAGTGGCCCATCTCCTGGAAAAGCAGAGGAATCGCGGTGTCGGCAAAATAGCCGGGCCGCTCCCTGACCTTGGCTGGATTGATGGAACTGTCGGGCAGCGCCACATGGGCCATGCCCACCACATGGGTGGCCGGATCGAGCAGCAGCACCGCCACGCAGGAGCCCAGGGCAAAGGTCTTCACCGCGGCACCGGCCGTGCCGGTGGCCCCCAGTTCGCCGACCCCCAGGATCAATTGGCTCATGGCTGGCCCTCCAGCAGACGGAAGACCTCGGCGGCAATGCGGTCGAGGGGCACCAGCTTTTCGGCGCCCCCTTTCTGGAAAGCGACGTTGGGCATGCCGAACACCACGCAGGAGGCCTCGTCCTGGGCAATATTCCTGGCCCCGGCCCGGCGCATGGCAACCATGCCCTCGGCACCGTCGCCCCCCATGCCGGTGAGCATCACCCCCACCGCATCGCGGCCGAGCTGCTCGGCCACCGAATGCATGAGCACGTCCACCGACGGGCAATGGCCGCTCACCTTGTCGCCGGCACCACAACTTACCCGAACCTGGCCTCCGACCCGGCGCACCCGCATGTGCAGGCCGCCCGGCGCGATGAGCACCCGCCCCGGGGCCACCAGATCGCCGTCTTCGGCCTCCTTCACTTCCATGGCGCAGAGGGAGTCGAGGCGCTCGGCAAAGATGCGGGTAAAGCCGGCCGGCATGTGCTGGACGATGACCACCGGCGGGGTGGTGGCGGGAAATTTCTCGAGCACCTCCTTGATCGCTTCGGTGCCGCCGGTGGAGGCGCCGATGGCGATCAGCTTGCGCTCGGCGCCGGCCGGTTGCCTGGGGATGCCCACCTGCCGCCCGGCAGACTGCTGGGGACTGGTTCGCCGCCAGTGACCGACATTGGCGGTGGCCGCCATCTTCACCTTGGCCCGCAGTTCCAGGAGCATGGCCTGGACCCCCACCGCCATGTTGCTGGAGGGTTTGGGCACGAAATCGACGGCGCCGGCGGCCAGGGCGTCGATGGTGACCTGTTGCCCCCTCTGGGTGAGGGAACTCACCATCACCACCGGCACGGGGTACTGGGGCATGAGGCGGCGCAGGAACTCGACCCCGTTCATCCGCGGCATCTCCACGTCCAGGGTGAGCACGTCGGGCCGCAACTGAAGGATCAGGTCCCGCGCCTGGTAGGCGTCGGCGGCGCTGCCCACCACCTCGATGGCCGGATCCGAGGCCAGCCCCTGGCTCAAGATCTGGCGGACCAGGGCGGAATCGTCCACCACCAGGACGCGGATGCGGCCGCTCACGCGCCACCATCCTTCTGGTAGGCGGCCGGCAGCAGGTAGCGGTAGCGCTGCTGGTGGCGGCCCAGGGTCTCGGAGTGGCCGATGAACAGGTAACCGCCCGGCTCGGTGCAGTCGTGGAACCGGGAGACCAGGGCCTCGCGGGTCGGCTGGTCGAAATAGATCATCACGTTCCGGCAAAAAATGACCTGGAACGGTCTTTTGAAGGGAAAGCGGGCGTTCATCAGATTGAAACGGCGGAAGGTCGCCTCCCGCCGCAACTCCTCGCTCACCTGCCACCTGCCGCCGCCCAGGGAGCGGAAGTATTTGGCGCGCAGTGGCTCGGGCACAAGGCGCACCCGGTCATCGTCGTAAACGCCGGCCATGGCCTTGCTGAGCGCCTTCATGGAAATGTCGGTGGCCAGGATGCCGGCATCCCAGCGGCTGTAAGCCGTGCCGAAGTATTCCCGCATGAGCATCAGCAGCATGTAGGGTTCCTCGCCGGAAGAACAGCCGGCGCACCAGATACGCAGGTCGCGGCGCCCTTCCCTTTCGAGGCGGGCGGTCAGCGCCGGCAGGGCGGTGTTGATGAAATAGTCGAAATGATCCTTTTCGCGGTTGAAGTAGGTGTGGTTGGTGGAAACCCGGTCCACCAGCTCTCCCAGGGCCTTTTCGGTGCTGTCGTTGATGAGGTGCTCGTAATACTGACGAAAGCCGGTGAACCCCGAGGCCCGGATGAGTTTTTGCAACCGACCGACCAGCAGCGATCGTTTCTGGTCGGTGAGGTTGATGCCGAACCGGTCGTAGATCAGGTCCCGCATGAGCTGAAATTCCTGATCGGAAATTTCCATCAACTGACCGTTCACCGGCTCCTCACTCCATGTCCGCCAGCCGTTCGAGTTCCTCGGCGTAGAGTATCTTCTTGACGTCGAGCAGGATCTTCACCTCGTTGCCGATCTTGCCCATTCCCTTTATATAGTTGACCTTCTCGGTCCTCGCCCGGGGCGGCGGTTCGATATTGGCCTCTGGGATATCGGCCACCTCGTTCACCTTGTCCACCACCAACCCCACGGAGATCCTCTCGACGTCGGCGACGATGATGCAGGTCCGTTCATCGTAGGGCCTGGCCGGCAGCTTGAAACGGCTGCGCACGTCCATCACCGGAATCACCTTGCCCCGCAGGTTGATCACGCCCTTGATGAAATCGGGCATGTCCGGCACCTCGGTTATTTTCTGGATGCCGATGATCTCGATGATATAGCGGATCTCGACCCCGTAATCTTCATTGGCCAGCCGGAAGGTCAGGTACTTGTCCTTCTGGGCATCCTCTTCGAAGACATCGTCTTCAAAATGTGCTTTTTCACTCATTCCCATCGTCATCCACTGTAGTTGAGGTTACCGAGGAGGCACCGCCGCCGCGCCTTCCCGAAAAGGAGAAGAAACATTCCCGTCACTCGCCAAGAACGATTCGGGGTGGCTCTTTCCCCCAGGCCGAAGAATCTTCCCCTTTGTCCTCCGCGGCCACTTCTGCATGGCTGGAAGCGAAAGTTCCCCCTCCATGCACTCCTCCTTCGGCCAGCCGAAAGTGCGACAGCAGATCCCGCATTTGCATCGCCTGCCCCGAAAGCTCCTCGGCGGCAGCAGCCGATTCCTCGGCTCGAGCCGTATTCTGCTGGGTGACCTGATCGATCTGGCAGAGGCCCTGGGTGACCTCTGAAATACCCTGGGCCTGGTCTGTTGATGCGGTGGCAATTTCAGCAACGAGCCTACTTACGAGAGAAACCCGGCCGACGATGTCTGAAAGGGAAGAAGCCGTCTTTTCGGCAAGATCCGCGCCTCCAACTGTCTTGGCCACCGCCCCGTCTATCAATTCAGCCGTCTCACGCGCCGCCTTGGCGCTGCGGGCTGCCAGATTCCGCACCTCCTCGGCGACCACTGCAAAACCCTTCCCGTGCGTACCGGCTCTGGCGGCCTCCACTGCGGCATTGAGCGCCAGCAGATTGGTCTGGAAGGCTATTTCGTCAATGACCTTTATTATTTTGGAAACACTCTGCCCAGCCTGGCTGATTTCACCCATCGCCTCCATCATCCGCCCCATGAGCCGGTTGCCCTCTTCAGCCACAGAACGCCCTTCCTCTGCAAGCTGCTGGGCCTGGCGGGCATTTTCGGCATTGAGGCGGGTCTGCGCCGCCATCTCGGTCATCGAAGCGGATATCTCTTCGAGCGATGAAGCGGACTCGGTTGCGCCGTGAGAAAGGGCCTGGCTGCCATCCGCCACATGATTTGCACTCTGGGCGATCTGGTCGGCGCCCAAGAGTATCTGCGACATGATCTCGTTGAGGTCTTCGGCCACCCTTTTGAGGGCCCCCCGCAACAAATCCCCTTCATCGGTTGGATTAACCTGGAAGGAGAGATCTCCGTCGGCCAACTGCTGCATGGCACTGACGACCTCGGTCTGCAGATTATCGGCAAAATAATCCATGGTGGCGGCCATGGCGCCGATCTCGTCGGCCTGGTCGAGCCGCATACGGCTGCCGAGATGACCGCGGACGAGCTCACCGAGCATCTTCTGGGCAGCACGCATGGGATAGACGACTCCCCGGTAGATGCCGAACCCGAGAAGCGCGCTGACCACGATGGCAATACCCGAGGCTACGACCAAGACAAGTGTGGCCCGGCGTATCTGGACGAGCATGTCCTCCATCTGCAGGGCCTTAACCGATTCGCAGGTTTCCCTGGCAGCCCGGGCCGCCTCCGCCATTTTGCCGGCAAGCCCGGCCTGAAGTTTCAGCTGTTGGACGTACCCGTCGAGGTTGACGGCATAGCCGTCAAAAGCAATCATGGTCCTGTCGAGCAGAGCGACGTCCACCAGGTCCCCATAGTCGCTCTTCAACTCCTCTGCCACTTCCCGGACGACATCCACCGTTTTCAGTACCCGGTTGTAAAATTCCTCATCCCCCGAAAGGAAAAATTCCTTTTCATATTTGCGGGCATTGGTGAAATGAAGAATCATATGGGAAGCGGCATCGCTCACTTGGATCTGGCGTTTGATTTGAGCCGGATCGGCTCCATCGGCAACCTTTTTCGAAAGGGTTTCCTGCTGGACCCATTGCATGTCGCTCAATTCAGCCAGCGCCTCGTTGGCGCTCTCCTTCATCACCTGAAGAGCCTCTGCCCGGCTCTGCTCAGCAACCATATATTCGTCAAAGGCGGCGGCATAATTTCCGGCATCCCGATCGATACTTCGGAGTTGTGCCGCATCGACCAGTCCTTCTTCATTGGCCGCCAGCAGGCGGCTGTCGGCAATGACCCTGGCGATGGCCTCTTTCACCTCCGTGGCGGTTGCCGGTTGCGGCTTTGCGGTATACCTCTGCTCTGCAAACCGTGCCTCGACGAAATCGTCAACTATCTCCGAAACCGCCTGCACGACGCGCACCCGCGCCAGGATGGCGGCCATCCCCCCATAGCCCGCCACCCCGATGGCGACGGTCAGCAAGAGAATAAGACAAAAGGTCCCGCCAAGCTTTTTCCCGATGCTGAAATCCTTGATTCTCGTCACAACGTACACCCTTATCCTAGACTTCAAATTCTACTAGCCTTTGGGGGCCGAAGAGAAACCGGCCAAGGCCGCCCCGGAGAACAGCCGTAGGTCAACTGCTCAGTCGCCCTCTTCCTCGCTGCGCATCTCGGCAAGACTGCCGACGTCGAGGATCAGGCAGACTTCACCGTTGCCGAGGATGGTGCAGCCGGAAATACAGCGCACGGCCCCGAAATAGTCGGACAGCCCCTTGATCACGGTCTGTTGCTCGCCAAGAATCTCGTCGAGGAAGAGCGCGATTCCCGTTTCCTGGTGCTCCACAAGAACAATGATGCCTTCGGCCAGCTTCATCTCAGGGGCCGGATGGGTGTTGACCACGCCGTGCAGCCGGACCACGGGAAAGAACTTGCCGCGCACCTTGACCAGTTCGTCGCCCTCCGGGGTAACGGTGATGGATTCCGGATCCGGCTGAAAAATCTCGCGGATGGCGAGCAGCGGCACGATCAACTTGGTGCGGCCCACTCTGCAGAGCATGCCGGCAATGATCGCCAGAGTGAGCGGGATGCGGAGCAGCACCCGGGTACCTAAACCCGCCTTGCTGCTCACTTCGATCTTGCCCTTTATCTTTTCGAGGTTCTGGCGTACCACGTCCATGCCGACGCCGCGGCCGGAAATGTCGGTGACCTTGTCGGCGGTGGAAAAGCCCGGCGCGAAGATGAGCTTGAACACATCGCGGTCGGTCATGTCGGCCCCGTCGCCGTCGATAAGCCCCTTTTCGGCGGCCTTGCGCAGCAGCTTCTCGCGGTTCAGACCGCGGCCGTCGTCTTCGACGGTGATCCAGACCTCGCCCTCCTCGTGCCGGGCCGAAAGGGTGATCACCCCCTTTTCGGGCTTGCCGGTCGCCCGCCGCTCTTCGGGGGGTTCCAGACCATGGTCCATGGAGTTGCGCAGGAGATGGACCAGCGGGTCGGTGATGGTCTCGATCACCGTCTTGTCAATTTCGGTCTCCTCGCCATAGAGCAGGAGATCGGCCTTCTTGCCGGATTTCACCGAGATATCGTGAACCAGCCGGATCATCCGGCGAAAGAGGCCGGAAACCGGCACCATCCGCAGGATCATCGCCATTTCCTGCAGATCGCGAACGATCTTGCCCATGTGCTGGGCCGCTTTGTTGAAATTCTCCAGTTCGAGGCTTTCGAGGTCGGGATTGTGGACCACCATGTTCTCGGCAATGACCATCTCGCCGATGAGGTTGATCAGGTTGTCGAGCTTTTCGAGGTCGACCCTGATATCCTGGCGCTGGGCCGAAGCTGGCTTCTTCTTGGCGGCCGCGGGCGCCTTGGTTTTTTCCTGCTGCATGCGCTTCTGCTCGGCAGCCGCCTCCTCGACCTGAGCCTCGGTGACCTTGCCCATTTCCACCAGAATCTTGCCCACCGGCTTCTTCTGCTGCTCGAGGGCCTCTCCCACCGCCTCCCGGTCCACCACTCCCTTGGCCAGCAGCAGATCGCCGAGGCGGGGCTCGGCATCGTAGGACTCCGGCGCCACCCCGGCCTTGGTAAGCAGTGTGCGCAGGGAGTCGATATGTTTCTCGAGGCCCGCGATGCGGCCTTCCCCTCCCTGCCCGATATCGGCCACCGCTCCCTTCAGAACGTCCACCAGGCCAAGAAGCAGGTCGGTGGCATTAAGACGGCTCAGGTCCACACCCTTCTTGGCGGCATCGAGCACCGTCTCGACAAGATGACTGAGCCGCTCCAGATCGGCAAAATTGAAAAAACCGCAGTTTCCCTTGAAGCTGTGCACCTCCCGAAAGAGTCCGGCGATGAACTCCATGTCGCCGGGGCCGCCCCCCCACTTAAGCAGCCCCTCTTCGATACTCTGCAGCAGCTCATCGCCCTCGGCGGCAAAGGCCTCGATCATCTCCCGGGAAAACTGGAACTCTTCGCCGGCCTCACTTCCGCCCTCCTCGAGAGGGACACCCTCGTCGTCCTGCATGCTCTTGCCCACCGCATCCCTGGCAGCCTCGACCATGGCGGCGGCCAACTCCACCGTGTCCTGATCGGTGGCGTCGGCTTGCGGCGCGGCGGAAGCGGCGGCAATGGCAGCGGCAAGCTTGGCCTTCATGGCCTCGGCCTGCTCCTCCATGCCGTGGTCGTTGTAATTGCTTTCGACAAAGCCCAGGGCATCCTTGGCAAAGTCGCAGCTCTGGCAAAGCAGGTTGACATGCTCCGGCACCATGGTGATCTTGCCGGAACGGATGAGATCGAGGAGATTCTCGGCGGCGTGGGCCACCTGGGAGATCTGGTTGAACTCGAGAAAGCCGGCGCTGCCTTTCATCGAATGAAACAGACGGAAGATGGCGTTGATCGTCTCGTTGTCGACGTCCCCGTCCTGACAGGTCTTGCCAAGCTCGATGATGGTTGGCTCGAGCTGGTCGATCATGTCGTGGCTTTCCTGGACAAACTCCTGTATTATTTCAATTTCTTCAGGGGGGATTTCCACGCTCATCGACTCACCCGTAAACGTTTTGAGGTATTTTCAGCTCGTTTTCAAACCACCCGCCAAGGACCAGGGCACACCGGTCAATTATGCCTTATTTTCGTGTTGTTTCATACTCAAAAATTTATTTTTTCCAGCCCCGCCCCACCCTATCTGCCCCGCCCGGCTTTGCGAGACAAACTTCCCCAAACAGTCAAATATCCGACACCGCCGAAAGCCCCTTCACGCCCCGCGAACAAACCAACAACATATTGTTTCAAAAGGAAAAAAGAACAACACGGCAGAAATCCTGAAAAACAACCCGCAACCTGGAACACGGATTGCATGAAAAACGAAAAACTTTCACAGGAACCACCCCATGAACTCTCGAACCCGCTTCCTGCTCTTTTTCGTCTTCGTCTCGTTGCTCTCGGCCGGACTGTTCAGGCCGGTTTCGGCGGCCACCCTGAACTCCATCGAGCAGTACGCCGGGCCGACAGCCGGGCGACTCGAACTGCTGTTTTCAGCCCCGGTTTCCTTTCGCCTGGACGGGGGGGGAGACCGCTTCGAGTTACTATTGATGGCCACCCGGAGCGGCCAGGGCTTGCAGTTGCCGGCCGCCGGCCAGTTCCTCACCGGGGCCCAGGCCGAGCAAAAAAATCGCGATCTGCTTCTTTCCCTCACCTTCCCGCATCCGGTCCGCCTCTCCACCTCGTTCTCCTTCCCGGCCTCCTCCACTGCGGGTGGAAACCGGCTGATCCTGAACATCGTTCCCCTTTCCGCTCCGGCCAGCGCCGAAGAAACCGCCGAACCTGCCGCCCCCCCCCTGCCTCTGCTCCGGCCCCTGAAATCGCGGCCACCGGAGGAACCAACGACAGAGAAGAGGAAAAACTTCCCGCCTTTCTCAAGAGCGCCCGGCAACCAGTGCCTCGTATAGAGGCCGGCCCGGCACAGCCCCCCGCCCGCCCGATGATCGCCATGGAGCTTGCCGCCTCGGCCCGCACCGTGGGCTCCCCGTACGCTGCCGACTGGAAGAGCTTTTTCGAAAAATTCGAACAGGACTTCGCTCCCGCCATTCCCCTGGGGTACACCCGCCCCCCCTACCCCCTCCTGGAACTTGCCGCCCCCCAGGGCGACCAGGATTTTTTGGACGAATTGCGGTCTCTCGGCCAGGCTGGCCACTGGAAGAAAGCAATCGACACCCTGCAGCGCGAGTCAACCGCCGCCGAGCCGCGGCTTGCCAAGGCAGAGCTGCTCCTGCTCTTCGGTGACTCCCTGCTCCGCGACAACGCCTTTGAGGGCGCCACGAAAGTCCTCGAGGAACTGTTGAAGCTGGACAACGCTCCGGCCCTTGCCGAAGCCGGCCGCTATCTTTTGGCCCTCAACCGGGCCATGGCCGGCGACCCCTACGGAGCCGAGCTTGCGAGCGCCAAACTGCTGGCCGAGCTCACCCCGGGCTCCCCCCTGCAGCCCTACCTGCACCTGCTGGAGGCAGAAGCTCTGCTCGCCAGCGACCAGGCCGCCAGGGCCCTGGAACTCCTTTCCGCCGATCTCGAGCCCCTGCCCGAGGGCCTCGAGGAAAAACGCATGCTGCGGCTCGCCGACGCCCTGTTCGGCACCGACCGCCAGGCCCGGGCCCTCGCCCTCTACAGCCAATTGGGCGAAGGCGAGGAGCTGCAGACCCTGGACCCGTATTCCCTTGCCAAATATGTCAAAGGCCTGCGCCAGTTCGGTCGCCACCAGGAGGCCCTGGAGGCATGCAGGACCCTCGATGCCATCCTGGTGGGCCAGCCGGCCCAGGAACTGGTACGTCACCAGAGCGCCCTTCTGCTCCTGAAAATCGGCAGGGAGGAAGAAGCGGTCAAGCAGCTCAACACCATCCTCGACACCACCGCCAGCGACGAGGCGCGCCACCGGGCGCTCATGAAAATGAGCGATCTCATCGTGCTCCGGGACCCGGCCAACGTGCCGCCGGTGGCCATCGGCCACTACGGGGAAATAGCCAGGAAGTCGAGCCTGCGGGAACTGCGCGAGGAGGCCGCCTTCAAGGAGGCCCTGGTTTTTCACCTGCGTGGCGAGGAAGTCCGTTCCGTGCGCCTGCTCGATAATTTCTTCCGGGCCTACGGCGCCGGCCCGCTCAGGCCCCACGCCGACGCCCTGATGCTGGCCATCCTTCCCGATGTCATCAAGAAGCTGATAAACGAGGAGGAGTACCTGCAGGCCCTGGTGCTCGCCGAGCAGAACCGCGATCTGTTCATCAGCGGCCGGGTGTCCGGCGATTTCCTGGCGGAGCTCGGCCTCGCCTTCAGCAGCCTGCTCTTCTGGAACCGGGCGGTGCGGGTCTACCTCTACATGCTCGACCTGTCCCGGGGCACCAAGAACGAAGAAAAGGTCTACGAACCCCTGATACGGGCCATGCTCGAGCAGGGCGACCTCCAGGGAACGATCCTGCACGGCAGGCAATATCTCGACAAGTTCCCTTCCGGCCCGTCCCGCGCCCAGGTCTACGGCTACCTTGCCCAGGCCCTGCAGCGAAACGGTGCTGGCGATGAGGCGGTGGCCCTGCTCAAGAGCCCGACCCGCCCTGCCGGTGGAGAGCTCGACCTGCTGGCCGGCCGCATCTTCTTTGAGCGTCAGGATTATGACGCGGCAGCCGCCGTTCTTGCCAAGGCCGGCAAGCAGCCGGCGGCGGAAGCGGAAACCGTCTTTCTGCTGGCCGAAAGCCTCTACCACCTCGGTCGCCTGCAGGAAGCACTGCCCCTCTTCGGCGATCTTGCCCGGCGAGAACCCGCCACACCCGTGGCTCCCCAGGCGGCCTACCGCCAGGGCCAGATCCTGCTCGCCAGCGGCCGCTCCGAGGAAGCGCTTAAGATACTTGGCGAACTTGCCGAAAAAACAGAGGACCCTCTGTGGAGCAAGATGGCCGCCGAGACCATCGCCCTGCAGGGTCTCTAAACGCCCCTGAAACCCGATCCCCCTGGAGGGGAGCCCATGGAACTCTACGACAGCACCAGCCTCCTGCTCGAAAAGGTGCTCGACCTGCGCCAGCAGAAGCAGGAGGTTATCGCCGCCAACATCGCCAACGCCACCACCCCCGGCTACGCCCCGGCCCGCCTGGAATTCGAAGATGCCCTGCGGGAAGCGGTGGCCACGGAAAAACGCGCTGCTCCCGCAACCAGCCACCCGGCGCATTTCCCGGTTGGCGGCACCAGCCTCGCCAATGTCCAGGCCACGGTGATCCGCTCCCCGGATCAGGCGGTCCTGGGTGACCGCAACGGCGTGAGCCTCGACCAGGAAATGCTCGCCCTCACCGAAAACCAGCTCATGCACGAAACCACCGTGCAGCTTCTCAACAAAAAGCTGGGTGTCCTGAAGTACGTCATCCAGAACATCAAATAACTCGCTTTCAAGGAGTCGGCATGGACCTCTTTCCCTCCATCCAGATAAGCGCCTCCGCCCTCGAGGCCCAGAAACTGCGGCTCAACACGATCAGCTCCAACATCGCCAACATCGAGACCACCCGCACCCCGGAAGGCGGCCCCTACAAGCGAAAGACCGTGGTCTTCCAGGCGGCGCCGGTGGGCGGCGAATTCGAAAAGCATCTCTCCCGCTCGCTGCAGGGCTCCGCCCAGGGGGTGACCGTGCAGGCCATCGTCACCGACCCCTCGCCACCCCAGCTCGCATACAACCCCAGCCACCCCGACGCCGACGAGGCCGGCTACGTGTCCCTGCCGAACGTCAACCTGCAGCGGGAGGTGGCGGACATGACCGACGCCACCCGGGCCTACGAATCCAACGTCACGGTGATCAAGGCAGCCAAACGCATGGCGCTGAAGACCCTTGAAATCGGCAAATAGTTCCGGCGATGGATCGACTGACGTTTTTTTGACAAAACACTCCCCTCCTGCTCCGCGAGGTGTAAAATGAAAGAGATTACCTTCCCCGCCCTGATCCCCACCCCACAGCCCCAGACCACGGCCCGCCCGCCGGCGGCGGGCGGCTTCCTCGAGACCCTGACGGCGGCGGTGGGCAAAGTCGACCAGCAGCAGGCGGCCGCCGACCAGGCCATGGAAAAACTTGCCACCGGTGAGGCCAAGAGCCTGCACGAGGTGCTGCTCACCGTCGAGAAGGCGGACATGTCCATGCGGTTCTTCGTGCAGATGCGCAACAAAGTTATCGAGGCCTACCAGGAAATCTCCCGCCTCCAGGTGTAAAGAAACCGCCAGGCGGAGAGCGCCCCGCCTCCCCCATGGCATACAGCTTGCATCACAACCTCCAAGAGAGCATTCGTCAGTTTATTGACAACCTCGGCCCTGCCGAGCCAGTTCCCCTTCTGGAGGTCCACCGCCCATGGCAGACGTCCCCACCACAACCGAGCCGAAGTCCCTGACCACCACCATCCAGGCGTGGCCGATGAAGCGCAAGATCAGCCTTGCCGCCGTGGCCCTGGTAAGCCTCGGGCTCTTCGCCCTGCTCATTCTTCAGGTACGGGTCGCCGACTACCGGCTGCTCTACAGCAACCTGAGCGACACCGACGCCGGCGCCGTGATCACCTGGCTCAAGGACCAGAAGATCCCCTACCGGCTCGAGAACGGCGGCCGCTCCATCCACGTGCCGGCCAACCAGGTCTACGAGGCCCGCCTCAACCTGGCAGGAGCCGGCATCCCCCAGGGTGGCGGCGTCGGCTTCGAGCTCTTCGACAAGCAGAGCTTCGGGATGACCGACTTTGCCCAGAAGATCAATTACCAGCGCGCCATCCAGGGCGAATTGGGGCGAACCATCGCCTCCCTGGCGCCGGTGGAGAGCGCCCGGGTGATGGTGGCTCTGCCTGAGAAGCGGCTCTTTCTCGAGCAGCAGAAGGAGGCCACCGCCTCGGTCATCCTGCGGCTCGCGCCGGGCCGGCAGCTCAAGGAAGGCCAGGTGATGGGCGTGGTTCACCTGGTGGCCAGCTCCATCGAGGGGCTTGAGCCCGCCAACGTGACGGTGGTGGACGAAAGCGGCCGGGTCCTCACCCCCAAGGGCAACCAGGATCTCGCCGGCCCCATGTCGCCGGCCATGCTCGATTTTCAGTCCTCCATCGAGCAGAAGCTCGAAACCCGGGCCCAGTCCCTGCTCGACCGGGCGCTGGGCAGCGGCAACTCCATGGTGCGGGTGACCGCCGAAGTCGATTTTTCCCAGATGGAAAAAACCGAGGAACGCTTCGACCCCGACGGCGCCGTGCCCCGCTCCGAACAGGTCAGCACCGAAAAATCCGATGCCGGAACCAGCGGCGGCGTGCCGGGAGTCGACTCCAACCTCGGCCAGACCGGCATCACGGCCGGCTCCACCAACTCCAGCCGCTCGTCGGAAACGATTAATTACGAAATCAGCAAGGTGGTGAGCCGCACCGTGGCGCCGGTGGGGGCTGTCAAAAACCTGTCGGTGGCGGTGCTGGTGGCCGACAAGATGACGCCGGGCGCCGACGGCGGCGAGCCCACCTTATCCCCCCGCGGCGACAAGGAACTGCTCGACCTCGAGAACATGATCCGTTCCGCCCTCGGTCTCGAGGCCGACCGCGGCGACAAGATCTCGGTGGTCTCCATGCCCTTTGAAGAGGACATCACCCTGGCCGCCGGCGACATGGAGACGGCTCCGGCGCTCTACCAGTACATGCCCTTCATAAAATATGGCCTGCTCGCCGCCGCCGGCCTCTTTCTCTACTTCATGCTGGTCCGCCCCCTGGTCCGCACCTTGCAGGAAACCAGAGCGACGGCGGCACGTCCCGGCGGCTACAGAACCGTGGCCGAGCTCGAGGGCGAGATGTCGCCCGAGGAGCAGGCCCTGCTCACCGCCGAGGATCCCATCAACCGGTTGCGCAAGCAGATCCTGGCTTCGGAAACGCCGCCCACCCAGGTCATCAGGTCCTGGCTCAACAAACCCTAAACGCGGAGCACGGAAGCGATGCAGTCCTTCAGCAAACTCACCGGCGCCCAGCAGGCCGCGGTGCTCCTCCTCTGCCTGGGTGAAGAAACCACGAGCAAGGTTTTTGCCGAACTCACCGACAAGGAGGTACGGCTCATCAGCCGCTGCATGATGTCCATCGAGCACGTGCCGGCGGAAATGGCCGTGGAGGCGATCCAGGCCTTCAAGCAGAGCCAGCAGGAATATTCGGGGCTGTTCATCAACGGCGGCGACTTCGCCCGCAAGGCGATCAGCCAGGCGACGGGCGAAGAGCGCCGAAAAAACATCCTGAACCAGCTCGAGGCCGAGGGTGGCGGCCAGGCCCTGGAAGCGATCGCCACCATGGAGCCGCGCCTGGTGGCGAACCTTCTCGAGCAGGAGCACCCCCAGACCATGGCGCTGGTGCTCTCCACCCAGACCCCGGAGCACACCGGCCGCATCCTCTCGTTCATGAGCGAGGAGCTGAAGAGCGAGGTCATGTACCGCATCGCCAAGCTCGACCGGATCTCGCCGGAGGTGATCAAGCAGATCGAGCTTGCCCTGCAGCGCGAGATCGGTGTGGCCGTGCACAAGGAGCAGCAGCAGGTGGGCGGCATCGACAAAGTGGTGGAAATCCTCGGCCGCATGGAAAAGGGCGTCGACCGCAACATCCTCATCCGGATGGAGGAATACGACCCCGAGACCACCGAGATCATCCGCAAGAAAATGTTCACCTTCCACGACCTGGTGGATGTCGACAACATGGCCATGCAGACCATCCTCAAGGAGATCAACACCGACATGCTGACCCTGGCCCTGAAGACGGCGGGCGACGACCTGAAGAACAAGATCTTCAACAACATCTCGGCCCGGGCCGCGGAAATGATCAAGGAAGACCTCGAGGTCCTTGGCCCGAAGAAACTCTCGGAAGTGGAGCTCGTCCAGCAGCAGGTGGTCGACATCGCCCTGCGCCTCGAGGACGAGGGCAAGATCATCCTGCCGGGCCGCGGAGGCCGCGATGTCCTCGTCTAAAATCCACAAGGAAACCGACCAGTTCATCCCCAGGCGGTTAACCTCCGTCAGCCCTGGGCCGGCGAAGATGACCCTTTCCACGGCGCCGGACCAGCCACCGCCGAAGCGCGGCGGCGAAGAACCGTTCGCCGCCGCCCCGACGCCCGCCTCCGGCACCGCCGACTTCGCTCTGGAGCTCGAGCAGACCAAGGCCGAGAGCTACCGGCGGGGCAAGAAGGAGGGCATGGAGCAGGCGGCCCAGGAGTTCAACGACGCGGTGCGGGCCCTGGGCCTCGCCCTCGAGGAAATCAGCCGGCTGCGGGAGTCTATCTACGACTCCAACGCCGAGGACATGCTGCGCCTGGTGCTGGCCATCAGCCAGCAGGTGCTGCAGCAGGAAATCGCCGCACGGGAAGACGTCATCCTCACCACCCTGCAGAACGCCCTGCAGATGTCCATCAAGGCCGAGGAGTTCCATATCCGCATCAACCCCGAGGACTATCAACTGGTCACCGACAGAAAACCGCTCTTTCTCGCCTCCATCAGCGGCCTCAAGAACATCACCTTCGAGCCCGACCCGAACATCGGCCGCGGCGGGTGCAAGGTCAGCTCCACCCTGGGGGAGGTGGACGCCACCATCGAGGGGCAATTCGCCAAAATCAGCGAGCATCTCCTCAAGGCGGTCCGCAAAGAGGGCTAAGACGTGGCGCCCCACCGGAAACCAAAGGCGCGGAGCCGGGCATGAAACACCTTCTCGATTCCATCGCAGGCTTCAACCCCTGCACCGTAAGCGGCAAGGTCACCAAGATCGTCGGTCTGGTGGTGGAGGGCTACTGCCCCGATTCCTCGGTGGGCACTCTCTGCGAGATCTCGCCACTGGACGGCAGCCCGCCGGTGCCGGCCGAGATCGTCGGCTTTTCCGCCGCCCATGCCCTGCTCATGCCGCTCGGCGACCTGCGCGGCCTCGGCCCGGGAAGCCTGATCCGGGTGCTGCAGCAGCGGGCCACGGTGCGGGTTGGCGACGGACTGCTCGGCCGGGTGATGGACGCCATGGAAAACATCATCGACGACGGGCCGCGGCCGGAACTCGAGCACGAGATGCCGATCTACGCCTCGCCGCCCGGACCCATGCAGCGCAAGCAGATCAACGCTTCCCTCGATCTCGGGGTGCGGGCGATCAACGGGCTTGTCACCTGCGGCTCCGGCCAGCGCATGGGCATCATGGCAGGAAGCGGCGTCGGCAAAAGCGTGCTGCTCGGCATGATGGCCAAGCACACCCGGGCTGACGTCAACGTCATTGCGCTGATCGGCGAACGCGGCCGCGAGGTGAAGGAATTCATCGAGCGCGACCTGGGCCCCGAGGGACTCGCCCGTTCGGTGCTGCTCGTCGCCACCAGCGACCAGTCGCCGCTTTTGCGCATGCGGGGAGCCTATGTGGCCACCGCCATCGCCGAATACTTCTGCGCCCAGGGCAAGGAAGTGCTCTTGATGATGGACTCGGTGACCCGGTTCGCCATGGCCATGCGCGAGGTGGGGCTGGCCATCGGCGAGCCGCCCACCACCCGGGGCTACACGCCGTCGGTGTTCGCGGCGCTGCCGAAACTATTGGAGCGGGCCGGCAGTTTCCGCAACCAGGGCAGCATCACCGGGCTCTACACGGTGCTCGTGGAAGGCGACGACATGAACGAACCAGTGGCAGATGCGGTACGCTCCATCCTCGACGGCCACATCGTGCTCTCCCGGGACCTGGCGGCCCGCAACCACTACCCCTCCATCGATGTGCTCAATTCCACCAGCCGGGTCATGCGCGACATCGTCGATGCCGAGCACCAGGAACTGGCCGGCCGGGTCCGGGAGATCCTGGCGATCTACAAGGAGGCCGAGGACCTGATCAACATCGGAGCATACGCCGCCGGCAGCAACGCCAGGATCGACTACTCCATCACCCGCATCGAGGCGGTGAACACCTTTCTCCGGCAGGGCATGGACGAGCGGGCCGACATGGCCGACACCCTGGAGAGTCTCCACAAAATCGTCCAGGACCGGCGGGCCGGCGCCGACCGCCGGCGGATCGGGGCTGAGGGCAGATGAAGCCGTTCAAGCTGGAAGTGGTGCTCAAGCACCGCAAGCGCCTCGAGGAAATGGCCCAGGGCAACCTGGCCGCCAGCCTGAAGAAAGAAAACGAGCTGCGCGCCATGCTTGCCGACTGCGAAGCGAACCTGGCCCGCACCTGCGACGAAATGGCGGCCATGCAGCAGCGGGGGGTGGACCTCCTCGACCTGCAGCTGCACATCGACCATGTGTCCCACCTGCACCGACGGATCGAAGCCCTGGGCCGGCAGGTAGCCAAAGCGGAGCAGGAAACAGGCAAGCGCCGCGACGAGCTCGCCCAGGCCAGCCGCGACCGGCAGTTGCTCGAGAAGCTCAAGGACAAAAAGAACATGGAGTACCGCTACCACATGCAACGAAAGGATGCGGCGCTCATGGACGAAATCGCCATCCGCTCCTTCCGGGAGGAATCCGATGCAGAGTAACCGCCGGCCGGCCGCCACAGCCCTCACCCTCTGCCTCCTCGCCCTGGTCTTCGCCCTGCCGCTGCCGGCGGGCCGGGCCGCCAACGACAAAGAACCGGCGCCGATAAGCTCCGTCGAAGAACGCCGCCTGCTCGTCTCGTTGCAGCAGGAACGGGAAAAACTCATTGAAAGGGAACAGTCTCTCGGCCAGCGGGAAATGGAGCTAAAGAGTCTCGAGGCTGAAGTCGATAAGAAGTTAAACGAGTTGAAGAGCCTCAGGGAAGAGCTTCAGAAACTCCTTGTCAAAAAGGACGAAGAAGAAACGGTAAAGGTTCAGGAACTGAGCAAAATGTACGAGAAGATGGATCCGGGGAAGGCCGCCGAGGTGATCGACACCCTCGACCAGCGGCTGGCCATCGGGGTCCTGGCCGGCATGAAGAAAAAGTCGGCGGCCAGGATACTCGACAACCTGGACCAGAAAAAAGCCGCCGCGCTGAGCACGGCCTTCTCGAAACTGAGCTCGGAATAAAAGGGATTTTACCTCGACCGTTACCAGCAATACTCTACGATTGCTGGAGATCCCATGGCCTCTGTAGCCTCCCTGTTCGGCCCCCTTGCCGCGGCCCCGCCCAATGCGACCCCGGGTCCCCTGGCCAAAGAGCCGGACGCCCTGTTCGACGCCACCCTGCGGAATTCCCAAACCGTGGCCGAGGGGAAACCGGCGCCGCCGGCAGCACGCCGGCCAACCGCTGCCAAAGAAACCGCCGGCAACCAGCCCCAGCCCCGAAAAGCCACCGTTAACCGCCATGAAAAGCCGGAACCCGCCGAAGCCGGCGAAGGCCAGCTCCGCCGCGGCCCGTCTCCCGACGACCCGGCCAGCGACCGCCAGAACGATTGCTGCGTGGACCGCGATGACCAGGAGCGGAAGACGGATCAAGAAAGCGCCGAGCAGACCGTGGCGGCGCTTTTCAGCCCGGAAATCGCTCCCCCGGCCCTTGCCGCCGCGCCCGGGTTGGCGGAGTTCGAGGGATTCTCCATCGAAGCCGGGCTGGGAGCTGACCTTGCGGAACTCCAGAAGTCTGGCGCCGTTGCCCCCGGGTTGGCAGGGCTCGAGGGATTCTCCATCGAAACCGGGCAGGAAGCGGACCCTGCAGAACTTCGCGAGCCTGCGGTCGCCGCCCCCGCTCCGTCAACCCCGGTTCTGGAAATCGTCTTCTCCACCGCGCCGACGCTCCCTGCCGAGGCAGAGGCTGGTCCCGCGACGGAACCAACCGGCCAGCTGCAAAACAGCCAACTGCCAGGCCTCACCGCTTCGCCGGCCTCTTCCCACGGAGACGCCGGAGCGACGGAAGCCCCCGGGCCCCAGGCAGCCGAACTGCTCAATGCCCTTTCTTCCCTCTGGCAGGAAGCCGAAGGCGACCCTGCCGCTCTCAGCCAGAAAAACATCGAAATAAGCGGCCTGGGCAAACTCACCCTCGACACCTCAGCCAGCGACCAGAACCTCATCCTGCGGCTCACCGCCGACACCCGGCCCATGCAGGAAGCGCTGCAGCAGGCAGCCCCCCGCATCCTCGAGCTCCTCAACCAGTTCGGCGGCCACCTGGTGCAACTCCACATCCACCCTCAGCAGAACGCCGAGGCCAAATTCCCGACACAATCGAGCGGCAAAGGAATTTTTCAAAATTTCGAACCGCTGGCCGCAGGTCTTGCCGTTCTCGGTGAAGGCGAAGGAAGCGTCGAACCTGCAAAGGCGCCTGCCAGCCCCGAGGCCATGGATGCCCGCTTTGCACGGCTCCTCGACCTGAAAGCCGCAGGCCGGGAAAACAGTGGAGCCCGGAGCGGCCAGGAAACCGGCCCCGCAGCTGGGATTCCGGCAACGGAGGCCGAGGCGGTCGTTTCCGGACAGCAGAGCCCCCAGGCACGCCTGGCCGGTCTCGAAACCGGAGGCGAAGGCCAGAAGAGCACCTCTGGCATGGAGACCGTCCGCCCCGAAGGAGCCGGCCCGCCCCAAACGCTCACCGGCGCCGGCCCGGCCCAGAACCTCCAGGCGAACCAGCAGCCCGCCGCCTCCACCGCCGCCACCATGCTCCGTCTGCCGTCCGGGGTGCTCATCCCCGAAGCCCAGATCATCAGCCAGGTGGCCGACCGCATCGGCCAGGCCGGTGCCCCCAGTTCCATCGTGATCAAAATGGAGCCCGCTGAACTGGGAGAGCTGCAGCTTCGTCTCGTTTTGGTCAACAAGCAGATCAAGGGCACCATCAGAACCGCCAACAGCGAGGTCCGGGAAATCCTCGAACGGTCCATGCCCCGGCTGCGGGAAGCCCTCGAAGTTCAGGGCCTGAAGATCGACGAGCTGAAAGTGTCCCTCGACAACGAGCAACTAGCCGCCGGCCGGGACCCCAACCAGCAGGCCTGGGACAGGCGCCGCAACCAGAGCCAGGGCGCCGCCGCCGGCAGCACCGGCAGGGGCGGACCGGCCCAACCGGACCCGGCCCGGCTCGCCGAAACCATAATCGCCAGCCACCGCGGTTCGAGCCGCGGCCTGAGCGTCCGCATCTGATTCTCAACCAAGGAGGCCAGTCGAAACCATGACAGCCATCAACGCCGCCACCGCAGCCGCAGCCTCTGCAAATTCTTCCACCGCATTCGCGGCGAGCAAGAGCGTACTCGACAAGGACGATTTCCTGCAGCTGCTGATCGCCCAGCTGCAGCACCAGGATCCGCTCAATCCCTCGGACCCCACCGAGTTCACCGCCCAGCTCTCCCAGTTCAGCTCTCTGGAGCAGCTCTTCACGGTGAACGAAAACCTCGCCAAGATGGCCGACTCCAGCAACGGCATGGAACGGCTCTCGGCCCTGTCGCTGATCGGCAACGAGGTGGTGGTGAACGACGGCGCCTTCCGCTTCGACGGCACGCCGGTGACCCTGGGCTACCGTCTTGGCGGCCAGGCCGACACCGTCAGCCTGGCCGTGGTCGACCGGCTGGGCCGCACCGTGGCCGCCATCAACAGCACGGAAACCGGCAGCGGCGACCATTTCCTTTCCTGGGACGGCACCGACCAGTACGGCCAGAAGGTGGGGCCAGGCGACTACACCCTGATCGCCAGCGGCAAGCTGGGCCGCGACCAGTTGGTACAGGCTTCGACCATGGTCCGGGGGCGGGTGACCGGGGTCGACCTCGACCCCACCGGCCCGATCATCGTAACCAGCACCGGCGAATACCGGTTCGACGACGTGGGCAGCATCCGGGGCGCCCTGTAGAGAACAAACCCGGCACTCGCAACCACAAACCGATAGGAGATAGATTATGGGTATCACTTCCTCACTCTACAGCGGCGTCAGCGGCCTCAATGCCCACACCAACGCCATGACCGTGGTCGGCAACAACATCGCCAACACCAACACCATTGGCTTCAAAGGAGCCAGGACCCTTTTTTCTGACCTTCTTTCCGATTCGATCTCTTCCTCCTCCGGAGCTTCCCAGGTCGGCCGAGGCGTCAACATCTCGTCGGTGGACAATATTTTCAGCCAGGGAACCTTTCAGACCACCGAATCGAGCACCGATCTCAGTATTGAAGGCCAGGGTTTTTTCATCATCCGCGAAGGTGCTGGCCAGACCGGTTACACCAGAGCCGGCTCCTTCACCTTCAACTCCGACGGTTATCTGACGACTCCCGATGGCTGGCAAGTTCAGGGATACACCCTGGACAGCAACGGCAAACCGGTAGGAGACCTCACCGATATCTGGGTGAACACCGAAACATTCACCCCTGCCAATGCCACCTCGGCGGTTTCCGTCTCCACCAACATCAATTCCGCCACCCAGGCGCAGACCATCGCCACCCCCAGCCCCACCAACAATGACTACACCACCTCCATCCAGGTTTTCGATTCCCTGGGCGAGACCCACCTGATCACCACTTATTATCTGAAGACCGGCCCCCTCACCTGGGACTACAACACGGTGGTGGACGGCGGCGAGCTGAACGGCGGCACCGCCGGCCTCGCCGAAGTTGTGTCCTCCGGCCAGCTCATCTTCGACAGTTCCGGCGAGCTCTCCCAGGTCTGGGAAGGCGCCACCTGGAGCTACAACGCCGGCACCTCCACCTGGACCCGGGACGTCACCGGCCTCACCAAGGTGTTCGACCCCGCCGACGCCACCATGACCCAGACCACGCCGACGGTGAACACCAGCACCCTGGACTGGGCAAACGCCGCCACCGACCAGAACATCGCCTTCACCCTCAACACCACCCAGTACGCCTCCACCTCGGTGGTCAACACCCAGAGCCAGGACGGCTACACCACCGGCACTCTGGTCGCCCTGAGTATCGACAACCAGGGCAACGTGCTCGGCAACTACACCAACGGCGATCCCCGCAAGCTTGCCCGCATCGCGCTGGCCAAATTCACCAACCCGAGCGGTCTCATCAAGAGCGGCAACAACCGCTACCTGGCGAGCGACACCTCCGGCGAAGCGGTGATCGGCACGGTGGGCTCCGGCGTCGGCAAACTCTTCACCTATTCCCTCGAGCAGTCCAACGTCGATCTGGCCAAGGAGTTCGTCACCATGATCACCGTGCAGCGCGGTTTCCAGGCCAACTCGAAGATCATCACCACCACCGACGAAATGATGGCAGAGCTGATCAACCTGAAGCGCTAAGCCGCTGTCAATTTCTCGACACCACAGGGCCGTCTTCCCGGGAAGACGGCCCTTTTTCTTGTCTTTTTAGTGGGTACCTGGTACTTCTATTTTCCAGCCAGGCGCGGCGATCAGGCAACTTCAGACTGGCCCCACGATCGTGGCATAGATATTGCTTTCAAAATTCGAAGCAACCCCCTGTGCTCTTCCTTTCCCGATCAGGAGAAACGTTTTGGACCTCTCCACACTCCTTGGAATAGTCGGCGCCTTCGTGCTCATGCTGGCCGCCATCATGTCCGGCGGCTCGATCACTCTGTTCATCGACCCGCCCAGTGTGCTGATCGTGGTGGGCGGCACCATCGGCACCACTCTGGTCAACTATCCCTTCAAGCAGATGTTCGGGGCCTTTGCGGTGCTCAAGAAGGCCTTCTTCCACAAGGAAACCGTTCCCACCGATTCCATCACCCAACTGGTCGAGTTCTCCAACAAGGCGCGCAAGGAAGGCATCCTTTCCCTGCAGTCGGTGATGGACAAGATCGACGACCCTTTTCTCCTCAAGGGTTTGCAGATGGCGGTGGACGGCCAGGAGCCCGAAAGCCTCAAAAACATCCTCTACGTCGAAATCGAGTACATCCAGGACCGCCACGAACAGGGGGCAGCCATCTTCAAAACCATGGGCGGCTTCGCGCCGGCCATGGGCATGATCGGCACCCTCATTGGCCTCGTACAGATGCTGCAGAACATGAGCGATCCCTCCGCCATCGGCCCGGCCATGGCGGTGGCCCTGCTCACCACCTTCTACGGCGCGGTGATCGCCAACATCATCTGCCTGCCGGTGGCGGGCAAGCTCAAGCTGCGCTCGGCCAGCGAAGTGCTCAACAAGACGCTGATCACCGAGGGCATGGAATCCATCCTGGCCGGCGAGAACCCGCGGATCATGGAGCAGAAGCTGCACTCCTTCATCGCCCCGAAGATGCGGCAGAGCAGCTTCAAGTAAGGACAGGGAGCGGAACGCGTCATGGCGGAGCGGGGAAAGAAAAAAAAATCGGAAGAAGGCGGCGGCGCTCCGGAGTGGATGGTCACTTTCAGCGACCTCGTCACCCTGCTGCTCACCTTCTTCGTGCTGCTGCTGTCCATGGCCAACATGGACAAGATCAAATTCAAGGCCGCCGCTGCCTCCCTGAAAAGCGCCTTCGGCGTCATGGGCACCGTCGAGCAGCGGGAGATCGCGCCGCCCAAGATCATCGAAATCCCACCGCTGGCCGACGACCTGCAGCAGCGGGTCTACAAGCAGATAAAGAGCAAGATGCTGCGCCTCAAGCTCGACAAGGACGTGGAACTGGTAAAGGATCGCGGTGCCGTGGTGCTGCGGGTGAACGACGCGGTGCTGTTCGCCGCCGGCCAGACCGCCATCCGGCCGGAGGCCTACGACACCCTCAAAAAGGTGGCCGCCATGGTGCGGGGTCTGCCCTTTCACATGCGCATCGAAGGCCACTCGGACGCCATGCCCTTTACCTCGGTAAACGAGGGCGCCAACTGGGACCTCTCGGTCTTCCGGGCCCTGGCGGTGCTCAAGTTCTTCGCCCTGAACGACCTCTTTCCCATCGACCGCATGTCGGCCACCGGCTACGGATCCCAGCGGCCGCTCCTGCCCAACGACAGCCCCGAGAACCGGGCGGCGAACCGAAGGGTCGAGTTCTTTCTGGAAAACACCGCCAGCTATACCGAAGAGCTGCCCTTTCTCATCGACGCCCAGGACCAGTTTCCCTTCTGACCCGCCCACCCGTGGAGGATTTTCATGGCCGACAAGGAAAAAACCGACCAGGAAGAACCGAAGAAAAGCAACAAGATGCTGTTCATCATCATCGGCGTGGCCGTCCTCCTGGCAGCCGGGGTCGGCGTCGGCGCCTATCTCCTCGGCTCCAAGTCGGCGCCGGAACCGCAGCCGCCGGTGGTGGTGGAAGGCGGCGGCGAGGAGGGAAAGGAGCCGGGCGGTGAAGTCGGGCCCATGGTGGATATCGAGGAGTTTATCGTCAACCTGCAGGATTCCGAGGAAACCCGCTACCTGAAGGCTGCCATCACCCTGGAGGTGGACACCGTGGAGGCGGCGGCCGAGCTCGATACCCGCAAG
>JBFHWX010000018.1:0-30840 GCA_041599275.1 Desulfobulbales bacterium | reverse complement strand
TCGCCCGCACCCTGCCCCTTGCCCTGCTCTGGAGCGGCTGGTGCATCGCCCACAGTGCTCTCGCCCATCCTGCGCCCGCCCTTGCGGCGCGGCTGGGCCGGGGCTACCGCCTCTGCTACAACCTGCTGGCCGCCCTCAGCCTGCTGCCCATCGTCCTCTACCAGAAGACTCTCGGGCACGAGTTGCTCTTCGCCTGGCACGGCCCCTGGCGCGGCCTGCAGTTTCTGCTGCTGGCCGCCGCTTTTATGCTGTTTTACGGGGGCGCCAGGGCTTACGACCTCGACTTCTTCCTGGGCACGGCCCAACTCCGCCGGCAGGAGCAGGAATCCGGCCTGCGGACCGGCGGCATCCTGGCTTATGTGCGCCACCCCTGGTATGGCGGCGGCCTGCTCTTTCTCTGGGCCCACCGCGATCTCACCGACCTTGTGCTTCTGATGAACTTTGTGCTCTCCGCTTATCTGGTGGCCGGCTGTCTGCACGAGGAAACGTTTCTGTCCGCCCGCTTCGGCAAAGCTTACGACGGCTACCGGCGACGGGTACCGCGCTTTTTCCCCTGGCGCTGGTTCCTCGCTCTGTTCCTGCCCCACAAACGGCATGACAAGAAAAAAATATCGTGATACATTTTCGAGACATACCTTTTCCTCACCCCTTACCCGCGAGGAATGCAGCATGACCGAGTCCACCCTTCCCAACACCTGCGGCCGCATCCTGCTGGGCGACTACAGCCCGCAGCTCAAGGAGCGACTGGCCGAACGGATCGCCGGTTTCCGGGCCTTCGACACCAGCAATGTGCCGGCCATCCCTTATATCTCGGCCTGGCACGAAGACGAGCAGGTGATCTGGTACGAGTTCGCCGGCCGCCGCCTCCTTTCCATGCTGGGCTGCGACTGCTCCGGACTGGCAGAAGCCTTCCGGGAATCCATCGTCGACTACCGGGTGTTCCGCCAGAGCGAAATC
This sequence comes from Desulfobulbales bacterium, assembly GCA_041599275.1. Lineage (GTDB taxonomy): Bacteria > Desulfobacterota > Desulfobulbia > Desulfobulbales > BM004 > JBFHWX01. The sequence goes on along the minus strand of JBFHWX010000018.1, from coordinate 29,883 downwards.
GAAAACGACGTGCAGGAGCGGGTCATCTCCGGCAGCGAGCTCACCAGCGCCCGAACCGATCTGCGCCGCCAGTTCATGGAGAGCGGCACCGTGGAGGCGGTCTACCAGATCGCCCTGCCCGACGACTCGATCCGCTGGCTCAAGGACAACGCCGTCATCGAAACTTTCCGCCGCGACCGGCTCTGCCTGTCGCTGGGGGTGCTCACCGACATCAGCAAGGAGATGGAGCACAAAGAGCTGCTCGAGCAGATAGGTTACATCGACGGGCTCACCAACCTGCCGAACCGCAACATCATGACCCGCTCCATCGAGGTCCGTATCGGCCAGGTGGAGCGGCGCCAGATGCAGGACTTCGTCTTTCTGCTCCTCGACCTCGATCATTTCAAACAGGTCAACGACACCCACGGCCACCAGGCCGGCGACCACGTGCTGGCCACGGTGGCCGAGGTGATGTGCGCCTCCAAGCGGCGGGAGGAAGAAATCGGCCGCTACGGCGGCGAAGAATTCTACGGCCTCATCCACGGCGACCTCACCACCGGCCGCCTGTTTGCCGAACGACTGCGCCAGGCGGTGGAGAGCGCCATCATCTCCTACCAGTCCGCCATCATCCCGGTGACCATCTCCATCGGGCTCGCCGCCGCCTCGGAGATCACGCCGCTGTCCATCGAGCGGCTGATCCGCCAGGCCGACCGCAGGCTCTACGACGCTAAGCGTTCCGGCCGCAACCGGGTGGTCTGGCAGGACTGAGCCCGCCGCCTCACCGCTGGCGCACTTCGTAGCCCCGCCGCCGCAAGATCTCAACCACGCTGTCAGGCCCCGCCAGGTGCCCGGCTCCCACCACCACCAGCACCCCACCACCTCCCGCCAGCAGCTCCTCCAAGGCCGGCAGCCACATGCGGTTGCGCTCTTCGAGAAAACGGTCGGCAAGGGGAGTGTGCTCGGCCAGACTGCCCAGCATCAAATCGGCGAGGAGTTCGGCGTCGCCCCTCTGCCAGGCCGCTTCCATCTTACCGGCAAGCTCCTGCGCCCGTTCAAGATCGTCCAGGGTGGATTCCAGAAAAACCTCCTGCTCTTCGCGGCTCAATCCGGAAAAAAGAGCAAACTGGGCCGCCACCGGTTCGAGCCCCCGCACGATCTTGCCGTCCCGCCGGGCCCGTTGGTGAAAATAGCGGTCGATGCCCGCCTCGGGGTCGAAGCCCAAGCGCTCGAACTCCAGGGCGGTGAGGGTGAGGGCGGCCATCCAGGGAGTGAGCTTCTCGAAGGCCCCCGGGGGATACCCTCTTTGCCGCACCGCTTCCCGCAGGCGGAGAGAAAGCGGGGCCGGCAGCTCCTTGCCAAGGGTGGTGCCGGCGGGCAGGCTGCCCAGGCGGATAAAACGACGTTGCGCCGCCAGGCCGTGCAGTTCGTCGAGGTCAGTCTCGAAAACCACTGTCGGGCTCGCCCTGTAGGCCTCTTCCATGGCCGGGGCCAGGGGATAGAGGTCCCGCCGGAAGAAATGCAGGGAGCCCAGCAGGAAGAGACTGCCGTTTTTCCCCTCCACCTCCCAGAGGAAACTGCGGGAAACTGAAGGCTGCGGCGCGCTCTCCTGTCCCACCGCAAGCCACGGCTGCAGCACAAAGAGCAGGAAAAACACGAACACCCCGAAGCCGCCCAGGCCGGTGGCCTGCATTTTCTGCCGTTTTTTCCCCATCCCGCACCAGCCCTTTACGGCCATCGTTTCCCCCTGCTATCCGCCTCGGCGGCGGAGAAAGCGGATCTGCTTGCCTCAACGAACGGTTCCGTATACAATCCGACCTTTCAAACGGCCGACCGTCCACGGCACCGGCCAAGTTTTTTCGTCACTCTAGCTTCTTCAAGAAACCATGGCCACCATTCTTCCCTTCCCCAAACGCGAGACAGAAGCAGACTCCGACCCGGCCGTCGAGCTGGCGGACGATTTCTCCATCGAACACTTCACCGCCGAACTGGGCGAATGGCTGCACGAACTGCGGGCCGCCGGGCCACGGGAGATCCTGTGGTTCGAACTCGAGTTCATGCGGCGCTTTCCGCAGTTCGCCGAATGGCTCGAAAACAAGTGGAAGGACTGATTTTTTCAATCAGTCCTTGAATCCGTGGCGGCTGCGGCAAGAGAAGCAAGGCAACTTTCTCAAACCAAACGGAATATAACAAAATCACGATGGCGGCTGGATTCACCACGCCGCCTTTCAGGGCGCCCGATAACGGCACAGGAAATCGACCGGCGGAAAACTCCGGCTGCTTCGGTGGCATCTGCGCCGTTCGCGAACGCCCACGGATTCAGCATCGTTTCTGCCGGCCGCTTCTCGCCGCTGGCAGCAGTACCTTAAGGAGACCAGATCATGATCGAAGCATACCGCAAGCACGAAGCCGAACGCCGCGCCCAGAACATCCCGCCCCTGCCGCTCACGCCCGAGCAAACCGCCGCGCTCTGCGAGTTGCTCGCCGCCCCGCCGGCGGGCGAAGAGGACTTCCTCCTTCACCTGCTGCGGGAGCGCATCGCCCCCGGCGTCGACCCGGCGGCGGAGGTGAAGGCCGAGTTCCTGGGCAGGATTCTGAACGGCGAATCCTCTTCGCCGCTCATCGATCGCCGGCAGGCGGTGCGCATCCTCGCCACCATGATCGGCGGCTACAACATCCACCATCTCATCAATGCCCTGTCCGACCCTGAGCTGGCCGACGAGGCGGCCAGCGCGCTGTCGGCCATCACCCTGGTCTATGACGGCTTCGACGAAGTGCTCGAACTGTCGAAAACCAACCGAGCGGCCAGGAAAGTCATCGAGAGCTGGGCCGCGGCCGACTGGTTCACCTCGCGCCCCGAACTGCCGGAAACCATCACGGTGAAGGTCTTCAAGGTGGAAGGCGAGATCAACACCGATGACTTCTCCCCGGCCGGTGACGCCTGGAGCCGGCCCGACATCCCGCTCCATGCACTGGCCATGGGCAGAACCCGCTTCCCGGGCGGCATCGACGAACTCGCCCGCTGGCGACAAGAAGGCCATCAGGTGGCCTTCGCGGGCGACGTGCTGGGCACCGGCAGCTCCCGGAAATCGGCCTGCAATTCGGTGCTCTGGTACATCGGCGACGATATCCCGGCGGTGCCCAACAAGCGGCGGGCAGGCGTCATCATGGGCTCGGTGATCGCTCCCATCTTCTTCAACACCGCCCAGGACTCCGGCGCTCTGCCGCTGCGCCTCGACGTGAGCGAGATCAACCACGGCGACACGGTCACCATCCACACCAGGAAAGGCGAGGTGGTAAACGAAGCGGGCGAGGTGGTGAGCCGCTTTTCCCTTGCCCCCGCCACCCTGGCCGACGAATACCGGGCCGGCGGACGCATCCCCCTGATCATCGGCCGGGCCCTCACCGACCGGGCCAGAAAGGCCCTGGGGATGGCGCCGGAAAAAATCTTCACCAAAGCCGAGAACCCCGTTGCCGCCGCCAACCAGGGCTATACCCTGGCCCAGAAGATGGTGGGCCGCGCCTGTGGCCGGCCAGGTGTGCTGCCGGGCACCGCTTGCGAGCCCACGATGACCACGGTGGGCTCCCAGGACACCACCGGCCCGATGACCGCCGACGAGCTCAAAGAGTTGGCCTGCCTGCGGTTCCAGACCCCCTTTTTCATGCAGTCCTTCTGCCACACGGCGGCTTACCCGAAACCGGCCGACGTGGCAATGCACAAGTCGCTGCCCGGGTTCGTTGCCGAGCGCGGCGGCGTGGCGCTGAAACCCGGCGACGGGGTGATCCACTCCTGGCTCAACCGCTTTCTGGTCCCCGACACGGTGGGCACCGGCGGCGACTCCCACACCCGGTTTCCGGTCGGCATCTCCTTCCCGGCCGGCTCCGGGCTGGTGGCCTTCGCCGGCGCCCTGGGCTTCATGCCCCTCGACATGCCGGAATCGGTGCTGGTCCGTTTCAAGGGACAACTCAACCCCGGCATCACCTTGCGCGACGTGGTGAACGCCATCCCCTACTTTGCGATAAAAGAGGGCATGCTCACCGTGCCCAAGAAGAACAAGGTGAACGTCTTCAACGGCCGCATCCTGGAGATGGAGGGACTGCCCGAACTCACCGTCGAGCAGGCCTTCGAATTGACCGACGCCACCGCCGAGCGCAGCGCCGCCGCTGCCTGCATCGCGCTTTCCGAAAAGAGCGTGGCCGACTTCCTGCGCTCCAACGCGGCGCTCATGCAAAAGATGATCGCAGATGGCTACCAGGACGCCGACACCCTGCGGGCCCGGATCGAGGCGGTGGCAAACTGGCTCGAAAAACCAGCGCTTCTGAAAGCGGACCCGAGCGCCTCCTACGCGGCGGTGCTGGAGATCGATCTGGCCGCGATCACCGAACCGATCCTGGCCTGCCCCAACGACCCGGACGACGTGCGGCTGCTTTCCGAGGTGGCCGGCACGGAAATCCAGGACGTCTTCCTGGGAAGCTGCATGACCAATATCGGCCATTACCGGGCCGCCGCCGCCATCTGGCGGGGCAAGCCCTTCAACCCGGCCCGCACCTGGATCTGCCCGCCCACCCGCATGGACCAGGACAAGCTGAAAGACGAGGCCCTCTTTCAGGTCTTCGGCTCGGCCGGCGCCCGCATCGAGATCCCCGGCTGCTCGCTGTGCATGGGCAACCAAGCCCGGGTGCCGGTGGGAGTCACCGTCTACTCGACCAGCACGAGAAATTTCGACAACCGCATGGGCAATAACACGAAGGTCTTCCTGGGCTCCGCCGAGCTGGGCGCCGTGGTCGCCATGCTCGGCCGGTTGCCGAGCCCCGGGGAGTATCTCGCCATCTACCGGGAAAAAGTGGCGCCGGAGGCTGCGGCCATCTACCGCTCGCTGCAGCTCGACGAGCAGGAGGAATACCAGCGCTAATCGCCCGAAAGCGCAGATTTCTCACGAAAAAGGCCGCCCCAACCGGGGCGGCCTTTTTCGTTCCTACGGTTCTTCCTCTTCTCGGACCCGGCGCTCGTCGTCGAGACGTGCTCTGAGCTCTGTGGCAGCCCCGAAGAAGGACGCAGTGTCCTCCGAAGCCACCATCTGCAGTCCCGACGGCCAGATGGGAAGCGAGACCGGGATCTGCCCAGGATCCTGCCAATCGTCGAAAAAGAGATCGGGCTCGAAAAGCAGGGTCAAGACCAGGGCGAGGACAATGGAAAGCCCCAGCACCGAGCGGTGCCGCATGAGGCTTGCCACCCCGAGATGGCAGAAGAACAAGAGGCCGAGGCAACCGGCCGCGGCCAGCGCCCGGCCCCAGCTCACCGCCTCTTCCAGGGCAAAGGCAAAGGAGAAAAGCGAGGTGCCCGAATCCACCAGCGAGAGGCCGAGCAGACCCAGGCAGGCGACGGTGCAGTGGGCAAAAAAGTAGGAACGGCCGGCCATGCCGCGGGAGGCCAGGGCCCAGAGGGAGACCCAGACGCCACCCCCGACGAGGACGACCACCAGGACAAAAACCAGAGACATGATTTCGGCATCGTCAAAGGAAGAAAAATAACCGTCCAACGCCGCCGCCAGAAGAGTCAAGGGCAGGACCAGAGCGAGAAGCCGGCCGGAATCGAGGCGGGCCATGAACGATTCGATGCCACCCGCCAATGGCTGGGCCTCCGGCACCGCAAAGGCCGCATCCCGCAGACGCAGGGTGGTGTGGCCAAGACGCAACAGGGTCTCCGGCCCCAGCACCAAACGGTCGATCTTTGCGGCGGCGGGCAGCAACACGGTGCCGTTGGCGCTTCCCAGATCGCGTACCGCCACCCGCCCGTCTTCTCCCCTTTCCAACCGGAGATGAAGCGGCGACACGTAGGGGTCGTCGACCACCACATGGTTGCCGTAACCACGGCCGACGGTGGCCGGCAGTTCGGCGAGCCGGTGCCGTTCCTTCACTTTCCCGGTGCGGCCGAGGATCTCGAGAATCACCTCTTCCAACCGATGGCCTCCAGATACTTTTGCAAAAACTCCAGACCACGGCCAAAGTCGACTCCGGTCAGAACGACGTATGTATGCAAACCGCGCCGCGCTTCCCCCAGGGTAGCGGCCTTCAGCACCGCATCGTAGAGCCCGGGAAACCGCTGGTATTCCCGGAAGCAAACCGCCGCCGTGAAGTTCATCCCATTGTGCTCCACGAAATCGCGGCGGCACTGGAAATCGCCCACCTCCTCGGCGCTGCCCTCTAACCGGCTCTGGGACTCGGCCAGGGAACTCTCGAACAGGGCGGCAAAGCGAAACGGATCGAGCTCGTCGCTTTCGAGAAAGGTATGGCCGTAGAAGATCTGGCCGGTGGCGAGGCTGTCCGACAGGTAGATGCCCTCCTCGCTGGAACAGCTGGTGACCACTTGGGAATAGAGAAGATCGCTCTCCGTGGCGGTCTGCCCCCAGCACTTGACATAGGGCGCCACCTGGCCCGGCACCACGAAGGGACCGAGCTCGGAGACGGCAAGGGGAGAGGCCAGCAGCCGGGCGAGGAGCTGCTCCTGGTTGCCAAGAAGCTGCCGCCGGGTCTTCTCCAGCAGGTCATCGGCTGCACCGCCATCGTCCAGAGCCTCGTCCACGAGGGAGGCGGCGAAACGGGCCGGCACCAGGAAACTCACCTGGTTGCCGGCGGTGGCGACGTTGACGCCCACCACCTGGCCGTTCTCGAGAAAAGCCGGCCCGCCGCTCATCCCCGGATTGAGGGAGCCGGTGAAGTGGATCTGCTCATACATGGCGTCCTGGATAAAGCCGCTGAAGGTGCCCTCGACAATGGTCAACCCGAGGTCGAGGGGGTTGCCCATGGCGAAGAGCTTTTCACCGCGACCGGGCATCTCGGCGGCCAGCCGGAAAAAATCCGGCAACGCTGGCTCGGCCCGCACCAGGGCGAGATCGTGAACGATGTCGAGATCGACGAGAACGAGCTCGCCCCGCCGGTTGTCGTCGCTCAGGTACTCGGCCCGGTGCAGATCCGGATGGTTGAACAGGTCGGCCACCACATGGTAGTTGGTCACCACGAGCCCCCCATCCTGCACGGCAAAGCCGCTGCCGATGCTGGTCTTCTCGCCGGTGGCCCGGTCGACGATGCGCACCTGGACGATCCCGCTGCGGTGGCGTTCGAACAGATCGCGGGACGGCGCGGCACCGCCGGCAGCCTCGGCGGCGGAAATGCCAGCCCACAGCCCGCAGCAGAACGATAAAACAACGATCCGAAAAAAGAACGGCATACTCAGGGACTCCCCCATGGGATACAGCGGCAGCGTATCGGCTCCCATCGCCTTGACGGCCGCCAGCCGCTCGGTCCCCCGAGCTTAGCCCAACTTCCCACAGAAAAACAAGAAAAACACCAGGACGGCAAGCCTCAGCCACAGACCCCCATCACCTGCTGGTAGTCGGTGAGGCCTTCGAAGATGGTGCGGATGCCCTCCTGCAGCAGAGTGCGCATGCCGTCGCCGATGGCCTGCTCGCGGATCTCATCCACCGAGGCCCGGCGGATGATCCGTTCCTTGACCTCGGCGCTGCCCTGCAGCAATTCGAAGAGCCCGCTCCGCCCCCGGTAGCCCGTGCGGCTGCAAGTTTCGCAGGCTCCTGCCCGGTAGAGCCGCAGAGTATCGGCCCAGGGGATGCCGATGCGCTGGTCAAAAAGCGGCCCGAACCGTTTGCGTAACAGATCGTATTCCTCCCGGTCCGGCAGGTAGGCCCCGCGGCATTTGCCGCAGAGGGTGCGGACCAGGCGCTGGGCCAGGATGCCCAGGAGAGCGTCGGCGAAATTGAAAGGGTCCATGCCCATCTCGATCAGCCTGGTCACCGTTTCCGGCGCCGAATTGGTGTGCAGGGTGGAGAACACCAGGTGGCCGGTGAGGGAGGCCTCGATACCCATCTTCACGGTTTCCGCGTCCCGCATCTCGCCCACCATGATGACATCGGGGTCGGAGCGCAGAAAGGCACGCATGGCGGCGGCGAAGGTGAGATCGATCTTCGGATTGACCTGCACCTGGCGCAGCCGGTATTGGGTGATCTCCACCGGGTCCTCGGCGGTCCAGATCTTTTTCTCCGGGGTGTTGATGTAATTGAGGGCCGAGTGCAGGGTGGTGGTCTTGCCGCTGCCGGTGGGACCCACCACCAGGATGATGCCGTAAGGCTTGCGGACGATTTCGGCGAAGGGCTCGAGCACGTGGGCGGGCATCAGTTTTTTAAGGGGCAGGGGCTCACGGTCGGCCAGGATGCGCAGCACCACGTCCTCGTTGCCGTCGGCGGTGGGCATCGAGGAGACCCGCAGTTCGATCTCCTTGCCGGAGGAGAGACGGAACTTGATCTTGCCGTCCTGGGGCCGGCGGCGGTCGGCGATATCCATCTGGGCGAGAATCTTGAAGCGGGAGACCACCGCCCGGATATGGGTGCGGGGGATGGTGAGCTCCATATGGCACTGGCCGTCGACCCGGAAGCGCACCTCGGCATCGCGACTGTGGCCGTAAGGCTCGATGTGGATATCCGAGGCGTTCTGGCTGCAGGCGTCTTCGATGATCTTGCGCACCAGGGCCACCACCGCCTGCTCCTCGACATCGGCGACCTCCACCACATCGTCCTTCTCGACACCTGAGGGCAACTGCTCCTTCATCTCGTCGAGGATCTCGGAAACCGACCGCTCCCGCCCCTTTCTCCCCCGGCCGTTGCGGCCGGCCCGCAGTTCATCGACAAAACGCTCGATGTCGGCCCGCAACGCCAGGCGCAACTCACACGACGAGGCCTTCAACACCTGGACGATCTCGTCGATGCGGCCCTGCTGGTGCGGGTCGTCCACCGCCAGCAGCAGCTTGCCGTCCCGCAGGGCAAGGGGCATGCAATGGGCCTTCTTGAAATAATCGAGGTTGATGCCCTTGACGAGTTCCGCAGGATCATAGGAGGAAGCCGCCAGATCGACGTAGGGCACCCCGAAGAATTGGGCAGCGGCCTTGCCGAGCTCCACCCGCGGCACCTTGAACTCATCGACCAGCACGGTGTCGAGCTCCCGCTTGCGCTGGCGGGCCTGGACCTGGGCCTTTTCGAGATCTTTTTCGCTGAGCAGCCCGCGCCGCAGCAGCAGGTCATGACGGCTGGAGAGCTTGCGGCTCGCCTTGTACTGGTTGTGAAAGGCGATGCCCAGGGTTTCGGCGAGATCGAAGGCCCGCTTTTCCTCCTCGAAGGAAAAGTCGGAGCCGTCGGTCTTGTTGATGAGTTGGATCACCCCGAGCAGCGTATTCTTGAAACGGATCGGCACCGCCAGCACCTGGCGGCTGCGGCTCCCCGTCTTTTGGTCCCAGGAGTCGTCGAACTGAAGGTCGGAATCGATACCCATCAGCTCCATCCCGTCGTACACATCCCGGATGGATACCGGCCGGCCGCTGGCTGCGACGTAGCCCGATATGCTGCTGGTGTTGATCGGAATGGAGATTTTTTTCAAGACCTCGCCGGGCAGGACAATCCAGCTGTGCAGATTTTGGCGGCTGGCGTCCACCAGGTAGATGGTGGCCATCTCCACGTCGTAGACCGACAGGATCTGCTCCCGCAGCCCGAGGGTGATGGCGTTGAAGTCGGCGGCGGAATGGATGGCGTTGGCGAGCTTCTTGAACCGCAACTCGTAGGTGAGTCGGGAGGAAATCTCCCCCTGAACCCGTTCCTGGTTCGGCATGGCGATCCCCCGGCGGGAAAGGAGCCGGCCCCGGCGCCGGCAGGAAAAAGCTCCGGCCCTGCCAGTTGGACGCCAGCAGGGCCGGAGAAGAAATCAGAACATCGAAGCGATGGAATCGACCACCAGCCGGCCCACGGTTTCGTAGAGCAGGATCTCGCCGTCGACATAGCCGTACTGGTAGCCGGTCGGCGGTGGGCCCAGGCGGCGCAGAAGCTCGGGGGGCAGAGCCAGGGGCAATACGCCGGCGGGTAGCGGTTGGTGGAGCTGATAGCGCTTCTTGGCCTGGCCGGGAGGCAGGCAGCCGTTGTTCTTCTTGGCCAGGCCCGGCGGGCAGCTGCCGCGCTGGCCGTATTCCCGGTGGTAATAATCCCGGATGACGGCGCGGTACTCCGGCACGATGACCAGACGCCGGTGGTCGTCGTCATCATCCTCATCGTGCTTCCTGCCGCCCCTGCCGTGGCCGCGGCCCTCATCGTCGTCGTCCTCGTGCTCTTTCACCGAATATTCCTTGCCGCCCCTGGACTTGCCGTTGTCCTTGTCGTGCTTGTCGTTCTTGGCAAACGACGGAGCGGCAAGAACGAGAACGAGAAAAGCGGCAAGAACCAAACGCATCGTTTTCATGACCTGAAACCTCCTGAAATTTTTTAAAAAGGCTGCCCACAACAAGCCTTGGCCGAAGAGAAAGAACTTTCAGTAAAAATACCGTGCCTCCTGCTGTCAACGGAATTCGCCCCGCACCACGGCCGGCCATCCCCTCAACCGCTGGCTGCCGGTGAACACCGTGGCCCGGTTCTCCCGCACAAAGGCAAGCAGCGTGATCCCGGACCGCTCGGCAGCCTGCACCGCCAGCAGGGTCGGGGCCGAGACCGCGGCCAGCAGCTCGATGCCGGCCCGGGTGCACTTGCCCACCAACTCGAAACTGAGGCGGCCGGAAAGAAAAACGCCGCAGCCGGCCGCCGAGCCTCCCTGCAGAAGAAGCATGCCCACCGCCTTGTCGAGGGCGTTGTGGCGGCCGATATCCTCGGCCAAGGCAAGGATGCGGCCCTCGCCATCGAACAGGGCCGCGGCATGGGTGCCGCCGCAGGCCCGGAACAGCTCCTGGCGCTGCCCCACCGCCGTGGCAGCCCGCCGGATTGCCGCCGGTTCGAGAAAAAGGGTCTCGTTCACCCGGCCGAGCCCGGCCAACCGCTCCGCCAGTGCCTCGTCGCCGCACATGCCGCAGGAGGAGACGATGAGCAGGTTGCGGGTAGCTGCCTCGCCGACCGGCTCCCTGGCCAGCCGCACCCTCAGAACATCCGGGGAATCGGGGCATTCGGCGAGCAGACCGATGTCGGCCAGCTGTTCGATTATCCCCTCGGAGAACAGGAAACCCACGGCGAGAGCGCGCCGGTCCGCCGGGGTGCAGAGCATGGAATAGGTGCCGACCCCGAAGACATCGACGGTGAGCACCGTCTCCGCGGCCACCGCACAGTTTTCAGGCACGGGCGACAAACCGCCATCGGTGGCGATCCGAAAGGTCTCGACCTCTCCCAGGGGTTGTTCCTTTTTCGTCTTCATTCTTCGTTTTCGTTCCTGCCGGGCTACCGGCGTCTAGAGCTTTCTGCTGCCCATGATGTTGATCACCAGCCCGATCCCCATGATCGCCGAGATGATGTAGCCGATGATGCCGATGGCCGGGTAGCCGAAGAGCAGGGGTTTGACGCCGGTGGTGATGATCATGGAGGAGCCGATGATCATCGACGAGGTGATGATGGCCGAGGCGATGCGGTTGCTGGTGGCGTCCAGGGTGCGGCGCAGGCCGCCCAGGTTTTCATGCTGCATGCGGATGTTGAGTTCGCCCTGTTCCACCTTGCGGATGATGCCGTTCAAACGCTTCGGCAGGTTGGCGTTCAGGATCGCCAGGTGGTAGAGGTTGTGGCTCAGTCGCCGCCAGAGGGAAGCCGGCCGCCAGCGTTCGCCGGCCAGGCGGCCGAGGTAGGGTTTCAATTCCTCCACCACGTTGAGCGACGGCAGCAGCTTCCGGGCGGTGCCCTCGGCGGTGACCAGGGCCTTCAGCATGAGGGCCAGATCGCTGGGCACCCGCAGCCGGTGGGTGGCCAGCAGGTGGTTGATGTCGGTCAGCAGATCCTGGAAGCGGATCTCCTCCAAAGCCACGTTATGGTAGGCGTAGAGCATCTCGAGGATGTCGCGCTCCAGGAGCCGCTCGTTCACCGTCACCGCCTGCTCGCCGCCGAAACGCAGCAGCAGGTCGAGGGTCTTCTGCTCGTCGCGGCCGACAATGGCCGAGATCAGGTCCACCAGGTCGTGACGCACGTCGGCGGTGATGATCCCCACCACCCCCCAATCGAGCAGGCAGATGGTGTCGCCGGGCAGGACGAGAAAATTGCCGGGGTGGGGATCTGCATGAAAAAAACCGAATTCGAGGATCTGCTTGATGGTCACCGAGATGCCGAGGTGGGCCACCCGCTCCCGGCGGCCAAGGTCTTCTTCTTTGAAATTCTTGAGCTTCACCCCCTCGACGAGATCCATGACGATCAGCTTCTCGTTGCTGTAGCCCTCGTGCACGGCGGGGATGAAAACGTTCTTGTTGTCCGCGAAGTTGGCGGCGACGATCTTCATGTTACGCGCTTCACGGCAGTAGTTGAGCTCGCGCAGCAGGCTGCGCCGCAGCTCCACCACCAGACTCACCAGATTGTAGGTGCGGGCGAGCTCCAGGTGCTCCTCCAGGTGGGGCGCAATGTGCTCGAGGATATAGAGGTCGGTGTCGATCACCGCCGACACGCCGGGCCGCCGCACCTTCACCGCCACCGCCACCTGTTCCGTGCGCAGCACCGCCCGGTGCACCTGGGCCAGCGAGGCGGCGGCCAGCGGTGTTTCGGAAAACTCGCTGAACACCTCGGCCAGGGTGCGGCCCAGGGACTCCTCCACCGCCTCCTTGATGGTGGCAAAGCTCTCCGGCGCCACGTCGTCCTGCAGCCTTTCCAGCTCGCGGATGAGGTCCATGGGCAGGAGATCGGCACGCAGGGAAAGAAGCTGGCCGAATTTGACGAAGGTCGGCCCCAACTCCTCGAGGGCGCGCCGGGTCCGCTCCCAGGTGGTCATCTCGGGAAGGTCGGCCCGGGCCCGCTCGATGAGCACCTTGCCGCGAAACTGCAACCGCTCGGCGATGTCGTCGAAACCGTAACGAAAAAGTACGGTGATGATGTCGCGGAAACGGCCGAGGCGGGCGAGAGGAAAGAGATCCATCCGCGGTTAGCCGGCCTCGCCCGGCCCGGCGGGAGACTCGAGGGCGGCGAGCCGTGCCTCGAGGGCGGTGATGCGGGCGGAGAGGGCCTCGGCCTCCTCCCGGGAACAGATATTGGTGGAGCGCAGCACGTCCCCCACCAGCTCGCGAATCTTGTCCTCCATCTCGTGCCACTGCTTCTCGCCGGAGTCAAGGAGTTCCTTGACCTTCTTTTCGGCATCCTCCTGGCTCATCTTGCCCTCGTCCACCAGGGTCTGGAACACCTTCTCCATCTTGTCCTTGGTGACCACCGCCATGCCGAGGCCGGCCAGCAACCCCTTTTTCACCAGTTCGAACATAATCGTTTCCTCCCTTTTCGGGGTAATGGGCTCGATGCCCGGGATGCCTGGAAAAACCGTTTTTCCCGAAACGCCGGCAAGACGTTCCGGTGGTCTCTATTTATCCACATCGCTCCGGCCTTTGGCAAGGCCAAAACAGTTTACCGGCGGCAGGCCGCAACGGTTCCCTTTCCTTCATTGCCGCCCCCTGGTATTATTCGGCAAACCACCGACCCTGTCCACCTATCCTTTCGAAAAGGCACCGGAATGGACTTCACCCTGCCGCCCTACCGCCCCCCCGACTTCGAAGCGCCCTTTCTTGCCGGGGCGCCTGCCGCCCGCACCGCACCGGCGCTGGCCGAAGGCGTTGCCCCGCCCGGTTTCCACGCCACCTCCAACCACCCCGAATACGTCCGCCTGGCTGACGGCCGCTGGCTCCTGGCCCCGGAAAGCCGCATGGACTGCGTACTCGTGCTGCGTGACAACACCCTGTCGGTGGTCGAGGCGCGCCGGTTGCGCCAGGGGGATCCGGTGGTGCTCGGCCGCAGCGAGAATGGCGAGGAGGGCGTCTTCGTCCACCCCGACGGCTTCGGCCCGGCAGAGGACAGTGGCGACAAGTTTTCCTTCCGCCACCGCGGCACCCGCGAAACCCCCTTTTCCCGGAGCTACGACGAACTCTACCACCTCTTGCGCCACGACCGCCAGCATGGCCGCATCGTCTGGGTGCTGGGGCCGGCGGTGGCCTTCGACCGGGACAGCCGCAACGCCATGCAGGGCCTCATCGAGGCGGGCTACTGCCACGCGCTGCTGGCCGGCAACGCCCTGGCCACCCATGATCTCGAGGCGGCGCTGTTCGGTACCGGCCTCGGCCAGGACATCTACAGCCAGGTGCTGCAGCCACTGGGCCACTACAACCACTTGGACATCCTCAACCGAGCAAGGCTCGCCGGCTCCATCCCCGCCTTTCTCGAGGAGGCGGGAATACACGACGGGATCATCCACGCCTGCGAAAAACACCGGGTGCCCTACCTGCTGGCCGGCTCCATCCGCGACGACGGCCCCCTGCCCGGCGTCCTGGCCGACGTCTACGCCGCCCAGGACGCCATGCGGGACCAGGCCCGGCAGGCCACCACCGTGCTGGCGCTGGCCACCCAGCTGCACGCCATCGCCGTCGGCAACATGACGCCGGGCTACGCCCTGCGGCCCGACGGCAGGGTACGGCCGGTCTATTTCTACGTGGTGGACATGACCGAGTTTGCCGCCGACAAACTGGCCAACCGCGGCTCGGCTCAGGCCCGGGCCATCCTTACCAACGTCCAGGATTTCATGATTAATTTATGGAATAATTTGAAGTGAGTGAGGAGTGAGAAGTGAGACGTAACTTCGCTGCCATTAGTCCGGCTTTCTGGCGACTATAACAGTCAGCCGCAAAGCGGCGTACCGCTTCCCACCCCCTTTCACGCAGCCGAGCACCGCAGCGGTTGCCGAAAAAGGAGTTTGAACTGTCTGAGTCCGGCGCAGCCGGGCGAGTTTTCAAACTCCCGGCAGCCGCGAGGACGCGCAGGGCATCCCGCCGCAGGCGGGACAAGTGGACCCGGGGTGCCCTTTCTTTTGGTTCCTTTTCTTTGGGCAAGCAAAGAAAAGGAACGTCCAGCCGGCCAGGCGGAGAAGGCAAAGACAGCGAGACATCGCGCTTCCCGCCACAGATCGCGAAAGAGGAAAGCATAGCCGACGGATCGCTGACAACACCTCAACTTTGGAAAAAATGAAAAAACCGATCAGGATACTTGGCATCCCCCTCGATCTCGGCCAGACCCACCGCGGGGTGGACATGGGGCCGGGGGCGGTGCGCTACGCCGGGCTCGCCGCCCGGCTCCGGAAACTCGGGCAGCGGGTGAGCGATGCGGGGAATGTCGAGGTGCCGATCCGCGACACCCTGCCCGAGCACGGCCCGGCCCACCTTCTGGAAGCGATCTGCCGGGCCGGGGCCTCGATCTACCAGGTGGCCCGGCGCACCGTGGCCCAGGGCAACATCCCCATCTTCCTGGGCGGCGACCACTCCATCGCCATCGGCACGGTGGGCGGCGTTTCCCATGAAGAGCCCTGCGGCCTGGTGTGGATCGACGCCCACGCCGATTTCAACACCCTGGAGAGCAGCGAGACCGGCAACGTGCACGGCATGGCACTGGCGGCGCTGGCCGGCCGCGGCGCTTCCTGCCTGGTGGACATCGGCCGGCCGGGGAAAAAAATCCGCCCCGAACACATCGCCCTCGTCGGTGTCCGCGACCTCGACCCCCAGGAGCGCGACAATCTCAAACAAAGCGGCATCCGGGTCTATACCATGCGCGACATCGACGAGCGCGGGGTGGCCGAAATCATGAACGAGGTGCTCACCCGATTCACCGCCCTGGGACGCATCCACGTCAGCTTCGACCTCGACGCCATCGACCCGGCCGCAGCCCCCGGCGTCGGTACCCCGGCCACCGGCGGTCTCACCCCCCGGGAGGCGCACCTGATCATGGAGAACATCGCCGACTCCGGCAAACTCTGCAGCCTCGACCTGGTCGAGATCAACCCCATCCTCGACTTCCGCAACCAGACCGGCGAGCTCGCCGTGCAGCTCGCCGCCTCGCTCTTCGGCAAGAGTATTCTGTAAAATCCTCAGTTCATATCCAGCAGACGCCGGCACTTCCGCAGGGCTTCTGCCTCCTGCCCGGCCCCTGCCCGCAGCAGCTCGATGATCCGGTCGGCTCCCTGGGGCGGGCTCAGCAGGTAGCCCTGCATGTGGTCGCAGCCCAATTGGTGGAGGAAGCGGAACTGTTCCTCGGTCTCGACGCCTTCCGCCACCGTCTCCAGTTTCAGGCTGTGGGCCATGGCCTGGATGGTGCGGGCGATCGCCGCGTCGTCGGGGTTGGTGGTCAGGTCCTTCACAAAGGAACGGTCGATTTTGACGATGTTCAGGGGAAAGCGTTTCAGGTAGCTCAGGGACGAATAGCCGGTGCCGAAATCGTCCATGGCAAGCCTGAGCCCCAGCTTCCGGAAATAACCAAGGGTTTCCTGGGCGAGGCCGGTATCCTGCATGAGGATGCTCTCGGTGATCTCCAGGGTGAGCCGGTGGGGCGCGACCCCGGTTTCGGCGAGGATCGCCTCAACCCCTTGGGCCAGGTTCCGCTTCACGAACTGGCGGCCCGAGAGGTTCACCGCCATGTGCAAATCGGTCAACCCGGCCTCGGTCCAGGCCCGGAGCTGCCTGCAGGCGGTGCGCAGCACCCAGTCACCGAGCGGCACGATGAGCCCGGTGTCTTCGGCGATGGGTACAAAGGTTGCCGGCGACACGAAGCCCATGTCCGGATTCTGCCAGCGCAGCAGGGCCTCCACCCCGACGATCTCACCCCGGGCAAAGGAGAAGACCGGCTGGTAGACCAGGGAGAACTCTTCCTGGTCGATGGCCCGGCGCAACCGGCCCTCGATGGTAAGACGCTCGAAGGCCTTGGTATTGAGGGCGCCGGTAAAATACTTATAGGCATTCTTGCCTTCCGCCTTGGCGGCGTACATGGCCAGATCTGCCTTGGTGACCAGATCCGCCGCGCCCTTGCCGTCGGCGGGCCAGAGGGCGATGCCGATGCTGGAAGAGATGTAGAGCTCGTGGCCGGCCAGAAAAAGCGGCTTGGAAAGAACCTCGATGATGCGGCGCGCTACCCGGGCGGCGTCCTCATCGTGCCGCACCTCGGTGAGCACGATGGCGAACTCGTCGCCGCCAAGGCGGGCCAGGAAATCTGTGCCCTTCTGGCCAGCCGGCCGGGAGACCAGGTCACATTCCCGCAGACAGCTGCGGATGCGCAGGGCCACGTCCTGCAGCAGGGCGTCGCCCAATTGATGCCCCAGGGAATCGTTCACCCGCTTGAAATCGTCAAGATCCAGAAAGAGCAGGGCCACGGTGCGACCGTAGCGGCCGGCATGACAGATCACGCTCTGCAATTGCTCGAGCAGCATCGAACGGTTTGGAAGCCCGGTGAGGCCGTCGAAGTAGGCAAGGTGACGGATCTGCTTCTCGGCCTCCTTGCGCTCGGAGATGTCCCGAGCCACCAGCACGAAATACTTTTGCCCATACCTGCTGGTTTCGGAAACACTCAGCTCCACCGGATAAGACGAACCGTCCCGGCGCCGGAAACGGCTCTCCAGGGTGGCGGGACGGCGCCCCACCGCCTCCTGCATCTCCTGCCGGAGTGAGCCGAAATCCCCGCCCCGGGCGTCAACCAGCGGGTAGTCCAAGCCCTGCAGCTCACCAGCGCCGTACCCCAAGGCCTCAGCCAGGCTCTGGTTGAAATGCAGGAGTTGCCCATCGTCTTCCCCAATCACCAGCATGGCGTCGGAGGACTGGTCGATGATCTTGCGGAACAGCTTGGAGCGGTCGAGGAGGAGAAGGAGAAAGCAGACGATGAGAAAACCGTCGATGAGCGGAGTGAAAAAACCGATGATGAGGTTCAGTCGATCCACCCGGCCGGAGAGGAGCAGCGACTGGGCGACGACCAAAATTTCCGAAAAAACCACGGCCAGCAGGATGAAGACAACAAGAACCGCACGTCCGGGCAGGCCCTCGACGAATTCCAGGAAGGAAACCAGCACTCTGGGCACAAAGAGTCTACGCAAGCGCATCTTCCCCCCCCAAAGAGGAACGTACCACCTTGATCATGTAACGGAAGCAGCCACCCCCGTCGCAAGCAGTCTCACAGATCGCCCCAAATCAGTATAACAGAACCACTCTCAAAACGTGTAGCGCTGCACCATTTTCCGCAGTTCGTCCCCCAGCCCGGCCAGTTCGGCCGACTTGACGTGCACCGCCCTGCTCGCCGCCTGGATGGGATCACTCCCATGGTATACCGCGGCGATCTCCTCGGCCGCCTCCCTGGCTACCGCCGCCGCTTCGTCGACGTTTTGGCTCATGGCCCGGATATCGTCAGAGGCATGCAGAACGCTGGCGCTGATCTCGGCCAATCCCCGGGCGGCGACGGAAATATTTTCGGATATTTCGCGGCTGCTAATGGACTGCTCTTCCACCGCCGCCGCGATATTGCCGACGGTGGAGTCGACGGTGGCGATCACCGAGCTGATGGTGCCGACCTCGGCCACCGCCTGGGCCGTCACCCTCTGCATGGCCTCGATGCGCAGGCGGACGTCGCCGGTGGCCTCGTTGGTCTGGCGCGCCAGCTCCTTCACCTCGCTGGCCACCACGGCAAAGCCCTTTCCCGCCTCGCCGGCCCGGGCCGCTTCGATGGTGGCGTTCAGGGCCAGAAGCTTTGTCTGGTCGGCGATCTCGGTGATGATCTCGATAACCCGGTTGATGCCCTCGGCGGTGCTCTGCAGCTCACCGATCTGACCTGTGGCGCGATCGATGGAAGAGACCGCCTCGGCGGTGATGGCGCGCGCCTGCTCGGCATTGCTGGCGACCTCCTCCACGGTGCCGCTGATCTCCCGGGTGGCCCTGGCGATATCATCGGTATTGGTGGAAAACTCCTCCACCGCGGCGGCGATGGAATTCACCGTATCCCGCACGTCCCCGGCCCCGGCCGAAACCGATTGCATTGTGGTGCTCATCTGTTCCGTCATGGCCGCCACGGTGCTCGATTTTTCCCGCAGGGAGCCAACCCCGCCGGAAAGCTCCTCGGCAACCCGCGCCAGCTCTCCCGAAGCGTCGTGCAGAGTGCGGGCCTTGCTGTCCAACCCGCTAAAATCCGACCGGAGATTGGCCGCCATGCTGCCCATGGCTCCGGAGAGCAGGCCGATTTCATCTGAGCGTGCGACATCTACCCTGGCGGTAAGATCACCCTCGGCAATGGCCCGGGACAAATCGACGCAACGCAGGATGGGCCGGATGGAACGGCGCACCACCAGCGATTGGAGAACGACGAGCAGAAGCACACCGGCCACGGTCACCAGGAGCACCAGCCGGAAACCGGCCAGCAGAGCAATCTGGGTTTTTGCCCCCACCTCCTGCTCCAGGCTGTGGAGCAGCGCCACGATGCCCTCCTCGTGGGCGTCCAGGTCCCGCTGGATCTCCGCCGCCCGCAAACCGGCGGCACGGGTGCTCGCCTGTATCACCACCTGGCCGATCACCTCGCCGCCGAACAGGATGTCAGCGCTGCGCTCGACAATTCCATCGGCCTCGCCCAAAGGAGCAGGCGGTTCGCCCCCTTGCTGGTGGGCCGCGCCGGCCGTCTGGGAGCCACGATACTCGGCCACCACCTCGCCGCCGGCGCCGCGCACCAGCACGAGCACGATATCGGGATCCTCGCCGAGTTGTAAGCAGTAATCGCCGAGAAAGCCAAAATCGTAGTTCATGAGGGGCATGGTCGCCAGCCGGCCGCTGAGCCGCACCAGATTCTCCACCTTGGCCAGCAACGCCCTTTCCGCCGCATCCTGTTCCGTCGAACCGATCTTCTCGAAAACGAAACGGCTCTCCTTGCTCACCCTGGCGGCAAGCCGCGCCGTGTCAGCGGCGATCCCCTGCAGGGCCCCACGCTCGCCGTTCAACAAGAGCGTGGCCATCACCAGCATAATGGTCACAACAAGCACCACAACCGGCCCCACGACCTGCGCCACGAGGCCCTTTCCAAAAAAACCGCCCGGCATCTCTCATCCCTCCGAAAAATGACCCGACCGATCTCGCCGCCCGCTCGCAGGGGGCGCACTCAGGCAGGAAAAAGACCGAAAAACTCGCAGCCCTCGATGACGCCGCGCACGTACCAGCCCTCGGCAAAATAGACCAGCCCGGCAAGACCGCGGCCCGCCATCCGCCGGCGCACTTCTTGCTTCACTTCGGCAGCGGCGTTGCCCACCACGATGCTCTGATAGCCGCTCACAAAGGCCTTGAGATCGTTCCCCGAATCGCCGGCGTAGACGATGCGGCGGCGCTCGATCCCGAGACTGCGGTGCAGATACCCCAGAGCATAATCCTTTGCAGCGACCGGCGGCAGCACATCGATCAGCCCCATATGACGGAGCGGATCGACGCTGCAGATGACGCTCGCCTCCACCCCGGCTCCGGCCAGGCGTTCCCGGAGGCGACAACCGACTTCGCCCATCTCCTGCGCCTTTGGCACATAATAACTGCGCTTGAATTGCGCCTGGCGTTCCGCCTCCTGGACAACCAGGCCCTCGACCCCTTGCAGCAGGGCACCCACGGCCGAGCCATCCAGATCCCCCCAGGATTCGAGGAGAAGCTGCCGGTAGGAGGGATCAGGGCGCCAGAGCCCACCCTGTCGATGAAAAATGGCCGTGCCCACGTCGCAAACGAAAATATCGGGCAGGGGCAGGCCGTGGGCTTCCACCCCAGCCAGCCCCAATTCAAGATGACGGCCGGTGACATAGGCAAGACAGAGGGAAGGGGTGGCGGCTATCCGCCGCCGGAACACCTCGATTTCGGCCCGCCGTTCGGGCCCCTCGTCGAGGGGGATGACGGTTCCGTCCATGTCACTGGCCAGCAGCATGGTCTTGCCAATCTCAGAACAAGCCGCCGGCGGCGCACTTCTTTCGGGTGCCGCCGGGGGATCGGAAGAGGTCATGGACCTTGGACCTTAAAAAAGGAACAATTCGGGGAGAGGAGCGAAGCAGGAACGAGCCGCTGGCAGCGGGGCCGGCGCCGGAAATCATAGGAACGGCTTGCCGCGGCAGAATACCACCCGGCCGGGCACCGGCAGGCCAGAGTCACACGGCCGCCGCCGTTTCCAGCTCCCTGGAGCCGGCAGCCACGGGCTTCATTTCGTACTGCGAGGAAAACGTGACGGCAATGCCACCAAGAGCGACCCGCACCACCCGGCCCCGGGCGATCAGCAAAGAATGGCTGCCGGGAATCGCCGCCGTCTCTTCCCCTTCATAGGGCAACAGGCAACAGAGCCGGACCTCGCTCCCCTCGCCCACCTTCTCTTCGGTGATGAAAAAGGCGCCGGAGGCTGACACGTCTTCGGTATAGGCCATGAACTCACGGGGAGCCGCGGCATCATCGCCTTCGGGCTCGAGGGTCAGGATTGTCGGCAAAGCCTGCCGGAACCGGTGCAGCCGCCGTTTTTCCATAAATTCAGAATGTGCCATTTCGTCAGTCCTCCGTGATTTTCGCCATTACGCACCGTCCCCTTCTATAGCAGAATCATGCTCAATAGTGAACCATAAATCCAACCACTCCACCACGAAAAGATACTTTCCTGCGGGCTCCACCGTCTCCCCTCCACGCCCGGAAAATCCTGCGGTCCGTGCTATTCCCTTGACTTTCTGCTCCGGCAGGGTATAGTACCGCCGCAGATGTACAACTCCCGAGCGTGGACGATTGCCCCCTCGCGGAGCACCCCGTACTCCGGTACGGGATTTTTTTTTGGACGGGCGGCTCGGCCCGTACCCCAGGACATGGCTTTTCCAGCCAGTTTTTTCCGCCGCGCCGCGGAAACAGAGGAAAGTTCTTTTTTGCCCGGCAACGTCAGTATCCCCCGGATCTTCCCGTTCCCCAGAAACCATCGCAGCCGTCCCTGATTCTGTTTCCGAACCAGGTGTCACCGCTGTCCGGTCCGCAAGAAACGACCTTCTTCCCGTGCCAGGCAGGCAATAGCGCCAGCCTCTCGCAACAACGCCTGAAACCGCTGTCGAAAGCGGCCAGGAGGCCATGCGTCCGCCTTGCCACGGCACCCCCATGCTCCTTTGCCGGAGCTCTGGAAAAGGCTACACACAAAGGAAGAAGGTACGACAATGACTGCATCCACAATGACTACGTTCCACGAACTTGGCGTCCATGACGAGATCCTGAAAGGGCTCGCCGAACTGGGCTTCACCACCCCCACCCCGATCCAGGAAAAGGTTATTCCCGCCCTGCTCGGCCGCCGCCGGGACCAGATCAGTCTCGCCCAGACCGGCACCGGCAAGACCGCCGCCTTCGGCATCCCGCTGGTCCAACTGGCCAACACCGGCAACCGCCGGCCCCAGGGGCTGGTGCTCTGCCCCACCCGCGAACTGTGCATGCAGGTGGCCCGCGATCTGGCCAACTTCGCCAAGCACCGAGCGGGACTGGCCATCGTCGCGGTCTACGGCGGCGCCCCCATCGACCGCCAGATCCGTTCCCTGCGCCAGGGGGCCCAACTGGTTGTGGCCACCCCGGGTCGCCTGGCCGATCTCATGCAGCGCCGCGAGATCGATCTATCGGCCCTTGCCGCGGTGGTTCTCGACGAGGCCGACGAGATGCTCAACATGGGATTCCGCGACGAGATCGACCTGATCCTGGCCGCCACTCCGGAAAGCCGCACCACCCTCCTGTTCTCCGCCACCATGAGCGAGCAGTTGCGGGGCATTGCCGCCCGCTACATGCGTGAGCCCGAAGAGGTCCTGGTCGGACGCCGCAACGGTGGCGCCGACAACGTCGAACACGTCTGCCACACGGTACGCGCCACCGACCGCTATCCGGCCCTGCGCCGCATCGTCGACGCCAGCCCCGGCATCTTCGGAATCGTCTTCTGCCGCACCCGGCAGGAAACCCAGGAGGTGGCCGACCGCCTGACCAGAGACGGCCACGCCGCCGAGGCTCTGCACGGCGATCTCTCCCAGGCCCAGCGCGACCAGGTCATGACCCGTTTCCGAAACGGCGTCCTGCGCCTGCTGGTGGCCACCGACGTGGCGGCCCGCGGCGTCGACGTCTCTGAACTGAGCCACGTGATCAACTACAACCTTCCCGACGACCCGGCCAGTTACACCCACCGCAGCGGCCGCACCGGCCGGGCCGGCCGCTCGGGCACCTCGGTGGTCATCGCTCTCCAACGCGACCAGCGCCGGGTTCGTGAGCTGGAGCAGAAGATCGGCAAGCGCTTCGCCTACCGGCCGCTGCCCTCCGGCCGCGAGGTGTGCGAAGCCCGGCTGCAGGACTTCGCCGAAACCTTTGCCGCTCTTGAGGTCGACGAATCACGGCTCGAGCATTTTCTGCCCGGACTGAGCGCCCGGCTTGCCGATCTCGACCGCGAGGAACTTCTGAAACGGATTCTGAAGCTGCAGTGCGGTGCGGTCCTCGAGGCCTATCACGGCGCCCCGGATCTCAACCCGCCGGCGGCAAAAGGCGCGAAGGCCGGGGATCAGGCCGAAGAGGCGAGGAACAACCGGAAAAAAGCCGGCAGCCGTTTCACCCGTTTCTTCGTCAACGTTGGCCGCGGCGACGGCATGCTGCCGGAACGTCTCATCGGCATGGTCAACGAGGGCACCGGCATCCGCGGAATAGCCATCGGCAAGATCGAGTTGCAGCGCAATTTTTCTTTTATCGAGGCGGACAGCCGCTTCACCGCCCAGATCATGGAGGCCTTCCGCCACTACCAGGTGAACGGCAAACCGGTCAAGGCAGAGGTGGCGGAGAGCGTCGCGCGGCCTGCCTACCTCGACGGCCCCGGCGCCCAGCGCTGGAAACCGGCTGCCCGGAAGCCGCGGGCGAACAGCCGGCCGAAACACCCAAACCAAAAATACAGCGGCCGGGGAGCCAGAATCTGACCATCTCCCGACAGCCTTCTTTCCTCTGAAATCCGGGGCGCGGCCTGCCGGCTGCTGACATCAGCGCCGGCAGGCCACACTCTCTGTCGTGATCCGTCGATCCATGGGCGCTCGGCAAGGCACACGTTCATTTCACAGATTCCCGCGCCGGACGGCCTCCCACCGCCCCAACCGGCGCGGACTGCCCGCGCGACTCTTCCGGTTGCTCGCCGTCGGCTCCTCGGCCCTGGCGTTTCTCTTCCTTCTCCTCGTCCTTCTCCTGCGCTGGTTGCCGGTACCGACCTCGGCCTTCATGCTGCAGCGCCAGGCGGCGGCCCTGCTGTCCGGCGACCTCCACTTCCAACTCGACCACCGCTGGCTGCCTCTCTCGGAGATGACCCCGGACCTCGCCCTGGCGGTGGTAGCGGCCGAGGACCAGAAATTCCCGAAACACCACGGTTTCGATTTCGAGGCCATGAACATGGCCTGGCAGCACAACCAAAAAGGCGGCAGCCAGCGGGGGGCGAGCACCATCAGCCAACAGGTGGCCAAGAACCTCTTTCTGTGGCCGGGCAGAAGCTTTGTGCGGAAAGGCGCCGAAGCGGCGCTCACCCTGCTCATCGAAGGACTCTGGCCCAAACGCCGCATTCTGGAGGTCTACCTCAACATCGCTGAATTCGGCCCCGGCGTCTTCGGGGCCCAGGCGGCAAGCGAGGCCTTCTTTCATAAACCGCCGGCAAAACTGACCGCCCTGGAAGCGGCCCGGCTCGCCGCCGTCCTGCCCAATCCCCTGCAGTACGACGCAGCCCGCCCGGGCAGATACGTACAAAACCGCACCGAACATATCCGTCGCCAGATGCGCCTGCTGGGCACTGCCTATCTGCAGCCGATTCTCACTCCGTGACGCCCGAGTCGGGGACAATTTTTTATACCTTGGCGAACAAGACAAAACAACGCAAACTCAAGCAACTAACAAAAATTATCAACAAAAAAAAGTGACCCAAAAATATATCTCTTGCTTTTCCTTCCGCGGAGATCTATAGCTTGCGCAGGACGCAGAAAATCTGAGAGTACTGCGCCGAAGCCGGCCGTAGCGGCCGGGCGGTTTTCGATCGCTCCAGAGAGCGCTCGACACATCCCCTTTGTTCCTTCGTGGAAGGAGAAACAGACCATGCAGCAGGCCACCGAATACTGCGACCCCCTGGAAGAACCCCCATCCCGGCAGGACGACTGCCTCGAAGCCGACGACGAACCTCCAGGTCGTTCCGGCAGCACGCTTCAGTACGCCAGCCCCTCCTGGTCAGCCCCCGCCCCCACCATTCTGCCCTTTCCCCTGCACCGCCGCCAGACCGCAGCCAGCACCCTGCGTTCCCGCCAGTTCAAACGCCGCTTCTTTCCCGGCATCAGCGCCCGGGACTGGAACGATTACCACTGGCAGTTGGCCAACCGGATCACCACGGTGGAGCGGCTGAAGAGCATGCTGGCACTTTCCGCCGACGAAGAGGCGGCTTTGGCCGGCAACATCAAGCTGCCCTTTGCCGTCACCCCCTATTACATGAGCCTGGTGGCTGGCGACGACCCCAATCATCCCATGCGCCGGGCCGTGGTGCCGACGGTGCACGAACTCGTCCAGGGTCCGGGGGAAGCCGACGATCCCCTCGGTGAAGAGGGCATGAGCCCTGTCCACGGCCTGGTGCATCGCTACCCCGACCGGGTGCTCTTTCTGGTCCACGACATCTGCTCCACCTACTGCCGCTATTGCACGCGCTCACGGGTGGTGGGCCACGGCGCGGTGCGGGCCGAGAAGGAGCGCTGGGAGCAGGCCATCGAATACATCCGCCTCACCCCGTCGATCCGCGACGTGCTGCTTTCCGGCGGCGACCCGCTGCTGCTGGCCGACGACCGACTCGAGTGGTTGCTCGCCAGCCTGCGGAGGATTCCCCACGTCGAAATCATCCGCATCGGCAGCAAGGTTCCGGCGGTGCTGCCCCAGCGCATCACCCCGAAACTCGTGCGCATGCTGCGGCGCTACCACCCGCTGTGGATGAGCCTGCATTTCATGCACCCCGACGAATGCACGCCCGAGGCGACCAGGGCCTGCGGGCTCTTGGCCGACGCCGGCATTCCGTTGGGCTCCCAGACCGTGCTGCTCAGAGGCATCAACGACGAGGTGGAGACCATGAAGCGGCTCATGCAGTCGCTCATGAAGATGCGGGTGCGGCCCTACTACCTCTACCAGTGCGACCCGATCACCGGCTCCGCCCACTTCCGCACCCCGGTGGAAAAGGGACTCGAGATCATCGCCGGTCTGCGCGGCCATACCACGGGCTACGCGGTGCCCACCTACGTGATCGACGCCCCCGGCGGCGGTGGCAAGATCCCCCTCATGCCCCAGTACGTCGCGGGCCGCAACGGTACCGACCTGGAACTGGTCAACTACGAAAAAAGGTGCTACCGTTACCCTGATGTGATCTGACGGCAACGGCCCCATCAGTTTTTCCGCGGCGCCCGCTTTCCCGGCGGGCGCCGCTTTTTCCGAAACACAGGAGTTTTCCCTGAAATGAAGATCGGCATCACCTACGACCTGCGGTCGGCTTATCTGGCCATGGGCTATTCCGAGGACGAAACCGCCGAGTTCGACCGCGACGACACCATCGACGCCATCGACTCCACCCTCCGAACCCTGGGCCACGAAACCGAGCGGATCGGCAACGCCCGGGAGCTCATGGCCGCTCTTGTCGCCGGCCGCCGGTGGGATCTGGTGTTCAACATCGCCGAGGGCATGCACGGCATCGGCCGCGAAGCCCAGGTGCCGGCCATCCTCGACGTGTACGGCATCCCCTACACCTTTTCCGATCCCCTGGTCATGGCCCTCACCCTGCACAAGGGCATGACCAAGCACGTGCTGCGGGACGCCGGGGTGGCCACCAGTGATTTCGAGGTGGTTTCACAACCGGGCGAGGTGCCGCAGCCACCCTTCCCGCCGCCCTGGTTCATCAAACCGGTGGCAGAGGGCACCGGCAAGGGCATCACCCCGGCTTCCATCGTCCGCGACCCCGGCGAGCTGCCAACGGCGGCAGGCAGGCTGCTCGCGCTCTACCGCCAGCCAGTGCTGGTAGAGCCCTATCTCGAGGGCCGCGAATTTACGGTGGGCATCGTCGGCACCGGGGAAAAAGCCCGCAGCGTGGGCACGGTGGAAGTGGTGCTGCTCGAACAGGCGGAAAAAGGCGTCTATTCCTACGTCAACAAGGAAAACTGCGAGGAGCTCGTGGAGTACCGGCTGGTGCTGGCGGCGGACGACCCGCAGGTGGCGGCGGCCGAACAAATCGCCCTCGACGCCTGGCGGGTGCTGGGCTGCCGGGACGGAGGCCGCATCGACCTGCGCTGCGACGGAACGGACAATCCCCTGTTCATGGAAGTCAATCCGCTGGCCGGCATCCACCCGGAGCATTCTGACCTGCCCATCATCTGCACCAAGAGGGGCATCAGCTACCAAAGCCTGATCGAACAGATCATCGCCTCGGCGGCGGAGAGGGTACGCTGATGCGGGTGGCGGTGGTCTACAACCAGGTGAGCCGCGATTCACCGGATGCCCGCGACGTGCTGGTGCAGGCCAAGGAGGTGAGCTGCGCCCTCGAGCGCCTCGGCCACCGGGTGCATCGCCTCTCCTGCGGCCTCGATCTCGACACCATGCGCAAGCAGCTTGCCACCAGCCGCACCGACCTCGTTTTCAATCTGGTGGAGGACCTGCACGGCTGGGGCCGGCTGATCCATCTCTTTCCCTACCTGCTCGACGCCATGGGCCTGCCCTACACCGGCTCGCCCGCCGACGCCATCCTGGCCACCACCCACAAGACCCGGGCCAAGGAAGCCCTGCTGGCTGCCGAGTTGCCCACTCCGGACTGGTTCGGGCCGCTCCCCAGCCGCAGGCCGCTCCGCGCTCTGCGCCATGGGATGGAGCGTACCTGGATTCTGAAGTCCCTCTGGGAGCACGCCTCCCTGGGCATCGGCCCCGACTCGCTGCTGACCACCGGCTCCGCCGAGGTGCTGCAAAACGAGCTCGGCGAGCGGCGCCACAGCCTGGGCGGTCAGTGCTTTGCCGAGGAATACATCGACGGCCGCGAGTTCAACCTCTCGCTGCTTGCCACCGACGAAGGCGCCCGGGTGCTGGCGCCGGCGGAGATCGTCTTCGAGAACTTCGGGCCGGAGGCGGCGCGCATCGTCGACTACCAGGCGAAATGGGAAGAGGATTCCTTTGCCTTCCAGCACACGCCGCGCTCCTTTGATTTTCCGGAATCCGACGCAACGCTCCTTGACCAACTGAAAAACATTGCCCTTGGCTGCTGGCACCTCTTCGGGCTCGGCGGCTACGCCCGGGTGGATTTCCGGGTCGATCGCCAGGGGCGGCCCTATGTGCTCGAAGTGAACGCCAACCCCTGTTTGTCGCCGGACGCCGGCTTTGCCGCGGCCCTGACCCGGGAGAAGATCTCCTACGAAGAAGCGGTGGAGGCCATCGTTGCCGACGCCCTGCGCTCCCACCAGCGGCCGAGGGGCACGGCAGAAAACTGAAAACACTTCCCGAAGAGGCGCCAATTCCCTGGCCAGAGCCGCAGAAACTTTCTGAACACAGCCGACCACAAATAAAAAAATGATCCGCATCCGCCGCATCTACGATGACTTCATGCCCGCCAACCGGGAAACCCTGCGCCAGGTGAAGGATATCCTCCGGGCCCGGTTCCCGGCGGTGGCCGAGGAGGAGATCGAGGCCATCGGCGAGAAGCTTCGCAACCCCTTCAAGCAACGCTTCCGCCTCGTGCTCTTCGTGGCCGAGAGCATGTCCGGCCGGGTACTGGGTTTTGCCCTGCTGCTGCACGAGCCGGAACTGGGCTTCGCCTTCCTCGACTGGATCGCCGCCAGCACCGGCCGCAGCGGCGGCGGTATCGGCGGCGCCCTCTACGAGCGGGTGCGCCAGGAAGCGGCGGCCCTCAAGGTGAAGGGCCTCTTCTTCGAGGCCCAGCCCGACGGCGAGAAAGACTGCCCGGACCCGGCGCTGCGGGGGGAGAACCAGGCCCGGCTGCGTTTCTACGAACAGTACGGCGCCCGGCCGGTGGTGGGCACCGCTTACGAAAGGCCAGTGCAGGAAGGCGAGGACTGCGGGCCGCATCTGGTCTACGATCCCCTGGCGGACGAGCGCCCCCTGCGCCGCGCCTTTGCCCGCCGGGTGGTGCGGGCCATACTCGAGCGCAAGTACGCCGAGCTCTGCCCGCCGGAGTACGTGGAGGCCGTGGTCGCCTCCTTCCGGGACGACCCGGTACCGCTCCGCGATTTCCGCTACGTCAAGCCCGAAGCGGTGAACCGCCGGATAGGCGGCCGTTCCGCGGAACAGATTGCGCTGGTCGTGAACGACCGCCACGACATCCACCATGTCCACGACCGTGGCTACGTCGAGGCGCCGGTGCGGGTGGCCAGCATCCTCACGGAGCTCGAAAAGAGCGGCCTCTTCACCCCCATAAAACCGCAGCCCTTTCCGGAGCGCCACCTCACCGAGGTGCACGCCGCCGATTTCGTGTCGTATCTCAAAAAAGCCTGCGCCGCCATGCCCGAGGGCAAGAGCCTCTACCCCTACGTCTTCCCGATCCGCAACAAGACCAGGCCGCCCAAGGAACCTTCGGTGCTGGCCGGCTACTACTGCATCGACACCTTCACGCCGATCAACCGCAACGCCTATCTCGCCGCCCGCCGGGCCGCCGACTGCGCCCTCACCGCCGCCCGCGAGGTGCTGCACGGCCGGCGCCTGGCCTACGCCCTGGTACGCCCACCTGGCCACCACGCCGAAAGCCGTTTCTTCGGCGGCTTCTGCTACTTCAACAACAACGCCTTGGCCGCCCAGTTCCTGAGCCATTACGGCAAGGTGGCCATTCTCGACATCGACTACCACCACGGCAACGGCCAGCAGGACATCTTCCTCCTGCGCTCCGACGTGCTCACCGTCTCCATCCACGGCCACCCGAGCTTCGCCTACCCCTACTTCAGCGGTTTCGAGGAAGAGCGCGGCGAGGGCGAGGGCGAAGGGTTCAACCTCAACCTGCCGCTGCCGGAAAAGCTCGACGGCAGCGGCTACCGCAAGGCGCTCCAGCAGGCGCTTACCCGCATCGAGGAATTCGCCCCTGCCTTCCTGGTGGTGGCCCGCGG
>JBFHWX010000017.1:0-31015 GCA_041599275.1 Desulfobulbales bacterium | reverse complement strand
TCGCTGGCCAACGTGCTGTTCTCCGGCTTCGGCGCCACCTCCAAGGCCCAGGCCGATGGCCCCCAGGGCGAGGTGCGGCCGGCTAACGCCGAGGACGTTTACTACATCCTGGAGGCCGCCGATTCGGTGGTCTTCGTGCCCGGCTATGGCCTGGCCGTGGCCCAGGCCCAGCACGTGGTGCGGGAACTCGGCGAACTGCTCGAGAAGAACGGCACCGAGGTGAGCTACGCCATCCACCCGGTGGCCGGCCGCATGCCGGGCCACATGAACGTGCTTCTGGCCGAGGCCAACGTTCCTTACGACCAGTTGATCGAAATGGACGACATCAACCCGCGCATGGATTCGGTGGACGTCTGCGTGGTGATCGGCGCCAACGACGTGGTCAACCCGGCGGCCCTCGATGACGAGTCGAGTCCGATCTACGGTATGCCGATCATCGAAACCCACCGGGCGAAGACGGTCATCGTGCTCAAACGCTCCATGGGCGCGGGCTTTGCCGGCATCCAGAACGCCCTTTTCTTCAACGACAACACCCGCATGTATTTCGGCGACGCCAAGGCCTCGATTCAGGCCCTGGTGGCTGAGTTTAAGGGAGGCGAGTAGAAAAGCCCCAAGTACCGCTGCCCCGTTCACACGAAAAAGCCCGCCTGCCGGTAAACTCCGGTGGGTGGGCTTTTTTTTGGCACCGGGGGGGCGGGGGACGGTGCTCAAGGCTCGGGGTTGTTTTTCTTCCGTTCATTGGCTTCTTTCACTTTCTCCAGGTCAGGATACAGGCGCGGCAGGCAATCGGGACAGATGCCATGGCTGAACTCCGCTTCGGAATGCTGCCGGATATAGTTCTCCACCTGGTGCCAGTAGCCGGCGTCGTCCCGGATTTTCTTGCAGGCCGAGCAGATCGGGATGAGGCCGGAGAGGATTTTTACCTGGGCGATGGATTCGTCCAGTTCGGCGCGCAAACGTTCGCGGGCCAGTTCTGCCCGGTGGCGGTCGGTGATGTCGTGCAGCACGATGAGCCGGCCGAGCGATTCGCCACTCTTGGTGCCGGTGAGCGAGGTGATGCGCAGACGGTACCATTTTGCCGTGCCTTTGAAGTCGACCTCGAGGATGTCGTCCACCTGCTCGGCGTCCCGGTAGTCTGCGGTGTAGCGGGGCCAGCGCCGGAAGACCGCTGCCGCCTGGTTGCCGATGATCCGCTCTTCGGGCATGCCGATCAGTTCGGTGAAGGCGGGATTGCAGTCCACCGCTTGGTTCTGGCGGTCGAGCACCAGCATGGCGTCGGGCATGCTTTCGATGAGCGTATCCCGGCCGATGGGAGCAAGATCGAGCAGACGGTAGCGGAACAGGGAGATGGAAAAGGCGATGCCCATGGCCACGAAGCCGAAGGGCGCGAAGCTCAGGCGGGTGAGGCCGAGGGTCATGGGCAGGCTGGCCAGCACCGGCGCCAGGGCGCCGAAGAACAGGGTGAGAGACTGGCGCCGGTAGATCCGGTAGGAGCGGAAGGCGATGTCGAAGCAGAGGATGAGGCCGCACAGGGCGATGGAGTAGTTGTAGATGGAATGGACCGCGTACCAGGGGCCGAAATCGAGTTCCCAGTCCATGACTCCTCCTGCCGGGAAGAAACGGTATCTCCAGAACAGGTGTGCGAGATCGTTGCGCCAGATAACGGTCGTGGTGGCGGCGGGCACGAGAAACAGCAGAACGACGCGCCAGGAGGCGATGAGTTGCTGGCGCCCCGAATAGTGCAGCAGAAAGATGAGCCAGCAGGCCGGCATGGTGGAAACGGCGAAGTAGAGGAGTTTGAACCAGAAATGCGCTGCCGTCGGGGTGGAACTGCCAAGCGCCAGCAGCACCATGCCCGACCAGAAGGCTGCACCCAGCATCAGCAGGGAGAAAGGCAGGCGACCTGGTGCTTTACGAAACAGGGCGTGAACGGCAAGGCCGAGATTCAAGAGCAGGGCCAGGAAAAGAACGGTGGCGTAGGCGGCGTAGGGTTCCGGCATGGGGCGTTTTTTCGGAAGAGCGTTTGGCCGGCAAGCCCGAACGATGCCGGAAGGCCAGCATGCCTTGCATCTGGCAGCGAGGCATTCCCACAGTTTGCCCTGTTTTTAACGGAAAAACAAGGTTGGTTAGGGCGGGCGGAGACCCGGTCAAGCGTTCGGCGGTGAAGCGGCGGGCCAAAGAAAAAAGGCAGGAGCCGGCGAAAAGCCGGCTCCTGCCTTTGCAAGAAACGTTCTTATGGGAGCGATGTTAACGGCCGCCCCACATGGCCTGGATGCGGCGGATAGCCTCCTCGACGTTTTCCCGGCCACCAAAGGCGGAGAGCCGGAAATAGCCCTCGCCGCTCGGGCCGAAGCCGCTGCCAGGGGTGCCCACCACGTGGCACTCGGTGAGCAGTTTGTCGAAGAAGTCCCAGCTTTTCATGCCGCCCGGCGTCTTGAGCCAGATGTAAGGAGCGTTCACCCCGCCATAGCAGGTGATGCCCGCCGCTTCCAGGCCTTCGCGGATGAGCCGGGCGTTTTCCATGTAGAAGGCGATCACTTCCCGCACCTGGGCCCAGCCTTCGTCCGAGTAGACGGCGGCCGCCGCCTTCTGCACCGGATAGGAGACGCCGTTGAACTTGGTGCTCTGCCGCCGGTTCCACAGCTTGTTGAGGGCTATTTTGTCGCCGCTGGCGGTGGTGGCGGTGAGCTCCTCGGGGATTACCGTGAGGCCGCAGCGCACCCCGGTGAAGCCGGCGGTTTTCGAAAAGGAGCGGAACTCCATGGCGCACTGGCGGGCGCCGTCGATCTCGTAGATCGAGTGCGGGATGCCGGGCTCGGTGATGAAGGCCTCGTAGGCCGCGTCGAAGAGGATGATGGCGTCGTTTCGCCGGGCGTAGTCCACCCAGGCGGCAAGCTGCTCGCGGCTCGCCACGGCGCCGGTGGGGTTGTTGGGGTAGCAGAGGTAGATGAGGTCGACCTTTTCGGAGGGGAAGGCCGGGGTGAAATCGTTTTCCGCGGTGCAGGGCATGTAGACCATGCCCTCGTAGTAACCGCGGGCGTCGGCCTCGCCGCTTCTGCCGATCATGACGTTGGTGTCGTTGTAGACCGGGTAGACCGGGTCGCAGATCGCCACTCTGTTGCCGAGATCGAAGATGTCGAGGATATTGGCGGTGTCGCACTTGGAGCCGTCGGAGATGAAGATTTCGCTGTTCTTGAGCTCGACCCCCAGGGGGCGGTAGGCTTTGTCGCGGATCACCTCGATCAGCCAGTCGTAGCCCTGTTCGGGGCCGTAGCCGTGGAAGGTGGCGCTTCGGGCGAGATCGTCGACACCGGCGTGAAAGGCCTCCACCACCGCCGGCACCAGGGGCCGGGTGACGTCGCCGATGCCTAGACGAATGATCTTCGCCTCCGGGTTGGCCTCGGCAAAGGCCTTGACCCGGCGGCCGATCTCGGGGAAGAGGTAGCCGGCCTTGAGTTTGAGGTAGTTGTCGTTGATGCGTGCCATCTGTCACCTCCAGGAAAATCGGTGTGGTGTTTGTTAAGTAAGCCTTGGCGGCCAAAAAGGTTTCGGGCCGTGGCCGGTTTTTTCAGACCGGCTGGCGCGGATTGGCCGCTTTGGAACCGGGCGGGGCGAAATCGTCATTTTTAATGGGGAAGGCAAGGACTGTCAATACCTGCCACGGGGCAAGGTCTGGCTCAGCCCCGGCGGGCGGCCAACAGTTCGAGCAGACGGGGATGGATATTGTCGAAGCCGCCGTTGGAGAGAATGGCGATCACGTCGCCGGCGGTGGCTTCCGTGGCGAGCGTTGCGAGGATCTCATCGGTGCCCGCAAAGTTGCGGGCATGAAGGCGGCGGTGGCGGAGATCTTCGGCAAGGAGGGCGGTGGAAAAACGTTCCTGTTCCGCCAACTCGGCAAGCGGTGCCGGATCCTTGATGAGGATGCGGTCGGCGGCGTCGAACGCCACCACGTAGTCCCGCTGGAACACCGAGCGCCGGCTCGAATTGGTGCGCGGCTCAAAGACGGTGACCAGCCGCCGCCCAGGGTAGGCGGCCTTCAGGGCGGCAAGGGTTTCGCGCACGGCGGTGGGGTGGTGGGCAAAGTCGTCGATCACCGTGATGCCGCCCACTTCGCCACGTACCTCCTGGCGCCGTTTCACCCCCTGGAAGCGGGGCAGGCAGGAAGCGATACTTTCAGAGTCGAGGCCGATCCGTTGCAGCACTCCGGTCACCGCCGTGGCATTCAGGCAGTTGTGGAGGCCGGGCATGGGCAACTGGAAGCGCCCGAAAAAATTTCCTTGATAGTATACGGAAAAATGGCTCGTGCGCCCCTCGGCGGTGATCTCTCGAAGCTGTAAATCGCAGTTGCCGGACTGGCCGTAGGTCAGCACCTGGCAGGGGGCGGCGGCGACCAGCTCCCGCACCACCGGGTCATCGCCGTGGGCAACCAGATAGCCGTCCGGCGGCATGATCGCCACCAGCCGCCGGAAGGAATTCTTCACCGCTTCGAGATCGGCATAGATGTCGGCGTGGTCGAATTCGACGGAGGTGATGATCGCGATCTGCGGCCGGTAATGGAGAAACTTCGGGCCTTTGTCGAAAAAGGCGGTGTCGTACTCGTCGCCTTCGATCACAAAGTAGGGGCTTTCGCCGAGGTTGAAGTTGCGGCCAAAGGCCTGTACCAGGCCGCCGATCAGAAAGCCGGGGGAGAGCCCGGCTTCGTGCAGCATGGTGGCCAGCAGCGAGGCGGTGGTGGTCTTGCCGTGGGTGCCGGTCACCACCAGGGGGGTCTTGCCGTGCAGGAAAAAATGGGCCAGGGCCTGGGGAAAGGAGAGGTAGGGGATGCCGAGAGCGGCCAGCTCTTCCGCCTCGGGATTGGTGCGGCGGATGACGTTGCCGACGATCACCAGGTCCGGACGCGGCTGCAGGTTGGCCCCTTGGTAGCCGTTGGCCACCGGAATGCCGGAGGCGGCCAGGAAATCGCTCATGGGCGGGTAGACGTTGGCGTCGGAGCCGGTGACGGCGAAACCCGCCGCCTTCAGCATGCCGGCCAGCGCTCCCATGCCGGTGCCGCAGATGCCCATCACGTGGACACGGCGAACCTGGGTGGGGGCTAGGTTGAGGGCGGGGTCGAGGGCCACGGCAAGAAGAGAAGAAATCAGGAGCGAACGGTGTCGTGTACCGCCCGGTAGACGTCGCGGAAGGTCTCGCCGAAATTGGACGGAGTGAGGCGACCGACCTCGATGAACTTGACCACGATCTCCTTGGTGACCTTGAGGATAGCTTCCTCGGAGGCGGGCTTGAGATGACTGTCGGGATCGGGGCGTTTGGAGGAACTCATAGGCGACCAATAAAGAAGCCTTCGCTGGCGGAAGAAGGCCGTTTCTTGAGACAGCGAAGGCTTGCGCTCTTAGGAAAAACCGGTCAGGCCCTCCCTGAAGATATGGTGTCCGGCGGTGAGCCGGAAAAATGCGGAAGTGGTGGAGCTAAGCGGGATCGAACCGCTGACCTCTTGAATGCCATTCAAGCGCTCTCCCAGCTGAGCTATAGCCCCACAGGCGCGAGGGCAGATGCCCTCGAAAAAAGTGTTGCTTCTATACCATTCTTCCCGGAGGGGGTCAAGGGAATTTTGACGAGTTGGCGGAAAGCGCCAGGCCGGGCTGGGCCATGGGCTGGATCTTCTTCAAGCCCAGCCATCAACAGGCGCTCCTCGGCCAAATCGTGCCGCCGGGAACGGCGACTGCGACACGCCCCGCGCCCTTAAAAGGGAGGCTGTGGGGACGGATCTGGCGAATCTATATATCTTGCCAAGGTTGCGTCGCTCTGTTAAAGTGCAACCCTTTGTAGCAGGCCGTTGCAGCCTTTTGTCGTTGCCTGTCTGCCCGGATCGTTTGTTTTTTTCGGGGGCGGTGGGCCGGAGGTGTGCTCCGGCGCAAGGGGCCTGCAGTTTGTTCAGGAGTGGTGAATTTCTATGTTTTCGCCGTTGAATACGCTTCTCGGCTGGCTTTCCAACGATCTTGCCATCGACCTGGGGACCGCCAACACGCTTGTATATATGAAAGGTAAGGGCATCGTGCTTCGGGAACCCTCGGTGGTGGCCATCCGCCGGGATGCCCGGGTCAACAAGGTGCTCGCCGTGGGTAAGGAAGCCAAGATGATGGTGGGCCGCACGCCCGGCAACATCGTGGCCACCCGGCCGATCAAGGACGGGGTCATCGCCGATTTCGAGGTGACCGAGGCCATGCTCTCCTACTTTATCCGCAAAGTGCACAACCGCCGCACCCTGGTGCATCCGCGGATCATCGTTTCGGTGCCCTCTGGCATCACCCAGGTGGAAAAGCGGGCGGTGAAGGAGTCCGCCGAGTCCGCCGGCGCCCGGGCCGTGTACCTCATCGAGGAGCCGATGGCCGCTGCCATCGGCGCCGGCCTGCCGATCACCGAGCCCACCGCCAACATGATCGTCGATATCGGTGGTGGCACCACCGAGGTGGCGGTGATCTCGCTTGCCGGCATCGTCTACTCCCGTTCGGTGCGGGTGGCGGGCGACAAGATGGACGAGGCCATTCTTCAGTACATCAAGCGCAAGCACAATCTGGCCATCGGCGAGCGCACCGCCGAGTTGATCAAGACCACCATCGGCAACGTGCTGCCCGAGGAGCCTTTCGAGACCATGGAAATCAAGGGCCGCGACCTGGTTTCCGGGGTGCCGAAGACCATCACCATCAATTCCGGCGAGATCCGCTCCGCCATCGCCGAGCAGGTGGACGCCATCGTCGAGGCGGTGAAAATGGCCCTTGAACTCACGCCGCCGGAGCTTTCCGCCGACATCGTCGATCAGGGCATCATGCTCACCGGCGGCGGCGCGCTGCTCCGCAACCTGGACCGCCGGCTGAACGAGGAAACGGGGCTGCCGATCATCGTTGCCGACGACCCGCTCTCTTCGGTGGTGCTTGGCTCAGGCAAGGCCCTAGACAATATCGACATCCTCAAGGAGGTCATGATCAATTCCTGATGACCGGGCGGGAAGAGTTCCCGCTCCCGCCGGCCACTTCGATTTTTCCGCCCCGGGAAACATCCTTCCCGTCCACCTCGGCGACAGTATGAGCAACGCAATCCGGAAGAGAGGAAAACGCAGCAAACAGCTGAAGAGCTTCGTTCTCTTCGGTTTCCTCCTCACCTCCATCCTGATCCTGGTCATCGCCATGGTCGGCCGGCGGGATTTCGGTTCCACCCAGAAGCTCATCCTCGAACTGCTCGGCCCCCT
Organism: Desulfobulbales bacterium; assembly: GCA_041599275.1. GTDB lineage: Bacteria > Desulfobacterota > Desulfobulbia > Desulfobulbales > BM004 > JBFHWX01. The sequence continues at coordinate 23,772 of JBFHWX010000017.1, read as the reverse complement.
GCAGAAGGTGGGCACGCAGCTGCGCGGCTACGGTGATGGGCTGCAGCTCAAGTACCAGCTACTTTTCAAGGTTCACGAGGAAAATCGACTGCTTCGCGAGGAGCTGCAGCGCTACCAGGAGGTGAACCGCCAGTACCGGGAAGCGGTGGCCACCAACGAGCGGCTGCGCCGCTTGCTCGAGTTCAAGGACACCCTGGAGACCCCGACGCTTACCGCCCGCATCGTCGGCAAGGATCCTTCCCTCTGGTTCCGGACGCTGACCATCGACCGCGGCAGCTCCGATGGCGTCCAGAAGGCCATGCCGGTGGTCACCGTCGACGGCATCGTCGGGCAGGTGATCAACACCTCGCCCCATTACGCCAAGGTACTGCTGGCCACCGACCCAAATTCCGCCATCGATGTGCTCTCCCAGACTACCCGCAGCCAGGGGATTCTCAAGGGCACCGGCAGCGGCGCCTTCCAGATGCACTACGTACTGAAGAGCGTCGAGATCCAGGAGGGCGACCATGTGATCACCTCGGGGCTCGGCGGCATTTTCCCGAAGGGCCTCGAAGTCGGGGTGATCTCCAAGGTCAGCCAGTCGCCGCGCGGCATGTTCCAGGAGATTGCCATCGAACCGGCGGTTGATTTTTCGCAACTCGAAGAGGTTCTCATCGTCCTCAAAGAAAATTCCCTGCTGGAAGAAACCTTCGACTGACCGCCGATGCTCGTTCTCGTCTTCTTTCTTCTCGGCGTTGCCATCATCGTCCTGCAGACCACGGTCTTTCATCTGCTGCCCGATTGGCTCGGAGGGCCCGACCTCATGTTCCTGCTGGTGGTGTTCCTCGCCCACCGGGCCGACTTCATCCGCGGCCCGCTGCTGCTCTTTCTGCTCGGTATGGTGATGGACGTTGCCTCCGGCATGCTGCTTGGCGTCTATCCGCTGATCTATCTCATTCTCTTTGCCTCCCTCAAGGGGCTTGCCCGCCACGTGGCCCTGAACGACACGGTGTTCCGTATCCCGCTGGCGGTGCTGGCCTATCTGCTGGTGAGCGGCGGGCTCTTCGTCTTTCTGGTTCTCCAGACTCCGGATAACCCGCCGGTGTGGTCCTGGAGTTATATTTTCCTGCAGATGCTGTTGCTCGCCCTGGTTGCGTCGCCGGTTTTTCTCTTCTTTGACCTGCTGTTCACGGAATTTTCCATCAGGCGGTTCTCTTCCCTGCTGAGCCAGGAAAAGTCCGGCAACCGTTTCAAGATGTAGCCATGCAGCCCTTTGATCCTCAGCGCCGGCGGGTTATCGCCCGCATCGCCAAGCCCGACGAGAACGAGCTCAATCTGCTGAAGAAGCGCATTGATTTCGTGACCATGGTGGTCATCGCCTTTATCGCCGTGATCATCGCCCGGCTCTGGTTCCTGCAGATTCACCATGGCGAGAAATACCAGGCCAAGGCCGAGAACAACCGGGTGCGGGTGCTCGACATCGTACCGCCCCGGGGCAACATTCTCGACCGCAACGGCGAGATCATCGTTTCCAACCGGCCGTCGTTCAACATCGTCTGGTCCAAGGAGGATGCCCCGGACCCCGACGAGGTCATCCAGCGCATCGCCGAGATTACCGGCGACGACATCGATGTTTATCTCAAACGGATGCGGGAGTCAGCCGATAACCCCCTGCACCTGCCCATCGTGCTCAAGGAGGATATCGACTGGAAGAGTCTGGTGCTCATCGAGAACGACTATTTTTCCCTGCCCGGGGTGCGCATCGATGTGGTGCCCCGGCGCCAGTACCATTACGGCGACATGGCCAGCCATCTCATCGGCTACCTGGGCGAGATCAGCGCCAGTGAGCTGGAAGACGAACGCTATGGGGCCTACCAGCGGGGGGACCAGATCGGCAAAGGCGGTTTCGAGCGTTTTCATGAAGACCATCTGCATGGCGAAAAGGGCAGGATCTACCTCGAGGTCAACGCCCAGGGTTACCAGCAGCGTCTTCTGAAACATCTCGAACCTCTGCCCGGTGAGGATATCCGTCTCAATATCGACACCAAAATGCAGTTGGCCGCCGAAAAGGCCCTGGAAGGCAGGGGTGGCGCCGTGGTGGCGATGGACGTCAACTCCGGTCGGCTGCTGACCATGGCCAGCGCGCCGGTCCTGCATCTCCAGGATTTTGTGGGGGGCATTTCGTATAAAGCCTGGCAGGCGCTCCTCGAAGACGAGAAGCGGCCCCTGGTCAACAAGACCCTGGTGGGCCAGTATCCGCCCGGCTCGACCTATAAGATCGTCACCGCCCTGGCTGGCCTTACCCGGGGAGTGGTCACCCCTTCGACCTCTATTTACTGCGCCGGCTCCATGGCTTTTGGCGACCGGCGCTACGGTTGCTGGAAAAAGGGTGGGCACGGCGCCACCGATCTCAAGAAGGCGATTGCCGAGAGCTGCGACGTCTATTTCTACCAGGTGGGGCTCAAGGTCGGGGTCGATGGCATTGCCGAGTTCGCCCGCAGTCTCGGGCTCGGAGAGTTGACCGGGGTGGATTTCGAAGGCGAAAAGCCCGGACTCATCCCCACCGCCGCCTGGAAGAAGAAGGCGAAAAACATCTCCTGGCAGGAGGGCGAGACCCTTTCCATCGCCATCGGCCAGGGCTTCAACCTGACAACGCCGCTGCAGATCTGCCAGATGACCGCCACCGTGGCCAATGGCGGCACCCGCTACCGGCCGCAATTGCTCGACGCCATCCTCGACCAGAGCGGCCGTGAAATCAAGACGTTTGCGCCCATCGTCGATGGCCACGCACTTGGTTCGCCCCAGTCCCTCGCTCTTCTCCGGGACGGTATGCTGGAGGTGGTCCACGGCCAGCGCGGTACCGCCCGGCTGGTGAGGATCGAGGGGACCACCGTCGCCGGCAAGACGGGAACCGCCCAGGTGGTGCGGCTCGCCAAGTGGAAGGAGACGAGCAAAGACAAGGTGCCCTACAAGTACCGGGACCATGCCTGGTTCACCTGTTACGCGCCGGCCGACAAGCCGGAGGTCGCGGTGACGGTGCTCGTCGAGCACGGTGATCACGGCGGCAGTGTGGCCGGCCCCATCGCCAGGGCGGTGCTGCAGGCCTATTTCGGTATCGAGGAGCCTGTTGAGCAGGCCGCCTCGCCCGCTTCCCCGCCGCAGAACAGTGGCGTGGTGGAAGGGGATTAGGTTCTTCGGATGTGATGGACCCGTAGGTCGTCCATCGCGCCTGCTTGAGCTTGCCAAGCAGCTGAAAACTTTGATAACAGGGAACCAGCCTGCGAGACCCCGAGCAGTAGTGGTGTCGAGGGCGTGGTGGCTACACACGGTATGTCGAGCCCCCGAGGACCGGCGCTCGACGCGGAAGACCGGATCTGTTGAGCCGCCATCAGGATTTCAGGGAGGAAAACGGAAGTGGATGAGACAACGCGGCAGATGAACCGGATGCTGTTTTATCACTTCGACTGGGTGATGTTCGGCGCCATTGCCCTGGTGGCCGTGCTCGGGCTGGCCAACCTCTACAGTGCCGGCTTCGCTGGCGGCGACGCGAGCCTGTCGAATTTCTACAAGCAGCTCGCCTATTTCCTGGTCGGGTTCGGCTGTCTCGTGGCCCTGCATTCCTTTGATTACCGGGAACTGCATACCTACGGCTATCCCCTCTATGGCCTGGTCCTCCTGCTCCTCATCTGGGCCGTCGTCGCCGGCAGCAGCGGTGGTGGTGCCCAGCGCTGGATCAACCTCGGTTTTTTCCGCCTGCAGCCCTCGGAGCCCGCCAAGCTGGTGGTGCTCATTACCCTGGCCAGCTACTACTCGCGAAAGGACACCGGCAAGGGCTTCTCGCTGAAAGAGCTCTTCATGCCGGCGGTGATCACCGGTCTGCCCTTTGTGCTCATCGTCGTCCAGCCCGATCTGGGGACTGCCCTGCTGCTCGTGTTTCTGTTCGCCTCCATGACCCTGTTTGTCAAACTGAAATGGTCAACCCTGGCGACCCTGTCCGGCTTCGTGGCGGCCATCGTCCCCCTGGCCTGGAAATACGGGCTGCACGACTACCAGCGGCGGCGCATCGAAACCTTTCTCAACCCCGAGGCCGACAGCATGGGCAGCGGCTATCACATCACCCAGTCGAAGATCGCCGTGGGCAGCGGCGGCATGTTCGGCAAGGGGTACCTGAAAGGAACCCAGGGCCATCTCCACTTTCTGCCGGAGCGCCATACCGATTTCGCCTTCTCGGTGTGGGCCGAGGAGTGGGGTTTTGCCGGCGCGCTCTTTTTTCTGGCAGCTTTCTTCTTCATGATCCTCTGGGGACTCAACGTCGCTTTGTCGTCCCGGGACAAGTTCGGCGTACTGCTGGCCTTCGGGGTGGTGAGCCTGCTTTTCTGGCAGGCTGTGATCAATCTGCTGATGGTCATGGGCTTTCTGCCGGTGGTGGGCATTCCGCTGCCGCTGTTCAGCTATGGTGGCTCCTCATTGCTCACCAACCTGCTGGGGCTTGGCATCCTGATGAATGTCCGCATGCGGCGGTTTCAGAAGACTGCGTAAGGGGGGCAAAGCACACGAAAAAGGGGGGCGCAAGCCCCCTTTTTCGTGTGCTTTGAACGGTTGCGGAGACCGTTGGCTTGGGTTACGGCAGCAGAAAAAAACCCAACCGCTGGTCGCTGGGATCGTCGGCGTTTTTGACGAATTCACAGCCGATGAAATGACGGTCGATGTACTTGACCAAGGCTTCCCGGGTGAGATCGGAGCCAACCAGGGAACCCTGGCGCTGGTCGGTGAGGGTGAAATCCAGGGTGAGGCTGTCGCCCAGTTTGAGGGTGTTGGGCCCCACCGTGGTGAATTTCATGCCGGTCATGGAGAGATCGCGGACATAGATGTCGCCTTCGGCCTTCTTCTGGGAGTGGTTCACGTAACGGCCCACCAGATTTACCGGCTTGCGGTACTTCATCCGGAATTCCAGCCGCAGGGTAAAGGTTTCGCCGCAGGAGCACTTGATTTTGATCGTGCTTTTTCTGCCCTTGAACTGGGCCACGGGCGTTGCCTTGCCCTTTTCGCAGTGCGGGCATTTGATGACCGCCTTGCCTTCCGAGTTGACGAATGCACGTGCTTCCACCTCGCTTCCCTCCTGGCCTGCCCGGTCGCGGCCGGGTTTGATCGTCTCTCTGTTGCCTATTCAACCGAAAAAAGGTCTTCTGGATGTTAGAAGAATATGCTTCTTGGCTCTCAATGTCAAGCGGCTGTTATTTCAAGGTAATTTTTTTCTTTCAAAGGCCGCTGGCGGCTTCCAGGGTCAGTTCGGCCAGGGCTTCGATGAAGTCCGGCCGGGTGTTGAGGGAATCGGTGCGTTCCAGGCGCATGCCCAGGGTACTGGCCAGATCCCGGTACTGGATGTCCAGTTCGTAGAGGGTCTCCACGTGGTCGGAGACGAAGCTGATGGGCACCACCAGCAGATTGCGGCATCCTTCGCCGGCCACGGTTTCCAGCATCTCGGGGGTGGAGGGCGCCAGCCACTCGACCGGACCGCTGCGGCTCTGGTAGCAGAGTCGTCCCTTGACGCCGGTAATGGCCTCTACTGCTGCGATGGTCTCGTGCAGGTGGTCGACGTAGGGGTCTCCCTCCTCGATGAATTTTACTGGCAGGCTGTGGGCGCTGTAGAGCAGGGTGACGGGCTCGTTGCCGAACCGGGCGAGGCCCTGGCGGATGGTGTCGGCCAAAGCTCCTATATAGCGGGGCTGGCTGGGCCAGGCTTCTATCTCGCGAACCGAAAAATCAGGTGTGAAACGGGCCGCGGCGGATCGCAGGTCGTCGAGGGAAGAGCCGGTGGTGGCAACGGAATAGTGAGGGTAGAGGGGGAGCGCCACGACCCGCCGCTGGCCCGCTGTATGGAGCCCGGCCAGCACCTCGGCGGCACGGGGAGACCAGTAGCGCATCACCATCTTCACCTGAAACGAGCCGTGGGCGGCGAGCCTTCGTTCGAGGGCCGCGGCCTGCTGGCCGGTGATGGCTGCCAGCGGCGAGCCGCCGCCGATCAGCCGGTAGGATTCCATGCTCTTCGGTGCCCTTTTGCGGGCGATGCGGCGGGCGATGAACTTCTGCAGAAAAGCCGGGCCCAGGCGGATGATCTTGCGGTCCGAGAACAGGTTGAAGAGAAAGGGTTCGACGTCGGCCAGGGTCTCGGGGCCGCCGAGGTTGAGGAGCAGAACGGTGATGGGGGCTTGGCTGCTGGACAAGGGCACGACCCGGCGAAGTGAGGGTTGGCGCTAGGCTGCGCCGGGGGGGCGCGGCCTGGCGCAGGCTTAAAGGCACCGATCATTCATGCCATATCCGCGGGCCGCCGTCAAGCGAAGGCTGGCCCGTGGGTGGCCATATTTCCCTTGCGTGCTCCGGGAACTTCGCGCTACAGTGGATTCCCGGCCGACAGGGCCGGCGGACAGGCCGCAGCGGGAAGAAATGAAAGGGTTTTACCTGCTTTCCGCAAAGCGGTTTGTCCACCACGGAGTGACGTTGACGATTGACCCAATCTGGAGGATTTCGGTATGGAACTGCAACTCGAAGGCCGGAACGTGGAGATAAGGGCCTCCTGGCAGGCCAAGGTGGAGGAAGAAAAAAACAGGATTGACCGGCACCATGCCGGGCTCGTTCATCATCTGCGGATCACCGTTGAGTCCACCTCCCAGCACCGGGAAGGGGGCTTTGAGGTGCGGACCGTGGCCTCGGTGCCCAATGATACGGTGGTGGTCAAGCGCCGCGGCGACAATGTCCGCCAACTGCTCACCGAGAGCTTCGACGTGTTGGGTGGCCTGCTCAAGGAATTCCAGCGCAAGCGGCGACAGACCGTCAAGGTCCAGGAAGACGACCGGCTGCCCACCGCCACCGGGGAGGTGAAGAGTCTCTTCCCTTTTGAGTCCTACGGTTTCATCAGCGCCACCGACGGCCGTGAGATCTATTTCCACGAGAACGCCCTGAAGGATCTTGCCATGGGCGATCTCGCCGAAGGTATGGCGGTCCGCTACGCCGAAACAGAAGGTGAAAAGGGGCCCGCCGCCACCTGGGTGCGGGCCGCCAAGTAGAGAATCCATGGCCGGCCAGGCTCCGGTTTACCTGATCGACGGCAACGCCTATCTCTACCGGGCCTACCATGCCATCGCCCCCCTGACCACGAGCCATGGACTGCCCACCCACGCAGTCTATGGCTTCACCTCCATCCTTCTGCGGGTCCTGCGGGAGAAGAAACCCAGCCACTGCGCGGTGGCCTTCGATGTCCGCGGTCCGGTTTTCCGCCACCAGCTCTATCCCGCCTACAAAGCCAACCGGCCGCCAATGCCCGACGATCTGGCGGTGCAGGTGCCCTATGTCAAGGAGGTGGTGCGGGCCTACCGCATCCCGGTCCTCGAGCAGGAGGGCATGGAGGCCGACGACCTGATCGCCGCCGCCGCCCACCGCCTGGTGGAGGCCGGCCACCGGGTGGTGATCGTTTCCGGCGACAAGGATCTTTTGCAGCTCGTCTCCGACCGCATCCAGGTCTGGGAGCCCATGAAGGACGTGCTCTACGATGGGGAAGCGGTGGCGGCCCGCTACCAGGTACCGCCGGATCGGCTCCTCGATCTCTTTGCCCTCCTCGGTGACAGCAGCGACAATGTTCCCGGGGTGGCCGGCATCGGCCCCAAGACCGGCGAGAAGCTGGTCAACCAGTTCGGCTCCCTGGAGGGGATCTACGACAGCCTCGGCGAGATGCGGCCGTCCAAGCTGAAAACAAATCTCGAGGAGCAGCGCCAGGCCGCCTTTTTGTCCCGGGATCTGATCCGCTTGCGCACCGACATCGAGGTGCCGGCGGCTCTGGCGCAGTACGAGCTGGGTGCTCCGGACCAGGAGGCTCTGCGGGAGCTGTACACCCGGCTCGAATTTTCTTCGCTGCTCAAGAAGGAGGTGAAGGCGCCATTGGTGGCAGGTGACACCTTCCAGCGGGTTGCAAGCGTTGCCGAACTGCGCCAGGTGGCCGGCGAGCTCGCCGCTGCCGGCCGCTTGGTGCTGGACACCGAGACGACCTCCACCGAGCCCTTGTCGGCGGCCCTGGTGGGCCTCTCCCTCTGCTCCTCGGCGGAGCGCGCCTGGTATGTGCCCATCGGTCACCGTGACCAGTCCGGGGCGCTCCTGCCCGGCCAGTTGCGGCGCCAGGAGGTGCTCGACATCCTGCGGCCGCTGCTCGAAGACCAAAAGATCCCCAAGCTCGGCCACAACCTCAAATTCGACTACGGCGTGCTGCGCTGCCAGGGCGAGGACGCGGTGCGCCTGGCCGGGCCACTTTTGGATACCATGGTGGCTTCCTATCTCCTGGCTCCCGAGCGCCGCAGCCACAAGCTCGACGATCTCTGCCAGGAGCTGCTGGGCGAGCGCCTCACCTCATTTACCGAGGTGACCGGAGGCGACAAGCGACCGGACGCCTTCGCCTATGTGGGGCTCGAGGAGGCGACCAAATATTCCTGTGAAGACGTTTACGGCGCCTGCCGGTTATGGGACGAGTTCCGGCCGCAACTCGAAGGCGAGGGGCTTGCCGGGCTCTACGACAGTATGGAGGGGCCGCTCATTGCGGTGCTGGCCGACATGGAACTGGCCGGAGTGACGGTGGACCCGGAACTCCTTGCCGGGCTTTCTTCCGAATTTGCCATCAAGCTGGAAACGCTTGAGAAAAACATCTACCAACTGGCCGGCGAGGAGTTCAACATCAATTCGCCGCGCCAGCTGGGTGCCATTCTTTTTGAAAAGCTCAAGCTGCCCCACGGCAAGAAGACCAAGACCGGCTACAGCACCGACAGCTCGGTTCTTGAAAAGCTTGGTTTCCACGAACTGCCGCGGGCGGTGAGCGAGCACCGCAACCTCACCAAGCTCAAATCCACCTATATCGACAAGCTCGCCTCCCTCGTGCACCCCGAAACCCGCCGGGTGCATACCTCCTTCAACCAGACGGTGACCGCCACCGGCCGCCTGTCGAGCAGCAACCCCAATCTCCAGAACATCCCGATCCGCACCGAGGAGGGCCAGCGCATCCGGGCAGCCTTCGTGCCGGCCCCCGGGCATCTGTTCGTGGCCGGCGACTATTCCCAGATCGACCTGCGGGTCCTGGCCCATTATTCCGGGGACGCGGCGCTCATCGAGTCCTTCCGTTCCGGCGAGGACATCCACCGGCGTACCGCCGCCGAGATCTTCTTCGTCTCGCCGCTCCTGGTCACCGCCGAGATGCGGCGGGTGGCCAAGACCATCAATTTCGGCATCGTCTACGGCATGAGCTCCTTCGGTCTGGCGAGCCAGTTGAATCTCAGCCGCAAGGAGGCCCAGACCTTCATCGACCGCTATTTCGCCCGCTGTCCCGGGGTGAAGGAGTTCATGGAAAAGGTGGTGGAGGAGGCCCGTGGCCAGGGTTTTGTGACCACCCTCTGCCACCGGCGGCGCAGCCTTCCTGACATCAACAGTCCGAACCGGGGGCGCCGTGAGTTCGCCGAGCGCGCCGCCATCAACACGCCGATCCAGGGCACCGCCGCCGACATCATCAAGCTCGCCATGCTGCGGGTCGAAGAGGGATTGCGCAAAGCCGGGCTCGGTGCCCGCATGCTTCTGCAGATCCACGACGAGTTGGTTCTGGAAGCGCCCAGCGCCGAGGCCGAAGAAACCAGCCGCCTGGTCCAGGAAATCATGGAATCGGTGTTTCCCCTCGAGGTGCCGCTTGCCGTCAACATGGCGGTGGGGGAGAACCTGGCCGCGGTCTGAAAGGCAGGGCCAGGCCGGTTACGGCAACTCGGCGGCCTGCCAGGTGTTGTCGAGCACGGCCCGCAGGCGGGCGGCGAGGATGGAGGGGCTTATCGGTTTCTGCAGAAAGCAGTCCCGGCCGCTGGCGAGCTGTTGGTGTACCACCGTGTCGTCGGTGTAGCCCGACATGAACATGACCTTCGCTGCCGGATCTTCTTTTCGGATTTTTTCCGCCAGTTCCCTGCCGTTCATCCCCGGCATCACCAGATCGGTGAGCACCAGGGCGATCTCGCCCCGGTGTTGCCGCCAGAGCTCGAGCCCCTGGCCTCCTTCTGCCGCCTGCAGAGCGGAGTAACCCAGAAAGGCCAGGGTGTCGGTGAGCAGCCGGCGCACCGTGTCGTTGTCCTCCACCAGCAGGATGGTCTCGCCGTGGCCCGGCAGGGGGGCTGCGGGCGGCAGGGCGGCAGGGCTCTCGCCTTTTCCGGCAACCGGCAGAAAGAAGCGGAAAATTGTGCCCTTGCCCGGTTCGCTGTCGACCGTGATGTGGCCGTCGTGCTGGCGGATGATGCCGTGCACCGTGGCAAGGCCGAGGCCGGTGCCCTTACCGCTTTCCTTGGTGGTGAAGAAAGGCTCGAAGATCTTTTCGTGCAGTTCGGCTGGAATGCCACGGCCGCTGTCCCGCACCGTGAACCGCACATACCGCACACCGGTTTGGAGCTCCGGCAGTTCCGCGAGTACGGCCGGGCTGGCGGTCAGGGTGTCCACCTGGATCTCGAAGGTGCCGCCGGTTTCCATGGCGTCCCGGGCGTTCAGGGCCAGGTTCAGCAACACCTGTTCGATCTGACCGGGGTCGGCGTGGATATGGTCGATCTGGGGGGCGCAGTCGATGCGCACCGCGATGTCGGCGCCGATCAGCCGCATGATGATCTTGCCCATGGAGAGGACGATGGCCGCAGGGTCCACCGGCCGCAGCTCCATCTGCTGCTTGCGGCTGAAGGCCAGGAGCTGGCGGGTGAGGGCGGCCGCTTTTTCGCCGGCTTCGGCCATGAGGCCGATGTGCTCGGCCACCGGGTGATCCGGCTCCAGTTCGGCCAGGGCCAGTTCGCTGAAGCCGATGATCACCGACAGCACGTTGTTGAAATCGTGGGCCACGGCGCCGGCCAGTTGGCCGATGGATTCGAGTTTCTGGGACTGGATGAGCTGCTGCTGGAGTTGTTCTCGTTTTTCCTCCTCTTCCTTCGAGGCCTGAATGTCCTGAACGATGTGGACCAGGCCCTGGGGCGCGCCACTGCGGTCCCGGCGGGGCAGGGTTTTCACCCGCAGGTGGCGGCCGAGGTGGGGTTCGAAATGCTCGAAGACCATGGGAAGGCCGCTGGCCATGGTTTGGCAACTCGGGCAATGACCCGGTGCGCTCTGCAGACCGTGCATGGCAGTATAGCACTTGGCGCGCAGCAGGGTTTCACGGTCCTGGCCCAGGAGAAGCTCGGCGGCCCGGTTGCAGCGGGTGATATTGTAGTTGTGGTCCTGGACGGTGATGGCGTCGTCGATGGTGTTGAAGATGTCTTCCCAGTCCCGGCAGATGGTGTCGAGGTCCCGCCGCAGCCGGGCTTCATTGCTGGCATTGCGGAGGATTTCAAGGCCGCCGGTGATGTTTCCGGTGGTGTCCCGCAGGGGCAGTACGGTGACTTCCAGTTCGGCCGGGTCCGGGTGGGCTGTAAAACACCGGACCTCCCGGGAGGCTTCGCCGTTTTCAAGGGCTCGGCCCAGCGGGCAGGTAAGGTCAGGTTGGTGGCCGCCGGTGCACAGCTGGCTGCAGGTTTTGCCCTGGAGGTCGCCGAACAGGCTGCGGTGGAGACCGTTCTGCCGGACTATCCGGAAATCCCGGTCCTGTATGCTGTAGGCGATATCCAGAGCGGCCAGCACCGACTCGAGTTCGTTTTTCAGCAGTTCAATCTGCGCCAGGGAATGAAGAGCAGCCTCATGGCTTTTTTCCAGCCGCTTTCTGGCCGCCAGCTCGGCGCTGGCCCGCCGCCGGTTGTGCCGTGAGCGGCGGTGGCATTGGATGAAGAAGGCGAAGCCCACCAGGCCTGCGCCGGTCAGCAGGGCAAAGAGCAGGTCGGGGGCCGTCCCCGCGGCGCGTGCCCGGGCGATGTCCGGACCGGGCCAGAGCCCCTTCTGCTCTGGCGCCACACTCATGGCTTTTTCCCCTGGACCGGCACCGACCAAGGATGCGGTCAGAAGTCCGGCCACAAGGAAACCCGCAAGCAGCGAGAGAAGGGAGCGCAGGGAAAAAGTCATGGATCCTTTGGGCGTCTGGTGAGAAGCGGTTGGTGATTTTTAAGGCCGTGAGCAGCCGGGCGGGTAACCGCCGGCTGCTCACGGTGTGAGGTCATGCCCCCAGGGCGAGCTGGGATTTCTGCCGGGCCAGGAGGAGGTGCTCGGTGCACATTTCGTCGCTGCCCACCCGGAAGCGGGTAAGCAGGTCGCGCAGGTGTTCGGCCTGGGCGGCGAGCTGTTCGGCAGCAGCGGCCGATTCCTCGGCATGGGCGCTCTTCTGCTGGGTGAGGGTGTCGATGTGCTCGATGCCATGGGTGACCTGGGAGATGCCGGTGGCCTGCTCGCGGCTGGCGTTGGCGATTTCGGCTACCAGAACGTTCACCTGGTCGACGGTTTCGACGATCTCTCGCAGCGCGCCGGCGGTCATATCCGCCACTTCGGTACCGTTGGCGGTCTTCTCCAGGGAGCCGTGGATCAGGGATTCGGTCTCCTTGGCCGCCTTGGCGGAACGGGCCGCGAGATTGCGCACTTCTTCGGCCACCACGGCGAAGCCCTTGCCGTGGTTGCCGGCCCGGGCCGCTTCCACCGCCGCGTTCAGGGCCAGGAGGTTGGTCTGGAAGGCGATTTCCTCGATAACTTTGATGATTTTCGAGATGTTGCGACTCGATTCGTTGATCGCGTCCATGGCCTGCACCATGCCGCCCATGTAGCGGTTGCCCCGCTCGGCAGCCTCCTGGGCGCTGCGGGCGAGGCCACTGGCCTTGGCCGCGTTGTCGGCGGTGAGCCGGGTCTGGCCTTCCATCACCGTCATCGAGGCACTGATCTGCTCCAGGGAACTGGCCTGTTCGGCCGAGCCTTCTGACAGGGTATGGCTCGATTCCGCCACATGCAGAGAGCCGGAGGCGATCTCCTCGCTCGTCGTTCTCACTGAGCAGAAGATTTCCATCAGGTTGTTCTGCATAACCTGAAAGGCTCTGCCCAGCGCATCCTGATCGCCTCCGGTCTCTACATTTCTGGTGAGGTCGCCGCCGGCGATGCCGAGGGCCGTGTCGGTGCGGTCCCGCAGCATGGTGGTCAGGCTGGCCAGCATCGACCCCAGTTGTTCCATTTCCGTTCGGGCGCCGAACAGGTTGCAGCTCCGGCAATCCTCGCCCTTCTTGGCCCGCGGGCAATGCTTGACCACGGCGTAGGAACCGCTGGTCACCCAGCAGTGGTCCACCCGGTTGTAGCTCGGGCAGGTGGTGTTGCCGCATTTCTTGGTGGCGGAACAGTTCACCGCCTTGCCGAGATTCATGGTCTGGCTGGTGTCGCCCTGCACCGCCCGGAAGAGGATGTCGATGGCCCGGTTCAGGGGGGTGGTGATGGAGCGGGAGACGAGAAAGCCTAGGCCAAGGGCGATGAGGGGGGCCGCGGCCACCGCCAGCAGCATGAAGTTCTGCAGGGTGGCCGCCTGGCTCTTGGCGGAGACCGCCGCCTCATGGGAGAGGCGTTCCGTCTCTTCGGCCAGAGCATCGAGGCGCGCCACAAGCGGGGCATGGGCCGTGTCGACGAAACCCGGCTGCGATGGAGCGGAAACCGCTGCGGGCTTCATTGCCTCGTCCCATGTCTGCCAGGCAATCTGCACCTCCCGCCAGATTTCTTCCTCGGCGGTGCTCCGGGGCATTTCGGTGTAGCGGTTTTTAGTGGCTGCAAGTTTTTCGAGGGTCGTGGCCAGAGTCGCACGGTGCCGGCTTCGTTCGGTCTCGGAGGCGGCAGCTTCTGCAGTTTGGTGGAGCAGGGCTGCCCGGTTGAGGTTTTCCATCAGCAGGCCGATGGTGAAGAGTTTCGGCATCTGCAAATCGCTGAGATCGGCCAGCCGGGAGCTCGCCGAGTTGATCCCGGCCCAGCCCAGCAGCCCCACGGCGCCGCTGAGAAGAGCCACCAGGGTAAACGAAATGGCAAGTTTTGTGAGTATTCTCATGGCCTCCTCCTTGTTTCTGGGCTTGGGGCGGGTGCTCTCTTCATTAGGGACGTGTTGTTCAGACGCGCTGCAGTTTTTTGCCGACGGTGTCCTGGCGGCGGATCACCGAAAGCAGCCGTTCGGTGGAAAAAGGTTTTTCGAGAAAGGCGAGAAGCTTGAACCGTCCGAACTCCCGGTGCCGGGCCAGGTATTCCTCGGAATAGGCGGTCATCAGGATGCAGGGGACGGCAGGAAACATTTCACGGATGGCGCGGATCAGTTCGATGCCACTCATCCCGGGCATGCGCAGGTCGGTGAGCACCAGATCGTACGGCCTGCCGGCGTCCTCGGCATCTGCCAGCAGAATGAGGGCCTGGCGGCCGAAACCGGTGGTGCTCGTCTGGTAGCCGCAGCTCAAAAGCGTTGCCTGCAGGGCGTGGCGGGTGCCGGAGTCATCGTCGACGATGAGGATGCGCATGGTGCTCTCCTGGGCTCGGGAAACCGGGGATGTGTCCCCGGAACGAGGTGCCTGCCCCTCGTTAAGCAGAAAGCATGCCGGCTTGAGAGGAGAACGGGAAAAGAGTTGTTTGTTGGATGAAAACGAACTGATAGGGGTACCGAGGGGACTGGGGCGTGGGTGGGTTTGGTAAGGGCTTGGGGCGTCACAATGGCGCGCTGCAGCGCCGATAAAAGCTCTGGTTACGGTGGATATGACCCGGACCGGCGCTGGTTGAGGGTCAGAGCCAGTGCGTCATTGTGGCGTGGTGTTTTTACAAACCGTATTTCTTGAGCTTGCGCTGCAGGGTGCGCAGGCCGATCTGCAGAACCTGCGCGGCCCGGGTGCGGTTGCCACCGCACTGCTCGAGGATGGAGAGGATGTGGCTTTTTTCCATGGCCTCCAGGGTGAGGGGGGCTGGGTCCGTGGCCGGCCGCCCGGTTCGGTTGGCCCTGGAGGGCAGGGGCAGGGTCTGGCCCAGGGTGGCGAGGGAAATGGTTTTGGTCTGCTCGAGGAGTACGGCGGCGGCCATGGCGTTTTCCAGTTCCCGCACGTTGCCCGGGAAGTGGTAGGCCGCCAGCGCCGCCATCGCTTCGCTGGCCAGCGGTCGTAGCGGCTTGCCGCTGCGCCGGGCGTGTTCCCGAAGGAAGTGCTCGGCGAGCAACAGGATGTCGCCTGGTCGCTGGCGGAGCGGCGGCAGGTGGATGGAGGAGGTGGCCAGACGGTAATAAAGGTCGGCCCGAAATTTGCCGTGGTCGATGGCGGCGCCGAGCTCCCGGTTGGTGGCTGTGACAACCCGTACGTCAATCTGGCGTGGGGTGGTGGAGCCCAGGCGGTAGAGCTCTCCTTCCTGGAGAACCCGCAGCAGTTTGGCCTGCAGGGTGGCATCGAGCTCGCCTATCTCGTCGAGGAAGAGGGTGCCGTGGTTGGCGCTTTCGAAAAAGCCCTGCCGGTTTGTGGTGGCGCCGGTAAAGGCCCCCTTTTCGTGGCCGAAGAATTCCGCCTCGAAAAGCGAGTTGCTGCAGGCCGCCATGTTCACCGCCACGAAAGGCCGTCCTGCCCTGCTGCTCAGACGGTGCACGGCCCGGGCGATCAACTCCTTGCCGGTGCCCGATTCGCCGCTCAGCAACAACCCGTAGTCGGTGGGGGCGAGGGCTTCCACCTGGTGGAAGACCCTGGCCATGGCAGGGTCGCGGGCGATGATCGGTGCAAAGGCCTCGGGGTGGCGGAGGTCGGAAAAACTTTGGGGCCGGTCGAAAAGGCTCCGTTCGCTCTTCAGGGTGGCGCGCTCGAGGCCGTTGCGGATGGTGATGAAGAGCCGCTCGAGGTTCACCGGCTTGGTCAGATAGTCGAAGGCGCCCAGCTTCACCGCCTGCACGGCGGTGGCGATGTCATCGATGGCGGTGACGATCACGCATTCCACCAGGGGGAGCTGCTGCTTTACCTTTTCCAGGATCTCGAGGCCGTGGGTGCCCGGCATGATCAGGTCGAGGAGCAGCAAACGGATGGGCTGCTCCCGGAGGATCTCCAGTACCCGGCCGGGCTCCGAGCAGAGGGCCGGTTCCGGCAGGCCGGCGCTCAACAGGGCGGCATGCAGGGAGGTGAGGACGGCGGTTTCGTCGTCGACGATGAGTATGGTGGCTTCCTGGCCGGTTGGCATCGATTCCATGGTGGGCTCACTTGCCGAGGAGGGCCACGACCTTCTTGCGTAGTTCCTTGATGTCGAGGGGCTTGTAGAGGATTTCCGCTCCCCCCAGCCGGGCTATCTCTTCGAGGCGCCGGTCGTCGCTGTAACCGGTCATGAACAGCACCTTCATGTTGGCAAGCTCCGGGTTGCGGCGGATGACCTGGTAGAGCTCAAGGCCGTCCATGCCCGGCATGAAGATGTCGAGGATGAGCAGTTCCGGCCGTTCGGTGCCGATCAGCAGCGAGCCTTCGAGGCCGTCGTCGGCCTCGACGATCTCGTACTCGGGCAGTGCGCGCAGGCAGGTCCGCAACAGGTCGCGGATCATTTTGTCGTCGTCCACCACCAGGATCTTGGCCTTCTTGCGTCTCTCGAGGGCCGGGAAAAAGACGGAGAACAGGGCGCCGCCTTCTTCGCGGTTGCGGAAGGAGATTTCACCGTGGTGGTTCTTGACGATGGTGTAGCTGATCGACAGGCCGAGGCCGATGGAGTCGCCGTCGTGTTTGCCGGTGACAAAGGGATCGAAGAGATTGGCCGCGATCTCCGGGGCGATTCCCGGCCCGTTGTCGGCCACCAGGAGGAAAACGCGGCCGCTGCCCGGTTCGAAGCCGGTGCTTATCTCGATGCGGCCGTGGTCGTGGCCGATGGCCTGCAGGGCGTTGACCACCAGATTGATGACCACCTGCTCGATGCCCGCCAGGTTGCCGGCCATCTCCGGCATCTCCTGGCCCGGCGAGAAGTCGAGGGCGACGCCGGCCTTGCGTACGGCGGTCTGGGCCAGGCGCAGGCCGTTGTGTACGGCGGCGTTGAGCTGCATCGGCTCGTGGGCCGGAAGATCGGTGCGGCTGGCAAACTGCTTGAGGTCGCGGACGATGCGGGCGATGCGGTTGGCCGCCATGTCCATGTCGGCGAGCAGGGTGGTCAGGTGCGAGCGCAGGTAGGAGACGGGCAGCCCCCCGTACTTGTGGCCCGGCTCGCGCTCTTCCTGCTTCTCGAGCAGCGGCAGGAAGTCCTGCCAGACCTTGTGCAGGAGGCTGGTGTTGATGGCCAGCAGGTTGGTGGGGTTGTTGATCTCGTGGGCCACCCCGGCCACCATGGTGCCCAGGGCTTTCATCTTCTGGGCCTGGTGGAGTTGGGCTTGCAGAATTTCCTTTTCTTCCTCGCTTCTTTTTTTCTCGGTGATGTCTTCGATGATTTTGATGAAGCCGCTGATGCCTCCCCCCGAGTCGCGTACCGGAAAGGAGCGGATGTGGAGGCGCAGGGGCGGCAGGCCGTTGCGGCTCACCGTTTTTTCCGTTTCCTGGGCAATTCCGTTGGTCAACACCCGGGAGCCGGGGCAGTCGGCACAGGCCTCCCGGCTGTCGGAAAAGATTTCGAAGCACTTGCGGCCCACCAGTTCCTCTGGATTCCTCCCGAGAATCCGGCCGGTTGCCTGGTTGGCCATGATGATCCGCAAGTCCGGCCCGATCAGCGAGATGCCGATGGTCATGTTCTCGATGAGGGTGCGGTAGCGTTCCTGGCTCGCCAGCAGAGCCGTTTCGGCCTCCAGGCGGTCGCCGATCTCGCGCTGCAGGCGCTGGTTGGCCGCTTCCAGAAGGGCGGTGCGTTCCCGCACCTTGGCCTCGAGGTCGTCGAGCAGGGGAGTGCGAAGGTTTTCGGCGGCTGTGGAATCGGGCATGTGTCACGTGTGGTTGCGGCCGGCAGCGGTGAAGTCGGCGCTGGTTTCGGGGCGGTCCTGCCTCGAAATGTAGAGGCAGGGGGGAGGAAAATGCAAGGAATAATTCGCCTTCCGCGCCGCTTGCCAAGGCGGTCATGGAGAACGGAGAGCCAAAAAAACGGGCGGGATCGCTCCCGCCCACCGTGTCTGAGTGTCCCTTTGGGGATCAATGCTTGAAGGAACGCTGGCCCGTGTATTTCATCGCCACCTGCGGGGTTGCCTCGTTGCAGGCTTCGATGGTCTCGAAGTCGCGGGCCGAACCGCCGGCCTGGAGGATGGCGGAGGCTCCCTGGCGGATGCCGACGTCGGCACCGTCGCGGAAGGGGAAGAAGGCGTCGGAGATCATCACCGAGCCCGGCAGGCCCGCCTTGTCTTCCAGGGTCTTGGCGTCGATGGCTTCTTTGTCGGCCTTCGACCGCTTGCCCTTTTCGATTTCCAGTACCAGGTCGGCGTAGGGAATGCCATGGGTGTCGAAGCAGACGATGTCGGCGTATTTGATGTAGGCCTTGTGCACGGCGATTTCCGCCACGCCGACCCGGTCCTGTTCGCCGGTGCCGATGCCCACGGTGCAGCCGTTTTTCACGTAGATCACCGAGTTCGAGGTGACGCCGTGCTCCACGGCCCAGCCGAACAGCATGTCGTCGATCTCCCCCTGGGTGGGTTCGCGGTCCACCTTGTATTCCTGGCCCTTGAAGGTGGTGACCGCGGGTTTGAGATCAGCGGCCGAGCGAATGGAATTCACCGCCGACTGCTGGACGATGATGCCGCCGTCGATCAGGCTCTTGAAGTCGACGAAACGGAATTTTTCGAACTCGGCGAGGCGATCGATGCGGTTTATGCGGATGATCCGCAGATTTTTGCGGCTTTTCAGGATTTCGAGGGATCCCTCGACGAAGTCCGGGGCGCAGACCACCTCCAGGTAGTTCTGGCTCACCAGTTCGGCGGTGGCGCGGTCGCAGGCACGGTTGAGGATCAGCGCCCCGCCGAAGGCGGCGATGCGGTCGGCCCGGTTCGCCCGGTTGTAGGCGTCGGCGATGGAGGAACCAAGAGCGGCGCCGCAGGGGTTGTTGTGCTTGAGGATCACCGCCGCCGGCTTGTCCATCATGTATTTGATGATGTTGAGGCCGTTGTCGACGTCGGTGAGGTTGATCTTGCCGGGGTGCTTGCCAACCTGCAGCATGTCCTCCACCGCGATGCCGGCAACCAGACCATGGCCCGGCTCGATGAACGTGCAGCCGCCCAGGGTCAGATTGCCGTTCACCAGTTCGTAAAGGGCAGCTTCCTGGTCCGGGTTCTCGCCGTAGCGCACGCCACGTTCGTCCACCGTGCCGTCCTCCTGGGGGATGGCCCAGGTCCGCTTGCGGTAGACCAGTTTCTGGTCGCCGAAGGTGATGGTCATCTCCATGGGGAAATGGTCCCCGAGGATGGTGGTGTACATTTTTTTCAGATCAGCCATTGGAAGCCTCCTGGGGAAATACCGGTGGTGTGCGGTGATTTGGTGTTGCCGAAAGAAACGATGCCCCGAGGTGGCTCTTGGTCAAAGGCCGCCCGAGGGCGAACGAGTTGAAACAGGGCACTATTTATAGCCTACCGGGCAGCCGCTGTCACCCCTTTTCTCTGGCGGTGGCGGCCATGATGAAGAGGGCGGGCCGGTGCCCGGGAGCTCAGCCCTGAGCAGGGGGGGAGGACTGGATACGGGCGATGAGCGTGTCCATGATCTCGACGATCTTGTTGACCTGGGGTTTGGTGGCAAAATCGTAGGCCCCGACTTCGCGGCATTTTTCCGCCATCTGTATGTCGACCAGGGAGCTGAAGACGATCACCGGCAGCTCCTTCAAACCCAGGTCTTCCTTGATCCGCCGGCAGAGGGTGAGACCATCCATCTGCGGCATTTCGATATCGGTGACCACCAGGTGCACGTGGTCGGAAAGGGAGCCGCCTTTCTTCTTGATGGTGTCGACAAGACTCTTGATGTGGTCGAAGGCCTCGCGGCCATTGACAAAACTCTGCACCTGGAGGTAGCCCGCCTCGCGCAGAACCTTGAGCGCGCTTCGGCGGATGAGGTTCGAATCCTCGGCGTAGATGATCTTCGCTTCCTCCCGGGCCAGGGGGGAGGTGGACCCCGCGGCGGCCTTTCCCTGTTTCTCGATGAATTGGGATTCCAGTTTGGTTTCCGGGAAAATCTCCGCCACCAGGTATTCGAAGTCGATGAGCAGGATTTCCTTGTCTTCGATGTGGACGGAGCCCGTGATGTGGGCGGAAAAATTCTGCAGGAACTCGCTGGCCGGGTCGATCTGGCTCCACTTCAGGCGGTGGACCCGGTTGACTCCGTCCACCAGGAAGCCGTTGGTGACGTCGTTGAAGTTGGTGACCAGCACGATGGGTCGGGCCGGGGCCTCGCCGGCGGGCCGTTTCAGGACACCGCTGATGTCGATGAGCGGCAGGGTGGTACCGCGCCAGAGGTACATGCCGAGGATGCCGGCTTCGTCGCTCTGGGGAATGGCGGTCAAGGCGCCGGGGTCGAAGGGCACCAGCTGCCGGACCTTGGCGACGTTGATCCCGAAACTCTGGTCGCCCAGCAGGAATTCGAGCAGTTCGACTTCGTTGGTGCCGCTGTCGAGCAGGATGTTGTGGGACATAAGCGGACCTCCAGGCCTTTTTTAAACGAAGGGGATGAAGAGGCTGCAACCCCTCTATTGTATCCGTGCCCGGCGGTTAGGTGCAAGGGACTTGTTGGTGGCGGCGGCTGATGAAGAAAAGTCCTTGCATTGAGGAGGGCCGCTTCTCAGTATGGGCGGAAAGTGCTGCGCAAGATTCACACAAAACGAGGAGGTTCGGCCATGTCCGGTTCACCCCTTTTGTTCGACTGTATCGTGGTCGGCGCCGGACCCGGCGGTCTGCAGGCGGCGCTGCACCTGGCGCGTTACAACCGCCGGGTGCTGGTGCTCGACCGGGGTGGCGGCCGCACCCGGCACGCCAGGCATATCGTCAATTATCTCGGCCTGCCGGAAGTCGCCGGCACGGAGCTGGTGGCCACGGGCCTCGCCCAGGTGGAGCGCTTCGGGGTGCAGGTGGAGCGGTTAGCGGTGGATGCTGTGGAAAAGACGGGCGGGGTTTTTCTCGTGCAGGCCGGCGGCCGGCGGTACGAGGCGGCCTTTCTGGTTGCTTCCTCCGGTGCCCGGGAGAATCTGGGGGGGATCAAAAATCTCGCTCCTTTTTTCGGCCGCCAGGTTTATACCTGCGTCGATTGCGACGGCCACCGCACCACCGGCAAGAAGTTGCTCGTGTACGGCAATGCGCCTGCCGCGGCGCGGCTGGCCATGGGCATGCGGCTCATGTACACCAGCGAGGTCACCCTGCTGCTCACAACCCGCTGCCTGCCGGCGGATATGGTGGAGTTGCTGGGCGAAGACGGTATTTCTTTGCTCTATGGCGAGATAGCCGAGCTTTCCGGCTCCAGCGTGCTCGAAGACGTATTGCTCGCCGACGGTCGCCGGCTGGGTTGCCAGGCGCTCATGCTCAGCCTCGGCCATACGCTCAATGACGATTATCTGGCTGGTCTGCAGCCGGCCCGGGATGCCGAGGGTTTCAAAATAACCGTGAACGCCGCCGGCGAAACTTCGGTGGCTGGCCTCTATGCGGTGGGGGCTCTGCGCCAGGGGCACGCCCAGGCAGTGATCGCCGCCGGCCAGGGAGCGGTGGCGGCCATCGACATCAACGGCCGGCTGCTGGGGCTCTGATCGTTCAGGGCAGGGCCCGTCCCAGTTCGTCCGCCTGGCGGCGCAGCCGTTCGAAAGCCTTGCGGCAGCCGGCAGCGTCCTGGGCCCGGGCTGCCTGCCGCAGCCGGTGGATGGAATAGGCGAAGTGATCGAGGGCCTGGGGAGTGCGTCCTTGGCCGGCGAGGCTCTGTCGGTGTGTTCTGAAAAAAAGTTCGAGTCCTTCCTACAGGCTGCCAATCCTGTCGTGGTGCTGGTCGGTCAGGGAGGCGTGTATGCCCTGCAGCCGTTGGCCGATGGCGAAAAGTGCGGCCGGCTGGGGCAGGTCGTAGGTATCGGCTATTTGAAGGAGGATGTTCTCGAGTTCGAGGTGGCGTTCCTCGGCTGCGTCAGGGTGGCGCAGGCGCAGAGCGTTGTCGAGGCCAATGGCGACGCGGCGGAAACGTTGCAGAAGCGCGGCGGGAGTGTCCCGCTCAAGGGCCGGGCGCAGCGACGCGTAGCGTCCCTGCACTTCGTCCATGGCAGCGGCTGCGGTCTGCCAGTCGCCGGCGGCGGCCATCCGGCCGATGCGGGCCAGGGGTGTGAAGATTTCCAGCAGGCCCTCGGGGGGCGCCGGCGGGGCCTGGCGGCAGACAGCAGGGCAAAGAACAGAAGGACGGTGGGGGCAACGGAGCGCACAGCGCTGTTTGGGGCATGGTCGTGTTCCGCAGGAAGAGAGGTTCTTGGCTGTCCATCATCCGCCACAACCGACAGATGCCGGGAAGTATAGCTTTCTTCAACGAAAAAGACCAGCCCCGGCCCGGGGGGGGGCGGCTGTTGGATGCCAGGAATGTCGGCAGAGCCCGGATTGCTGCAGAGGGCGAAAAGAGGGGGATGACCGAAGTTAGACGGCACCGGTCATCTGGAAGCCGGCGTCCCAGTCCTTGCGCACCGGGTCGAAGCCGCGGCGGCTGATGGCGGCGCAGACCTCGTCTATGCTCCGGTGGTCGCCGATGGTGAACTGCTCGCCTTCGAGGTCGGGGTGGGAGTAACCGCCGGGTGCCGTGCAGGAGCCGGCGGAATAGCGGGTGGGGCCGAGGCCGATCATACCGTCCCGGTAGCGCGCCTCTTCGCGGGTGGAGAGTACGATGCCGACATCCGGGTCGAAGATGCGGAGTGCGAAAATGAGCTGGGTAAGATCGCGTTCGCCCACCGGCACCAAGGGTTGGAAGCCGCCCGCCGCCGGCCGCAGGCGGGGAAACGACACGGTGACCCCGGTGCGCCAGAAATTCTTGCGAAGCCAGGCGAGGTGCAGGCCGAGCGCCAATCCCTCGGCACGCCAGTCGGAGAGGCCCAGAAGGGTGCCGATCCCCACTTCCCGCATGCCCGCCGCCGCCACCCGGCCCGGGGTGGCGAGCCGGTAGTCGAAGTCCCGTTTCCTGCCCGCCGGGTGCATGGCGGCGTAGGTTCCGCGGTCGTAGGTCTCCTGGTAGATGGCGGTGGCGGTGATGCCCGCTTCGAACAGCCGCCGGTATTCAGCGGTCTCCAGGGGCTGGACCTCGATGGAGAGGGCCGCGAAGCGGTCGCGCAGCCGCTGGGCGACCTCTGCGAGATAATCGACGCCCATGGCCTTGGGCGCTTCGCCGGAAACAAGCAGCAGGTGGTTGAAACCCCGCCGGTGGAGAAGGTCCGCTTCTTCCTCCACCTCGGCCATGGTCAGCACCCGCCGGCCGATCTTGTTGTCAGCGGAAAAGCCGCAGTACAGGCAGCGGTTTGTGCAGTGGCTGGAGAGGTAGAGCGGGGCGTAGATCTGGGTGGTGCGGCCGAAGCGCTGGGCGGTGATTTTGGAGGAGAGCCTGGCCAGTTCCGGCAGCAGTGGGGTGGCCGCCGGCGACAACAGGGCGGCGAGATCGTCCCCTTGCGGGTGCGGTGCGCGCAGAGCGCGGCGCACGTCGTGGTCGGTGACGGCGGCGATCCGCTCCTGGAGTTCCCGGAAGGGTGGGGGCGCGAAGGGCTTCTGGGTAGGGGTGTTCTGCATGAAATGCCGGTAGAAGAGCTTGGCCGCAAGGGGACTGGCCGGGGGCTCAGCTCCTGATGAAGTCGAGCCCGGTTTCGGGTGAAGAGGCAGAGGCCTGGCTGCGGCGGGCGCCGAGGCCTGCTTCGAAGGCGGTGCGGCCTGCTTCCACGGCCTGGGCAAAGGCCCGGGCCATGCGCACCGGGTCGCCGGCCACCGAGATCGCCGTATTGACC
>JBFHWX010000016.1:0-31121 GCA_041599275.1 Desulfobulbales bacterium | reverse complement strand
GCTGCTGGCCACCGCCGCAAACAGGCTCATCCCGCTCGGTCAGGTGGCCGAGGTGCGGCAACTGGAGGGGCCGATCCAGATCAACCGCGAAAAAAACCAGCGGCGCTGGTTGGTGCAGGGCAACATCGAAGGCCGCGACATCGGCTCGGTGGTGGCCGAGGTCCAGCAGCGGATCGAAGACAAGGTCCGGCTGCCGGCCGGATACTCCATCGAATTCGGTGGCCAGTTCGAGAACCAGCAGCGGGCCATGAAGCGGCTGTCGGTCATCGTGCCGCTGGTGGTGGCCGGTGTTTTTCTCATGCTGTGGATGAGTTTCGGCATCCTGCGCCAGGCCGCCACCATCATGCTGGCCGTGCCCCTGGCTCTGGTGGGCGGCGTGCTCGGCCTGTTGGCAAGCGGTCAGTATCTCTCGGTGCCGGCCTCGGTGGGATTCATCGCGCTCTTCGGTATCGCCGTGCAGAACGGCATGGTGCTGGTTACCTACTTCAACGACCTGCGGCTGCGAGGAGAGAATATAGAGCAAGCGGTGCGGGAGGGTGCACTGCTGCGGCTGCGGCCGGTGCTGATGACGGCGCTCACCACTATCCTGGGGCTTTTGCCCCTGCTCTTGGCCACCGGCACCGGCAGCGAGGTGCAGCGGCCCCTGGCGGCGGTGGTGGTCTTCGGCCTTGCCACTTCCACCGGCCTCACGCTCTTCGTGATTCCAGCGGTCTATGTCTGGCTGGAAAAAGGCGTCGAGAGGCAAACAGGCGGGGTGTGAAAACCCTTATGAAAGCGAGCCGATAAAAAAAGCCCGCTTTCCTTCTGGGAAGCGGGCTTTTTCACGGTTGCTGAAAAGAATCAGAGACCCTGCTCGGCCAGCATGGCCACGAGTTTCTTCTGCTTGTCGGTAAGCCGCTTGGGCACCTCCACCGCCACTTTCACGAAGATGTCGCCCCGGCTTTTGTGGGAGCCGCCCGGCAGGCCGTGGCCCTTGAGGCGCAGCTTGCCGCTGGCCTGGATGCCGGGCGGCACCTTGACCTTGAGCTGTTTGCCGTCGAGGGAGGTGACGGTCAACTCGGCGCCCAGGCAGGCCTGGCTGAAGGGAATGCGTTTCTCGACCACGAGGTCGTGGCCCTCGCGCTGGAACACGTCGTGGGGCAGGATTTTTATAATGAGATAGAGATCCCCCGGCGGCCCGCCCATGGGCGAGGGATTGCCCTTGCCGGCAAGCCGCAGCTTCTTCCCCTCCTCGATACCGGCCGGCACCTTCACCGAGACGTTCTCCACCCGGCCCTCGCGGCGCAGCCCCACGGTCTTCTGGCCGCCGTGCAGCACATCCTCCAGGGTGATACCCAGTTCGTAGGTGAGGTCTTCGCCCCGTACCTGCTGCTGGAAACCGGTGTGGGCATGGCGGCCGCCGGTCCCGGCCCGGTGCAAAATGTCCTCGAAGGACGCCCCGCCGGGCCTGCCGCCGCTCTGCCGGAAGGTAGCGCCGCCGAAATCGAAGCCGCCAAGACCAAAACCGCGCAGGATATCACCGAGGTCCACGCCCTGGAAAATGTCTTCCCGGCTGTAGCGCTGCTGAAAGCCGCTCTGGCCGAAGGCGTCGTACTGCTCGCGCTTCTTGGGGTCCGAGAGCACGGCGTAGGCCTCGCTGATCTTCTTGAACTTTTCTTCGGCTTCCTTGTCGCCCTTGTTGCGGTCGGGGTGATATTTGAGGGCGAGCTTGCGGTATGCCTTCTTTATCTCGTCGGCGCTGCTGCCTTTGGCAACGCCAAGCAACTCGTAATAGTCCATAGCCTGAACCCGTTACTGCTCCAGAAAAAGGCAGCAGAGAGCAGCCGCCAGGGTTGGTCTCTGCCAGAGATACAAATCGAGGCGCCTCAGAACGGCACGTCGTCGCCCATGGGCATGGAATCTGGGAAGGGCGGCTCCTCGAAACCACCGCCGCCGCCACCGGAACCGGTGCCGCCACGGGGAGAGAGCATCTTCATCTCCCGGGCAACGATCTCAGTGGTGTAACGGTCGCGGCCCTCCTTGTCCTGCCACTTCCTGGTCTGCAGCCTTCCCTCCACATAGACCTTGCTGCCCTTGGAGAGGTATTCGCCGCAGATCTCGCCGAGCCGCGCCCAGGCCACGACATTGTGCCATTCGGTGCGTTCGTCCTTGCCGCCGTCCTGCTTCTTGAAGACCTCGGTGGTGGCAACGGAGAAGGTGGCCACGGCGGTGCCGTTTTGCGTATAGCGCACTTCGGGATCGCGCCCCAGATTGCCGATAAGAATCACTTTGTTGATCATTGTCTCGCCTTTTTACGTTAGAGCGACCGGGAAGCGGACCAGGCCCGGCTGCCGCCGGCAAGTGCCGCGGCAGCGACGGGCAGACGTCGGGTCCTGGATGGAATGAGAAGCCGGGTCGGTCGCAAGAATTCAATAAATCCCCGCCGCCGGATGCGCCGGAGAAAACCGCCGAATGCCTCCGAAACCATAAGAAGCGGCTGGATAAAAGTCAACAACCACGGTTCGCTCTCCTGGCCGAGCCGGTTTTTCCCTAACCCAGCCGGCAAAATCCTTCTCACCCTATACCAAAAACCGAGCGGTCGAGCATGGCCGGCACCCCCCCACGTTCCTCCGGCGTAAAACCAAAGACCTCCCGCCAGATCGCATCGCTTTCCATGCAGAGATAGAGACAGGTGGATCCATCCATGCGAGAGGCAAGCAGGTCGAAGAGAAAGCGGTACATCCGCACCCGCTGGGCCCGGAAGTAGCGGGCCTTGCCGTCGAGCCCTTCGACGGCTTCCTCGTAGAAAAAACGGGAGTTGGGAAAACGGCGGCTGGCAATGGTTTTGAGCGGCGGCAGGTAACGCAGGCAACCCATGGAGATCCAGGCGATGCTGCTGGCTGGCACCGCGGCGAACAGGGCCTTTACCGTGCGCCGGTAGCCCTCTTCCCAGCCGGTGTGCAGAATGATCGGGTCGAAATGAAAGGCCAGCCGGTAGCCCCAGCCGGCAGTCCGGCCGGCGGCCTCGAGCCGTTCCTCCAAAGTGGCGGTGCGGAGCTCCTCCCGGGCCAGAATGTCGGTGGCGTTCAGGGACCAGGAGACGATGGTCCGGCCGTTGTGCCGGAGCCCCTCCAGGTTGTCCACCACGGCGCTCTTGGTCTTCAGCTCGAGCACAGCCCGCTGCTGCCCGGCCATGAACGGCACAAGTTCACGGCTCAGGCCGGTGAGGCGATCGAGGGCCAGGGAATCGGTGAACTCGCCGGTGCCGATACGCCACAGCCGTTCAGGTTCTGCTGTAAAGGCCTCTTCCAGTTCCGAAAACAACTCCTCGGTGTTGACGAAAAAGGAAAGGAAGGGGTTGTTGAGATAGGCCTGCAGGATGCAGTAGACGCAGTCCATGGGGCAGTTCATGCCGATATTGAGCACCTGGTAGTGGCAGCAGCGGTACTCGCGGGTGGCCGGGCAGGGCTTGAAAAAACGGCCACGGTTGCGGCAGAGAAGCAGTTCGCGCTTGCCGGCCGAGAGCTCGCCCACATGGTCTTCGGCCCGTTGGCCCAGGGACCAGCCCGCCGGCACCGTCTTCTGCCGCACACCGGCCGCCGCCTGAAGAATACGCCGCGTGCGGGGATGGTCGAGGCAGTCCTCCTCGACCAGGATTTTCTGGATATGGCGGGAGGGATCCTTCATGGAAGTATTCCTCTTGCCGGCCCTCCAGCAGTCGCGGTCCCCGCTGCAGCATGAGCCAGATCCCGGCTCCAGCCGTGCCTGGCGGGCAACGCCAGATAGCGGGCCGCTTCATTGGGCCGGCCGTGCTTGCGGCAACCGTTACCGTAGACTGAACACTTGCTGGCAAGTTCGGCAAGGGCCAGTTGCCGCTGCCAGGGCAGCAGCTTTCCGGAGAGCAAAAGTTTGTCCAGGGCCTTGATCCGGTAACGGTCCATGCCCTGGCGAAGGCGGACCGACACCTGATCGGGCCGGCCGCCGTGCTTCACGGTGAGGGGCTCGTCCACCAGGAGAAAGGGCAACTGCGGGCTGGCCCGCAACCAGAGGTCGTAGTCCTCGCAACAGGGCAGGGTTTCGTCGAAGAGGCCGATCTTTTCGAAAAAAATTCTCCTGACCATCACCGTCGACATGCCGACGCAGCAGAGTTTCAGGCATTGGGGAAAGATAAAGCCCCCCGTTTTTTTGTGATTCTTCTTCTGGTTGAGATGCTGCCCGCGCCGGACCCAGCGTTCGCCGGTATGGCAGACGAGGTAGTGGGGATTCTCCTCCATGGCCGCCACCTGCCTGGCGAGTTTTTCGGGAGCGAAGCGGTCGTCGGAATCGAGAAAGGCCAGCAGGTCGTGGCGGGCCGCCCGTATCCCGGTGTTGCGGGCTGCCGCCGGCCCCCGGTTCGGTTGCCGCAGAAAACGGATCTCGCGGCCGGTCGCGGTGGCCAATTCCCTGACCAGTTCTTCGGTATTGTCGTCGGAACCGTCGTCGACCACCACCAGTTCGAGCTGCGTATGGCTCTGGCCCAGCACTGAATCCAGCGCTCCGGTGAGAAAAGATGCGCGGTTGTAGGTGGGGATGATGACGCTCACCGGCGGCAGGATCGAACCTTGCGGCTCACCCTCACCGCCAGTAGAGTTCCCCGCCTTATTTTGCGGCATTCCCTGTTCGGTCTTGTCTTCGGCAAACATCCTGCTATAATTACCCTTCATTTTAACAGGAAGCAACGTCTGCCCGGCTTTTTCGGGATTCTGCCCCGCCTTGCCGCTCTCGACCGCTCCCGAACCACCCGAGACCCCACCGTCCCCGGCCGCCTGATTTAGCCACCCGCAAACCAGGCCCGCCGCGGCCTGGAATAGAGACCATGTCCAACACCCTGCTCGTCAACGTCACCGGCTACGAGATCCGTATCGGCCTTCTGGAGAACGGCAACCTCACCGAGTTCTACCTGGAACGTCCTGCGGAACGCGGCCTGGTGGGCAACATTTACAAGGGCCGGGTGGTCCGCGTGCTGCCCGGCATGCAGGCCGCCTTTGTCGAGGTAGGTCTCGACCGCACCGGTTTTCTGTACGTCGACGACGTGGTGGTGAACGACGCCGCCATGGAGAAGCGGCTGTTCACCAGCGAACAGGAAAACGGCAACGGCAGACTCAGCGTCCATTCCGACCTGTTGCCCGGTCGCCGGCCCCTCGGCATGAACATCGAGAACCTGCTTACCGAAGGCCAGGAAATTCTGGTGCAGATCGCCAAGGAACCCATCGGCACCAAGGGAGCCCGGCTCACCTGCCATATCACCCTGCCCTGCCGCAACCTCGTCTTCATGCCGATGACCGACCACATCGGCATCTCCCGCAAGATCGAGGACGAGGAGGTCAAGAAGAGTCTGCGCGACCGGATCGAGTCGCTGCGGCCCATGGGCACCGGCTTCATCGTCCGCACCATGGCGGAGAACGCCCCCGAGGCGGAACTCGAGGCGGACATGGAGTTTCTGCTCCACCTCTGGAGCGAGATCGAGGACACCGCCGCCAAGGCCACTGCCCCCTGCCTGGTCCACGAGGATCTCGACCTGGCGCTGCGCACCGTGCGCGACCTGATGACCCCGGAAATGAGCCACCTGGTGGTGGACAACCGGGTGGCTTACGAAAAAATCCTCCGTTTCGTGAACACCTTCGCCCCCGAGCTCACCGACAAGGTGAGCCTCTACGAACGGCACGTGCCGCTCTTCGAAGCCTACGGCGTCGAGGTCGACGTCAACCGGGCTCTCGACAAGAAGGTTTGGCTGCGCTCCGGTGGCTACATCATCATCGAGGACACCGAGGCGCTCACCGTGATCGATGTCAACACCGGGCGCTACGTGGGCAAGAGCGATCTCGAGGAAACCATCTTCAAGACCAACATGGAGGCGGCCCGGGAGATTGCCTTTCAGTTGCGGCTCCGCAATATCGGCGGCATCATCATCATCGATTTCATCGACATGGAGGACGAGCACCACCGGGAAGAGGTGTTCAACGCCCTGCAGGAGGTGGCCCGCAAGGACAAGAGCCGCACCAATATTCTGAGGCTCTCGGAATTCGGCCTCGTGCAGATGACCCGCAAACGGGACCGGGACGACCTCCTGCACCTGCTCTGCGAGCCCTGCCCCTATTGCGGCGGCGAAGGTCTTCTGAAATCGCGGCGCTCCATCTGTTACGAAATCTTCCGCAAGATTACCGGTGACTCCCCCAAGAAGAGCGGCGCCATCGTCAAGCTCAAGGTCCACCCGCGGGTGGCGGACATCATGCTGCGGGAGGAGCCGGCCACCATCGAGCGGCTCGAGACCCAGATCGGCAAGGAAATCGTGGTGGTGCCCACCAACGCGGTACACATCAAGAACTACGACATCATCTGGGAAGAAGACTGATCTTTTTTTCGACGGCAACCCACCCCACCGGCGGGCAAGCCGGATATTTCATAAGGATTCAAAGGTATGGTAAGGTCATTCAAACGCAGCAGTTCCCTGAAAAAAGGCAAGCTCACCGCCCTGCTCACCATTCTCTCCGTAGCCCTGCTGGTCGCAGTCGCGGTCTGCGCCTTTCTCCTGCTCGAATGGGAAAAACCGCAGATCAAGGTCGAAACCGACCTGGCCATCATCGGCGGCGCCAGGGATGTCACCGTCTCCTTTGCCGACGGCCGCAGCGGCCTGCAGGGGGTTGAGGTCATCCTTGTCCAGGGCGACAAGACCTTCCCGGTCTATGCAAAGACCTGGCCGCGCACCGGTTATTTCGGCGCCGTCGGACCCGGCGAGTTCAAGGACACTTTCGTCTTCGACCCCAAGGCCCTCAAGCTTGGCGAAGGCCAGGCCGAGGTGGTGGTGCGGGCCAGGGATTTCTCCTGGCTCAACTGGGGCTCCGGCAACTCCACCGAGCAGCGTACAACGGCGCTTGTCGACACCCGGCCGCCCCATATCCAACTGGTTGACAACACCCGCTACGTCACCCAGGGCGGCAGCGGCATCGTGCTCTATGAAATCGACGAGGAAGCCAGCGAGCACGGAGTGCTGCTGAACGGCTTTCTGCACCGGGGCCATCCCCTGTCCGCCGACCGCAAGAACATTTTCGTGGCCCTCGTGGCCTTTCCCTACGATGCCGACACCATCGAGCAGGCGGAAATCGTCGCCACCGACCGGGCCGGCAACACGGGCAAAAGCGGCCTCCTTTTCCACCATGCAAAGAAGAAATGGAAGCACGACTCCATCAACATCGGCGATGGTTTCCTGGACGCCAAGATGCCTGAATTCGCCGCCCATTATCCGGAAATGCAGGGCTCGCCAGAGGAACAGTTCCTCTTCGTCAACGGCGAGGTCCGCCGCCGCAACAGCGAACAGATCCTGGAAATCTGCAGCAAGCCTAGCGCCGAACGGCTCTGGGCCGGCCGTTTTCTGCGCATGGAGCGCAGCAGCCCGAAAGCCGGCTTCGCTGACCACCGGACCTACTTCTACAACGGCAAGGAAATCGACAAACAGGTCCATCTGGGCCTCGATCTGGCCTCCACCAGCCGGGCCGCGGTCCACGCCGCCAACCGCGGCAGGGTGGTGTTCGCCGACTACCTGGGAATCTACGGCAAGATGGTGGTGCTCGACCACGGCCAGGGGCTCTTCAGCCTCTACTCGCACCTGAGCGACATCTCGGTGAACGTGGGCGACCTGCTGGAGGCCAACCAGCCGCTGGGCGCAAGCGGTCTCTCCGGCATGGCAGGCGGCGACCACCTGCATTTCAGCATCCTGATCAACGGCATCTTCGTCGACCCCTTTGAATGGTTCGACGACAACTGGATCAAGCTCAAACTCACCGATCTGCTGCCGAAGTAGACCTTATTCCGGCCGACGATGGAGCGAACTCGCCCCGTCGTCGGCCGGAACCGATTTTGCCCCTTCCTTCTAACTCCCGCCTTTAGTATAGTAGATTCGTTATTCTTCTTATCTAAAGAGAGGGATCAGCTCATGTTCTCCCCCCACGAACTCCTCGACATCGCCATCCGGATCGAAACCAACGGCCGGGCCTTCTACCTCGCCGCCGCCGAAACGGCCGACAACGACGAATGCCGCAATCTGCTCATTCACCTGGCCGACGAGGAGGAACGGCACCTCCTTTTCTTTCAGGACCTGAAAGAAAAGGAAGCCGGTGGTGCAGCCGCTTCCGCACCGAGCCAAACCGGTGATGACGAATTCCAGGCATACCTGCACTCCTTTGCCGACCACCTGGTGTTCACCGGCAACCGCTCCCCCCGCAGCGCCGCCGACCTGTCCATGCCTGAGCTGCTGGTTTTTGCCATGACCCGGGAAACCGAGGCCATGCTTTTCTATCAAGACATGAAGCGCAGCCTGCCCGCACGACACCACGCCCTGCTGGATACCGTGGTCAGCGAGGAACGTCGCCATTTCTCCATGCTCCACGGTCTGCTGAAAACCCAGACCAGCGCCTGAAAACTCTCATGCCGATCCTTTTCCGCGCTTCGCCCCACCCGAGTTTCCTCCTTCACGTATTGTCCCTGCCACTTTCCCTCCTGGCCTGCTCGATGGCCTTTGCCGCCACCGGCCACTGCACCAAGGGCGATTGCCGCAACGGCTGGGGCACCATGGCCATGGGCGACGGCAGCACCTACATCGGGCAGTTCGCCCAGGGCGTCAGAAACGGCCAGGGTATGCTGCTCGCTGCCGATGGCAGCAAACTCGTGGGAATTTTCCAGAACGACCGGTTTCTCGGAGAACAGGGCGACGAACCGGCGAAAACCGACTGCAGCAAAGACGATTCCTGTGAAAAGGGCCGCGGCGAGATCTTCTACACCGACGGTGGATATTACAACGGCGACTATATCGTCATCCCCCCCGGCGCCACCACCGCATTCCGCTTTCCCGACGGAAGACCGGTGGACAGCGCCGAGGCCGTCTATCTGCCCCACGGCTTTGGCCTCTACAAATCGCCGGACCATCGTCTGTTCGAGGGAGAATTCGCCCACGGCGAACCCGCCGCCGAGAAAAACGCGCCCGCCAAACCGTTGCCTGCCCAGGATCGCCGCCGGCAGGGACAGGAGAAGGCCTACGCCACCTGGCTGCAGAAGGCCGAACAGTACCTGGCCGAAGACGCTCCCATAAAGGCCGCCACCGCCTACACCATGGCGGCGGACCTTTTCCCCGAACGGCCAGAGGCGTACCTCGGCCGGGCCCGGACTTTCATCGTCCTGGGCTTCTGGGAGGAGGCGGTGGATGACGGCAACCGCCTCCTGGCCCATGACGACTCGCTGGTCGAAGCCCTTGGGTTGCGGGCCCGGGCATTTTACGAGTTGGAGCAGTACCAGGAAGCGGTGGTCGATCTCGACCGGGCCATCGAGCTCGACCCGGCCAACGGAGAGCTCTTCTACCGCCGCGGCCTCGCCCTCGATCAGCTGAACCGCCGCGATTCCGCCCTGAAGGACATGGCCATTGCCACGCTTCTCGGCCACCCCGAGGCGGACCAGTTTCTGGCCCAGCGCGCCGGCGGTGCCGAGCCCGCCGACTCAGTGGTGCTCACCCCCGAGCCGGGCCAAGCAGACAAAAAGAACTGAGCGCGGAAATTGAAATCTTGCCTCCCCCATCTCCGACCCGACCCGGCCAGACAGCACGACCGAACTGCTACCAGTGTTTTTATTTTTATGTCACCCATGATCCGGCCCTGCCCTATGGTTGCCGTGGGATGGGATTCAAATCGGTCCGTCTCCCCTCCCTCACCGTCTTTCAGAGCTCTGGTCTGGAATGCCAGAAGTTCACTCCGAAGCGGAGACAGAGCCCATGATGGGCAGTGCAGGAGAGGCCAGACACGTTTTTTACGTCTCGTCGGCGAACCACCATGAACCTTCAAACCAACGAACAAAGTCTGGCCGACGGCAAACGGATCGTAGCCGACCTCGAACGTTACTTCATCCACGTTCCGGCTCCCTGCCCCTACGGCCTGTCGCGCAAGGCGGTCTACCGCCAGGGCCAGTTCGGCAGACTGCCCGACGACATCTTCGGACACTTTCTGCGGGCCGGCTACCGCCGCAACGGCAACTGCCTCTACACCATGGAATGCCGGGGCTGCCGGGCCTGCGTACCGATCCGCCTGGCTCCAGAAAAACTCATCCACAACCGTTCCCAGCGCCGGGCCCTGCAGCGCAACCAGGGGGTACGCACCGAAATCGGCCGCCTCAGCATCGACCCCGAACCCCTTGCCCTCTGCTCCACTTTTCTGCAATCCCGTTTTCCCGGCCCGGACAACTCCGCCCTGGAGTACTACACCGGTTTTTTCTGCAACTCCCTGTGCAATACCTATGAAATCCGCTACCGCATCGGCGAACAGCTCATGGGGGTGGCCATCGTCGATCTCTCCCCCCAGTGGCTTAACGCCGTGTATTTTTACTTCGATCCCGAATTTGCCAAACGTAGCCCCGGGGTCTTCAATGTCCTCTTTCTTGCCGATTTCTGCAGGACCCACTCCATTGGCCATCTCTACCTGGGGTACTGGATCAGTGAGGTGAAGGCCATGCGTTACAAGACCGGCTTCCGCCCTCACCAACTGTTGGTCGATGGCGAGTGGCGGGAGCAGGCAACAGGCTGATCATCAGCCAGCCGGAGCCCCCCGCTCTCTTTTCCCTGTTTGCACACTCATGCGGTTCTGGTAAGGTCAGGCTGCCGGTTTTTTTCAAAACCCATGGCGAACGCCGGGCCGGCAGCCCGGCCGGCTCTCATAAGAGGCTCTTACCGTCTGCTGTTTTACGATCCGATGTACACCCACTTTTTCGGTTTCCAAACAAAACCTTTTCAACTCGTGCCCAACCCGGGGTTCCTCTTTCTGAGCCGCACCCACGAGGAGGCCCTGGCCCATTTCAAGTATTCCATCCTGCAGGGCAACGGTTTCATGGTGGTGACCGGTGAGGTGGGCACCGGCAAGACCACTCTCTGCCGGGTCTTCCTCGACGGCCTGCCGGAATCCGTACAGGTCGCTTATATCTTCAATCCCAAGCTTAACGATGTCCAATTATTGCAGGCCATTTGCGACGAATTCGGCCTGCCTTCACCACCAGCCAACGTTAAGGAACTGGTGGATTGCCTCAACCTCTTTCTGATCAAACAGAAAACGGCCGGCCGCACCTGCGTGCTGCTCATCGACGAAGCCCAGAATCTCGAACGCGACATCCTCGAGCAGCTTCGCCTGCTGTCGAACCTCGAGACCAGCACCGAAAAACTGCTGCAGATCATCCTGGTGGGCCAACCAGAGCTTCTCCTCACCCTCGGACGACACGAGATGAGGCAACTACGGCAGCGGATCACGGTGAACTGCCGGCTCCTCCCCCTCTGCCGAGAAGAAACCAGGCGCTACATCCACCACCGCCTCCGGCAGGCCGGGGTTGGCGACAAAGCACCGAAGTTCACCAGCGGCGCGCTCCGCCGGGTGTACGCCTATTCCGGGGGCACGCCGCGGCTCATCAACGTGATCTGCGACCGGGCCCTGCTCATGGCCTATACGGCAAACCGCAGGGAGGTGCGGGCCGGAGACGTGAACGCCGCCCGGCACGAACTGGAGGGCACCTCTCCGGTGTGGCAAAGAGCCCTTCACCCTGCCGCCCTGGCACTGTTTCTCGCGGTTTTTCTGGGTGCAGCGACCTACCTCGGCATGAGGGCTCCTGAACCCGTTTCCGTTGCCGCCGCACCGGAAGAGAGCAAAGAGCCTTCGCCGCCCCCCCAGCAGCCGCCCGTTCTCTCCGCCCAGGCAGTCGTCATCAAAAACGGGGCGCCGGATAAGCAGAAGCCCGAGCCCCCGGCTCAAACCGTATCGGCCAACTCGCCCCCCGCCACCGTCCGGGCTCCGGCTCCGTCAGCGACACCGCAGGATGATCCTCTGCATGCCGTTCTGCTGGGCCTCTCCACCCGCAGCTCGCTGCAAAACGCCACCGCGGCTGCGCTCAGCCGCTGGGGGGTGGAGAATTTCGCACCGCCGCCCGAGGATCTGGAACACGAAATGGCTTACCTGAGATCCGTGGCCCGCCAGGCAGGCCTCGAGCTCTACCGTTTTCTGGGCACTCCCGAGAAACTGCTGGCCATCAACCTGCCGGCGGTGATCAAGTTCAAGACCGGCACCACCACTCCCTACCGTTACCTGGCCCTGCAGTCCACCCGGGAGGAAAGTTTCCTCTTCGCGAACCCGGCTGGGACGGATGGCCGGCTCGAGGTCTCTGCCGCCGAGCTTCAGGCGAACTGGTACGGCATCGCCTTTGTTTTCTGGCGAGACAGCCTGGAACTGGAAGGCACACCCGGCAAGGGGGCAGACGCCGGGACCATCGCCGCCCTGCGCCGCCTGCTTCTGGCAACGGGTTACCAGGTGGAGGCCGAGGGTGAGGGCTACGACCAGGAGATGCGCCATGCGGTGATGGACGTCCAGCAGCGGCACGGGGTCACCGTCGACGGCATCGTCGGCCCCCTCACCAAAATTCTGCTTTACAACGAAGCCGATCGGGGTACTCTTCCCCATCTTTATGAGTGATGGCTCCGGGCATAGAGGGAACCAGCCAGACAGGACGAGATGAGACCATGAGCAGTATTCTGAAGGCCCTCAAGAAAATCGAACGGGAAAACGCCGAGGGAGCGCAACCGCGGGAAGACTTCCTGCCGCTTGCGGCCAGCTCAGCTGCGGATGCAAACCGGCCCCGGCCCGTCAGGTGGTTTTTCCTGCCACCTTTGCTGTTGGCGGCGGGAGTAGGCTTCTATTTGCTGCCGCGGGCTTTCCGGTCGCCGCCGGTGGCCGTGGCGCCGACGCCGCTGCCGGCGGTGGTGGGCGCCCGGCTCCAGGCGGAGCTCCCTGCCCCGTTACATACTTCGGAAAAAAAACCTGCCTCTCCAGCCGTGGCGACCGTTTCCGCTCCTGAGAAGAAACAGCTTGAGGCGGTGGTGGCCGCCAAGCCGAAGGCCCCCCCACCCCAAGCCGAAAGCGCCAAGGCAAGCCGGCCTGCCGTGGCGCCAGCCATTCCCACTAGCCGGCCCCCGCCGTCAAAGAGCCCAGCCACCACCCCCGCGCCGCCCCCCGCTGCAGCCCCAAGGCTCGCGGAGGACATTCTCCGGCTGCAGGCCATCACCTATGACTCCGACCCCAAACGCCGCTTTGCCGTGCTCAACAACCGCATCGTACGGGTTGGCGACGTCGAAAAGGGATATACTGTACGTTATATTGCCAACGATTACCTCTCGGTACAGGACCGCGACGGCTCCTTCTGGGAAACCCGTTTCAGCCCCAGGGCCGACTGACCTCAACCCTTGCCATCGTTTCCATGCCAAAGTTTCTGCTCTTTCTCTTCTCCCTTCTCCTCTGCCTGCCAGCCTCCGGCTTCGGTGCCGGCGACGTGCAGTTCAACCACCGGAGCTTCATCTACGAGACCATCTCGCTTCTGCAGAACAATTACTTCGCGCCACCGGACAACGTGGTGCTCCTCAAAGGAGCGGTGCAAGGCCTCGACGACGCCACCGAAAGCTCCGTCTCCTGGCAGGAAGCCGACGGCAAGGTGGAGGTCGTTTTTCCCGGCAAACCGCCGCTCGTCATCGACAGACAGGCCACCGAGTCCGACGCCATGAAGCTTCTCGACACCCTGTACCGTTTTGCCGAGCTTGGCTTCGAGGCCCTGCCGGAAATGGACCACCGGGAGGTGGTCCACAGCCTGCTCGACGGCCTCATCTCTTCCCTCGACCCGCACAGCAACTTCATCCGGCCGGAGGAGTACCGCAAGCTGCTCGCCGAACGCCGCGGTCTCTTCGAGGGTATCGGGCTCGAGGTCACCACCAAGAACGACCGGCTCACGGTGATCGCTCCCTACGACGACACCCCCGCCTCCCGGGCCGGACTGCTGCCCAATGACGTGATCCAGGCCATCGACGGGCAATCAACCGACGGCATGAACATCATCAAGGCCATCAACCTCATCCGCGGCCCGGAAGGCAGCAGCGTCACCCTCACGGTGAGCAGAAAATCCTGGCCTGAACCCCGCCAACTGAACATCGAACGGCGGGTTTTGCCCCTGCACAGCATCATTGCCAAGACCTACGACGACGGCATGGTCTATCTCAAAATCACCAAATTCCTGGACAACACCTTCGCCGATTTTTCGGCCACCCTCGAAGAAATCGGCAAACAGCAAGTTATCTCCGGGGTGGTTCTCGACCTGCGGAACAACCCGGGCGGCCTGCTCAACCAGGCGGTCATGGTGGCGGACAAATTCCTCGACAAAGGCGTCATCTTCTCGAGCCGGAGCTGGATAGAAAAGGAAAACATCACCTACCAGGCCTGGCCGAACAGGGCAGTCAACCAGCCCCGCATCATCGTGCTGGTCAACGAAGGCAGCGCCAGTGCCACCGAAATAGTGGCCTCGGCCCTGCATGAAAACCAGCGGGCCATCCTGCTGGGCGCCGTCACCTTCGGCAAAGGCACGATCCAGACGGTCTTTCCGTTCAAGGGCGGGGCCATCCGCCTGACCACCGCCAAAATCTTCACTTCCAAGGGACACGAGGTGCAACTGACCGGCATCTACCCGGATCTCGTGGTCCACGTCACCCCTCGGGATCCGGAGACCATCCGGCGGGAAGCGGACCTGTTCAACACCCTCGAAAAGGAGACAGAAACAGAGGCGATGCTGCCCCGCGAAATCATCCTTCTCAAAAAACCCGGCAAAGACGACCTGTTGGAGCTGGCCTTTCAGATCCTGCGGGCCAGCAAAGGCCAGCGGTTTCAGGACCTCAAGGAGAGCTTCGAGGAACACATCAAGTACTACGCCACGCCGCGCATGCTCTACGATACCACGGAAAACGGCGCCACCGGCGGCGCGGAGAAGACACGGCACGGCTTGGCCCCGGGCGGCCAGGAACAACCGGACCGGCAGGATGAAGAAGAATTGCACCCAGACGGTGGTGACGGGTCAGGCGCAGACCCCTCGCAGCCTTTCCAGATGTAAACGAATGTAACGGCCGGGAACAGAAGCTTTCTTTTCCTTGGAACCGGCTTGAAGGGATTCTGGCAAAAGCCCGGAAAAAATCACTTTTCTGCCGGGGGCCAGACCAGACGACCGGCGACCCAGGCGGTAACACCGCTGGCGCTGCGCACCTGCAGCCACTCGCCTTGGTTCTGCACAATTTCAAGCAGATCGCCCGAGAAAACCTTGCCCGCCAGGGAATGGTCGAGCCCTGGCCCCTGGCGGAGGTTCGCGGTGGTCACCACCACCACCCGGGGGCCGCGGCTTAGAAGCGAGGAAGCGATCCAGCCCTGCCGGCCCTGGTAGTCCTCCACCCGCCACCATTGCTCCTTTTTCTCGAGAACCCGCAGCGGATACCCGTGGGAAGCGGTGAGCAACACTTTGTACTCCAGACCTGGCCCGGCCCGCAAGCGGCCGCCAGCCGGGTCCCCGACAAAGACATGAAACTCGCCTGGTGAGACCCCGGCAACAGAGGCAACTCCCTGGCTGCCGGCTTCTCCGGGAACCAGGGCCGGCACAAAGGCCCCGTCCTGCCAGATCCCTTCCAGGACATCACCGTTGGGGTAGGCCAGGGTGCCGCGCCCCACCCGCACCCCCACCTGCCAGGAGCCACTGTAGCGGACCCCGTCGGCAAAGAGAATGGAACCGCTGCCGTGGGGAAGGTCCTCGGCCCATTCGCCCTCGTAGATGGAGCCATCGGTATTGGCGATCCGGCCGTAGCCGTGGCGCTTGCCGGCCACGAAATCCCCCTTGTAGGTCTGACCATCTTGATAGAAGAGAATGCCGGATCCTTCCGGCGCGTCGTTTCGCCACGTGCCCTTGAACACGAAACCATCGGAGAAATTCATCTCTCCGTAACCGTGCCGCAGGTTGTCCTGGAATTCGCCGGTGTACCTGCCGCCGTCCTCGAAAAGCACGGTACCCTTTCCCGAGATGCAATCGCCTTCCAGACACTGGCCGCCATACACCTGGACCGGCGCCCAGAGAAGTGCCAGTAGAAGGAAATCCACTGATCGTCTCATAATCCCCTGCCTTTTTCCTTTCTCTGGTTGGTTGCCGAAGTGACCGGCGCTTCCAGAGGTTTTCATCACAGAGTCCTGGATCATTGCCGAAGACGCTTTTCGCGTTCCCCGATCAACCGCACATTTGCTCTTTCCACGCCACTCAGCAGCGAAAACACATCCCGGTGGCGGGGCTCGTACCATGCCTGAGCGGCAAAATATTCCTGCAGCCGGCTGTTGCTGAAGATAAAGCCATGCCTGGCAAAAATTTCGTTGCGCATCAGTTGCAGTTCTCCGGGCCCCATGCCGTCCAGGTCCGGACCGGAAAGCGGCCGCAGGGAACCTTGCGGATATCTTCCCGGTACGGTCCCTGGTGCCGCCGCAACTGGAGTGGGCTGGAGGGCCTTGTCCTTTTCCCCCGCCGCAACCGTGGCGGCTCCAGCAGCCTGGGCTCCGGCTCCGGTGCCATGGTTGGTTTGTTGTTTCCGGTATACTGAGGTCTGCTCACCCGCGGCTTCAACCTCCCGAACGGTAAAGCTCCCCGCCTGCCAGTCACCTGCGATGGCTTCACCCCCGGTGGTCAAGAGAGCGGCCTGGCCCACCTGCTCTCCCTGCCGCCAATTCCCCTCGTACCTGGTTCCATCGGCAAAGGTGATGCTTCCCCGGCCGTGGGGCAAATCATCTGCCCACTGGCCCTCGTAATAACTGCCTTCCGGCTTGCGCAATCGGCCGTAACCATGGCGCTGGCCATCCACGAAATCACCCTCGTAGACCTGCCCGTCGGGAAAGCGCAAGGAACCAGAACCGTTTGGGATGCCTTCTTTCCACATCCCCCTGTAAACAAAACCGTCGGAAAAGAACATCTCGCCATAGCCATGGCACTGGCCATCCCGAAAGCCGCCACGATACCGTGCACCATCGTCGTACACCTGGATGCTGCGCCCCGAGAGGCAGTCCCCCTCGAGACACTCGGCGGCACCCAGATCCCGGTTCCCCACCAGAAGAAAAACGCAAACCAATAGAAAATGAAAAGGCATGGTTAATACGAAATCCAAAGAAAAATTGATGATCAGACCTGTTCCGGTGGTCGGTCGTTGTCTGCATCATGGTCCTCCCTTCCCGTCTCCCTCTGCTTCGCGCCGAACAGAGCGGCGATGGAGTCGGCGTAGAAACAGCAGAGCATGCCGGCCACCGAACTCACGGTGGTCACCCAGAAGAGCAGAAGATGAAGCGTGAGATGGTGATACAGGAAGAGATCGAGAATGAAGAGGATGAGACCGAGATGAACCAGCGACGAGCCAACCCGGATCCAGTAGCCTTTGCCGGTGAAGGAGAGCTTCTGGCTGCCAACCACAGCAAGGGCGAGAACGACGAGTTGCAGAACGAGGGAGGCCACCAGCACCAAAAGCAGGGCAGCCTGCCCGCTTATGGTGAAGGTTGTAAGCCCCGCTCCGGCGAGCAGAAAAATGGCGAAACCGTTGAGCCAGCTCACCGGCAGCAGCCGTTTGGGAACGCAGATCCCCAGCAGCAGGATGAGCAGGATCACGAAAGGCGCCACCATCCGGTTCATGCCGTCCATGTAGCGGGCCTTCAGCACCGGCTCGAGCAGGTGGA
Source organism: Desulfobulbales bacterium (assembly GCA_041599275.1). GTDB lineage: Bacteria > Desulfobacterota > Desulfobulbia > Desulfobulbales > BM004 > JBFHWX01. The sequence continues at coordinate 13,536 of JBFHWX010000016.1, read as the reverse complement.
CCTCGGCGGCCCTGAACCAAAACATGGCGTAGATGCAGATCACCGAAAGCACGAAGAGCACCGCCGCGGTCGCCAGGATAAGGTAATAATCGTACGAAGCCTTTCTGCTCATGGGAAATCAAACCTGCCTGCGGTGGACCACAATGCGACCCTCACTGAAGAGTGTGCTCGCCAGGGAAGAAGAAGGTCGAGACGAAAGTAAACAACATGGCGAGAAAACAGACAATGCCGAGAATGGAAGAGAAGTACCACATGAACGGCTTGTTGGCATACAGCCGCGCATGGAGATAGGTGCTGTACACCGCCCACATCATGATCGAACTGCAGATCTTCGGATCCCACCACCAGTTCGGCCCCCAGGCCTGCAGGGCCCAGGGGTAGCCGAGGAGCATGCCGAGGGTGAGCATGAAAAAGCCGAGTTTGGCGAAATCGTAGCCCAGCCGCTCGATGGCGGGATCTCGCCGGTGGAGCATGAACAGCGAGCAGACAAAGGTCAGGGTCACGCAGGCATAGGAAAGGAAGAGAAGCGGCGGGTGGAACCACATGTAGCTCGCATTGTAGTAGAAAACCAAGCGCGGATAGAGTTGCATGAAGAGCCCGGCCCGGGCCATGGAAGAAGCGGGCAGTTCGAACCAGGGCGCTATTTCCTGAAAGAACCTGGGCAGCGGCTCGCCAAAGGGGTCGGCTACCAGGGCGAGAATCGCGACCTGTACGGCGAGCGCCAAGTGGATTGCGGCCCGGAACCGGTGGTCATCCAAACGGCGATGGGCAACCAGGGCAAGCAGGGCGTAGCAGAAAAACCAGAAATAGTATTTCTCGTTCTCGATCCAGAGTGGAATAGAGTAACGCGGCGGCTCGGCGGCATCGTAGAGGGGCAGGCCGAAGGCAGCCCCCTGGTTCATGGCGGACAACTGTTGGTTGAGCAGCCGGGCAGCCTCCGCCGGCAATTCCAAAGGCAGTGCCCGGTGGATGTCGAAATGGAGAAAGGCAAGAAGAACGAAGCCGCAGGCAAAGAGGACATTTACTGCCAGCAGCGCCCACCAGGATTTTTTTTCGAACCTGGCTTTCGGCCCTGCCAGGTTGACCAGGGCAGAGCCGGCAAGGAGGGCGGAGAAAAGCAGGAGACCGTTAAGGATGATGCCGCCCAGGGTCTTGACCTCGGAAAGATAAAGCAGATCCTCCATGCCCTCATGCCCCCGCCGGCTTCGCCGGCTCCGGTTGCCCGCTTTCCACTTGCGGGTTTTCGGCGAGATGGGCCAGCACCTGCCGCAGATGGTCGCGGACCATGCCCGGGGCGATGAACGGCTCGACCGAGCTGCCGTGCTCTTCGAGCCCGGCAAGGGCCTTCATGGCCATGCTGCGGGCTGCCGGCAGATGCCCGCTTTCCAGGTGGACATGGACACCGCCGGCGCGGATCAGAGCCTGCAGGCCAAGGCGCAGAGCACCGGAGGATTTCATCCAGTACTGCTCGAGAAACTCGTGGAGCTCGAAGTAAAGACCGGCCCGCCAGAGCAACGCCGCAATGCCGCGGCGTTCCAGGGGCGGAGCGGAACGGAGCTCCTGCAGGAAGGAGCCGTACCGTTCCAGCCGCTCCTCGAGATAGCCACGGTGCCAGGCCTGCAGAGAGTCAGGCGAGAACCGGGCTGCTGTTCGCAGAACCGGTTCGATGTCGAGCCGATCGATGGCCTCCATGAGGCTCCCGGACAAGTCGTTGCGGATATCGCGGGTCAAGCGGTCGGTGAAGGGGTTCGCCCGTGGGTCCATGTTTTTTCATATGCTCCTGGCGGGTTGACTCTCTGGTGCCCGGGCCGCCGGTCTTTGTTTGCCCTGCGAAGAAGGGCTCAGCGCCGCACCAACGCCTGGCGGGCAAGATGGGCGACATAATTCACCGGTGCGTGATCGGCAAAAGAACCTGGCGGATCATACCATTTCCCCCCCCTGCCCTCACGCTGTTGCAGGCTGGCGTCAGGTTTATGGCGATCCGCCGCCAGCAGCTCCTCGGCGTTCTCAAGCTGCAGCCGCCCCTGTCCGTCGATATAAACCAGGCGACCGCTGGGAAGAAAACGCAGGGGCCAGAGCCGGGGAGGCAGCGAGGCCACGATATCCCGGTGGTTGACCACCCTGTGACAGACGACTCCCTGCAGGGCCCGGTTAAAGTCGGTGTCACCCACCGCCGGTGCCCCGAAGGTGTAGACCCCGGCAGGCGACCACAGGGAAGCGGCCAGCACGGCCAGGGCTCCGCCCTGGCTATGCCCCGCATAGTAAACAGGCGCGCTGGGGTCAGGCCCCTGCCGCCAGGCATAAAGCTGTTTTTCGAGATCCGGCCAGATGGAAAGAAGAGCCCGTTGGAAGCCACCATGCACCAGCCCGCCGCCGAGCCAACGGGCCGGCATCAGGTTCAGGTTGGTCAGCCAGTCCTGCAGGGAAAATGAACCGCGGAAAACCACGAGCCGGTAAGCAACATGCTCCTGCTCCCGGGCTTCGAGCAAAGAGCACTGGGCCAGGCCGCTGTCGAGGAAGGACCGCTCCTCGAGCAAAACCCTGGAGAGAAAAAAGCGACGACCAACCGTTTGCCCGCCTCTCCCCTCTCCAGGCTCGTCCTTGTAGACCAGGCGGGCCAGCTCTCCGAGCCACCAGCCGTTGGCCGCCAGAAAGCGATTTACTCCGGCCGCGAAGCGCACCTGCGGGTAGAGCAGGAAAAACCTCGTGTCCTTCCAGGGTTGGCAGACCGCACTCCAGCCGTTGTCGAACCCGTACACCGGAAGAGTGGAACAAGATCCATCGTCGAGAAACAACGGACCACCCGATTTATCCTGCTTATTCGTTTTGTTCAATGGAGTCGAGCACTGCCCCGAAGGGCACCACCCCATCGCGGACCAGAACCAACTGGCCGTTCTGGTAGCCGACCACGGTGGAACCGAGCCCGCCCGGGGTCGAACCACCGTCCACCAGCACATCGACGCCGTTACCGAACTGCTCCACCACCTCTCCGGCCTCCACCGCCGGTTCCAGCCCGCTCACATTGGCACTGGTGGCGGTCAGGGGGCCGCCGAAGCGGCGTACAAGCTCCTGGGCGACGGGATTGGGAGAGATGCGGACGCCCACCGTTCCGGTGCCGCCGGTGAGAAGCCGCGGCAGCCCTTGCCTGGCTGGCAGCACAAGGGTGAGGGGGCCGGGCCAGAAGTGCTCCATGAGCCGAACGCAGGCCGGCGGGACGGCCTCGACGAGCAGGCCGAGCTGGCCTGGTGTGTCGATGAGCACCAGCACCGGCTTGTTGTCACGCCGCCGTTTCAGACTGAAGAGCTTGGCAAGAGCCTCATCGCTGAAGGGGTCGACGGCGAGACCGTAATAGGTCTCGGTGGGAAAGGCGACCACACCACCCCGGTGCAGGGCTTGGACGGCCAGATCAAGGGTGCGGCCTGTTTCCATGGTCAGTGGCCGGCCAGTTTTTCGGCGAGTGCCGCTGCCTTGCGGTCGACTTCGGCGGCCATCTCCACTTTGTAGTCGGCGAGCTTGCGGGCAAGACCGGCGTCGGCGGTGGCCAGAATCTGGGCCGCAAAGATGGCGGCGTTCTTGGCGCCGGACTTGCCAATACCCATGGCCGCCACCGGCACGCCGGGCGGCATCATGACGGTGGACAGCAAGGCATCGAGGCCGTTGAGAGCCGAGGCATCGATGGGCACGCCGATCACCGGCAGCGTGGTGTGAGCGGCCAGCACACCGGCCAGATGGGCGGCCATGCCGGCGCCAGCGATAATCACCTTGAGCCCACGCTCAGCAGCGGTTTCGGCGTAGCGGCAAGCCCTGGCGGGGGTGCGGTGGGCCGAAGCAACGGTAATTTCGTAAGGAATACCAAGGGAACGCAGAAAGGAAGTCGCGCCCTCCATCACCGGCAGGTCGGAATCGCTGCCCATCAGGATGCCGACCATGGCCTCGCCGGCCACCGCCGGTTGCGGCGCCTCGGTCTTCACGCCTCGGGCCAGGGCCCGGTGGCCGATATCCCGCCGGACATAGGCCCCGGGCCAACTGATGCAGTCCACCGCAGCATACGCTCGGGTAATGGCGGTCTGCAGGTCGTTGCCAATGGCGGTTATCCCCAGCACCCGGCCGCCGGCGGTCACCGTGCGGTTCTGCTTGATGGAAGTGCCGGCATGGAAAATTTCCACGCCCTCGACCTTGCTGGCTGCCCTGAGACCGTTGATCGCCTGCCCCTTCTTGTAATCACCGGGGTAACCCTCGGAGGCCATGACCACACACACGGAGGGCCGCGGATCGATTTCCAGGGTGATCTCGTGGAGCCGCTGGTCGATCACCGCTTCCATGATATCCACGAGATCCGTCTTGAGGCGCATGAGCAGAGGCTGGGCCTCGGGGTCGCCAAAGCGGCAGTTGAACTCCACCACCCGGGCCTGGCCCTTGTCGATCATCAGCCCGGCATAGAGAATGCCCTTGTAGGGCCGGCCGATGGCGGCCATGCCCTGCACGGTACGCAGCATGATCTTTTCCATGACCATCTTGTGCAAAGCATCGGTCACCACCGGGGCCGGCGAGTAGGCGCCCATGCCGCCGGTGTTCGGCCCCTGGTCGCCCTCGAAGATCGCCTTGTGGTCCTGGGAGGTGGGCAGGGGAAGCACGGTCTTGCCGTCGGTGAAGGCCAGGAAGGAAGCCTCCTCGCCGGCCATGAAATCCTCGATCACGATCTTGCTGCCGGCCGAACCGAAGAGACTGTCCTCCATCATTTCGGTAACCGCCTGGCAGGCCTCCTCGGTGGTCTTGGCGACAATGACGCCCTTGCCGGCGGCCAGGCCGTCGGCCTTGATCACCAAGGGCGCACCCACCTGGGTGATGTAGCGGATGGCCGGGGCGCTCTTGCGAAAGACCGAAAAACCCGCCGTGGGAATATCGTGGTCCTGCAGGAATTTCTTGGTGAAGATTTTGCTTCCCTCGAGGGCAGCGGCCCGTTTATCGGGGCCGAAGACACGCAAGCCCATCTTCTCGAAAACATCAACGATCCCCAGGGTGAGCGGCACTTCGGGGCCGACCACGGTGAGGTCGATTTTGTTCTTCCTGGCAAAGCGTGCCAGTTTTTTGATATCGGTGGCGGCAATGGCGACACAGTCGGCGAGGCGCTGGATGCCGGCGTTGCCCGGGGCGCAGAAGATCTTCGACACCCTCGGGCTCTGGCTGAGTTTCCAGACGAGAGCGTGTTCGCGGCCGCCCGAACCGATGACCAGAATTTTCATGGAATGTCTCCCCTGCCAGTGCACGGCCGGAGGCAGCCTGGCATAAAATTATCGTTAAAACTCAAAGTATTTCAGTAGTTGACCACAAATGCACAACTTACCTGCAGGCCCTCAGGTTTGTCAAGACTTTGCCGGAAGGTCCAGCCTTTGAAGAGCCCCCGCCCTTCCTGGCACCTCACTTTCGGTCAGCGGTGGGAGCCATCCCCCTGTACCCCACGAAGTAGCAGCAGGCGAGTCCAGGAAAGAAAAAAAATTTCACCCGAAAAAGCTCAGAATTGCCTTGACATCCTATAGTTGCCCTTCTATCATTCTGGTTTCGAATGAACCTTCATTCATTGTTCGGTCGGCCATTCATCCCCATACAGAGACGGCCGGCCTGCCACTGTCCGGCCTCAATCCTTCCATAAAAAACCCATGAAAAGATCATCGGACAAGCACGACAAGATCATCCAGGCCGCGATCAAAGTCTTTGCCAAAAAGGGCTTCTTCAGCGCCAGAATATCCGACATCGCCAAGGTAGCCAAGGTTGCCGACGGCACGATCTATTTGTATTTCAACAACAAATTCGACATACTCATCTCCGTTTTCGATCAGGAGATCGGCAAGATCATCAACCAGGTCCGCGAACTCATCGGCCAGGAGGACGACCCGCGGCGGATGATCGAAATTTTCGCCGTCAAGCACCTGTCGATGCTCAAGGAGAACAGAAGCCTTGCCGAGATCATCCAGATGGAACTGCGGCAGAGCAACAAGCTGATCAAAGAATACCGCAAGACAAGGTTCAGCGAGTATGTCGACATCATCTCCACGATCATCAAGAAAGGCCAGGAGATGCGGATATTCCGCCAGGACGTCAAGACGGGAATCGCCAAACGAGCCTTCTTCGGAGCCTTGGATGAAATGGCCAGGCTCTGGATCCTCTCTTCTGAACCGCCCTATGAAATAGAAGAAGCCGCAAAGGAAATAAGCAACATGTTCCTCTGCGGCATCAATGAAAAGGAAAGCGCCGCAGCCGCCTGATCTTTCCGGCGGGTGCGGCGCGTGCACTCCGCCCGTCAGGCCGGTTCCGGCGCCCGGATGGCCATAATTTCCATCTCCCGCATGCCGCCAGGAGTGCGGATCGCCACCTCGTCTCCTTCCTGTTTGCCGATAATCGCCCGGCCAATGGGCGACAGAATCGAAATGCTGCCCTTCTTGACGTCGGCCTCCTCCGGCCCCAGCAGCTGGTAGGTCACTTCTTCGTCGGTATTGAGGTCCATCAGGGTGACCACCGTGCCGAACACGGCCCGGCTGCAGTCCACCGAGCTGCAATCGATGACTTCGGCCCGGCTCAGTTTGTCCTTGAGTTCGAGGATGCGGCCCTCGATATGCCCCTGCCGCTCTTTTGCCGCATGGTACTCGGCGTTTTCCTTGAGATCGCCGTGCTCCCTGGCGGTGCCGATGGCCTTGATCACATCGTACCGGTCCTTTTTCTCGAGCCGGTCCAGTTCCGCCCGCAGCCGCTCGTAGCCGGCCCGGGTCATGGGAATTCTTTCTACCATTTGATGTACAAACCCCTTATTCGGTTTTTTTAACGGTTGAGCCTCTTGCAGAATGAAGCCGTAGCGAGATCGAGGAAAAATTTTCTGTGCTAAGGATGATCGAAACCGCCCGGAAGCGCAGCTGGACTACCTTGGGGAACGATTTCACAGGGAAGACGCCGCACAGGGAATTTTTAACCAATCGGAGCAGATGTTCCCCGCGCAGGGGGACCGGTTACGCTTATGTTTTTTTGCCTGGACAACATCGCCCTTCGGGAACCCTGTTGCCGATCCAGCAGCGACACACCTGACCGGGGAACGAGGAAAACGGTGAATGTCATTTCCCCTTTCCGGCGGATTCAAACAAAAAAACGCCGTTGGCTCCCAGACGAACGTGCCGCCTGGAGCTTGCAGGTCGTGATCACGAGAAGAGCAGCCGATGGAATACCGATTGTATAATACGTAGGAATGGTCCGGTCAAGGGTGACTCTCGAGAACTGCCCTCCAACCACGGCCCCGGAAGGAAAGCGAACGTCTCGCTCTCGATGATGTTTCAGGTCAGGTTGCCGGAATCAAGGCCGAACATCCACGTCGAAAAGCGATCCCGCCCCTTCTCCCCGGCGCAGGGGGGGGAGCGGTAGACAGGCAGAGCGGACCGGTTGTTTTTTCCAGGCCGGCTGTTGGCGAGCCGGCTTCTGCCACCTGGCTGGGCTGACTTATTGGTCCACGGCAAAGGAAACGGCAAAGTCCGGGGCCTTCTCTTCAAAAATCCGCTTCATTTTCTTCAGCAGGTTGGCCTCGATCTGCCGGACCCGCTCCCTGGAGATGCCGAATTCGTCGGCAATGTCCTGCAGGGTTCTCGGTTCGTCGCTCATCAGCCGGGCCTCGAGGATGCGCTGCTCCTTCTCGTTGAGCTGCTCTTCGATATCCTTCAAGAACTCGCTCAGACGCTGCTGGATTTCCTTTTTGGCCACCACCTCCTCGACGCTGGGCCCCCGGTGCGGGATGAAGTTCTGCTGCTGGCTGCTCGATCCCTCCTTCACCGGACTTTCCAGGGACACGTCCCAGTTGTCCATGCGCTGGCTCATCTCGATGACTTCGCTCTCCTTGACGTTCAACCGCTGGGCGAGCAGCTTGACCTCGGGCTTGAACCCCTGGCTCTCGAGAAGCTTCTTTTCCTTGTTGAGACCAAAGAAGAGCTTGCGCTGGGCCTGGGTGGTGCCGATCTTCACCAGACGCCAGTTATCCATGATGAACTTGAGGATATAGGCCCTGATCCAGTAGGCGGCGTAATAGGAAAATTTCACCTCCCGGTAGGGGTCGAACTTCTTGACCGCCTGCACCAGGCCGACATTGCCCTCCTGCACCAGATCAAGAAAGTTCTGCATCCAGTACTTCTGGAAATCCATGGCCACCTTGACCACCAGGCGAAGATTGGAGGAGACGAGCTTGTAGGCCGCCTCCTGGTCACCGCTCTCATGGTAGCGCACCGCCAGTTCCTCGGCCTCCTCCCGGGAGAGCAGCGGATAACGGCTGATCTCCTGGAGATAGCGCTGCAGCGCGGTCTGGCCGACAGAAGGAAGATGGGCGTCGGAGCCGGCCGTATTGGTGACGGGAAGATGTTTTCCGGTGGCCGGTTCCTTGCCGTCGTATTCGATGATAACGTCGTTGTTTCGGGTCATGGCGTCATTCTACCGGGTGCGCCTGAAAGGTCAATGTCTTTCCAGGTCCTGGCAGGAGCGCCTTGCAGGCGCGATTTTCTGTCCTTCACCCGTGGCCGGAGACCACCCCCGGGACCAGAATTCTGTTCCAATCTCCTCCTGTTTGTGCTAAATAGAACATCTTTTCTGCTACGGCCTTTTTTGGGTTCCCCTTTCCCGCTCTTTTTCCAGAAGCACCTGGTTTTCGCTCTTCCAAGCCTTTCCTCACTACTTTATGAAAAATATAAGAAATTTTTGCATCATCGCTCATATCGACCACGGCAAGTCGACTCTGGCCGACCGCTTCATCCAGACCTGCGGCCTGATCACCGACCGTGAATTCCATGACCAGCTTCTCGACAACATGGACATCGAGCGGGAGCGCGGCATCACCATCAAGAGCCAGACCGTCTGCCTTCCATACAAGGGCAAGGACGGCAAGGACTATGTGCTCAACCTGGTCGACACCCCGGGCCACGTCGACTTCAGCTACGAGGTTTCCCGGGCCCTGGCCGCCTGCGAGGGCGCGCTGCTTCTGGTTGACGCCGCCCAGGGCGTCGAGGCCCAGACCCTTGCCAACCTCTACCTGGCCATGGAAGAGGATCTCACCGTCATTCCGGTGATCAACAAGATAGACCTGCCGGCGGCGGATATCGAATCCGCCACCCACCAGATCAGAGAGGACCTCGGCCTCGACACCGACCTGATCTGCACATGCTCGGCCAAGACAGGGCTTGGCGTGCCAAACATCCTCGAAAAAATCGTCGAGGTCCTGCCCGGCCCCGCAGGCGACCCCGAGGCGCCCCTGCAGGCCCTCATCTTCGACGCCAGCTACGATCCCTACCGGGGCACCATCATTTCGGTACGGATCGTCAACGGCACGGTACGGCCCGGCGACACCATCCTCTTCATGTCGAACCAGGCCGCCTATCGGGTAGAGGAAGTCGGTCTCTTCAAGATCCAGCGGGTGGCCCAGAAAGAGCTTTCCGCAGGCCAGGTTGGGTATATCGTGGCCGGGGTGAAAACGGTTTCCGATACCCGGGCCGGCGACACCGTCACCCTGAGAGACAGGCCCTGCACCACTGCCCTCGAGGGCTTTCAGGAGATCAAGCAGGTGGTGTTCTCGTCCATCTATCCGATCTCCACCGACGACTACGAGGATCTTGCCTCTGCCCTCGAGAAGCTGAAACTCAACGACGCCGCCCTGTCGTTCCAGAAAGACTCCTCCTCGGCCCTCGGTTTCGGCTTCCGCTGCGGTTTTCTCGGCCTCCTTCACCTGGAGGTGGTGCAGGAACGGCTGGAGCGTGAGTTCGACATCTCCCTCATCCTCACCGTGCCGACGGTGCTCTATCACTTCTACCTCAACGACGGCAGGATGCTCGAAATCGACAACCCCAGCTATTTCCCCGACCCCACCATCATCGAGCGGGTGGAGGAGCCCTACATCAAGGCCTCGCTGCTCTTTCCGGAGCGCTACATGGGCGCCGTCATGAATCTCGCCATGGAACGGCGGGGAGAGAACACCCACTACTACTACCCGAGCCCCGGCCGCATCGAGTTCACCGTCGAATTGCCGCTGGCCGAAGTGATCTACGATTTCTACGACAAGCTCAAGTCCATCACCCAGGGCTACGGCTCCTTTGACTACGAACTCACCGACTACCGGCCCAGCGATCTGGTCAAACTCGATATCCTGGTCAACGGCGAGCGGGTCGATGCCCTCTCCCAGCTCACCCACCGCTCCCGGGCCCGGGAACGCGGCCTGAACGCCTGCGAGCGGCTGAAGGAAGAGATCCCCAGACATATGTTCAAAATCGCCATCCAGGCTGCCATCGGCTCCGCCATCGTGGCCCGCACCAATATCGCGGCGCTTCGCAAGGACGTCACCGCCAAATGCTACGGCGGCGACATCAGCCGTAAGCGCAAGCTCCTGGAAAAACAGAAGGCCGGCAAAAAGCGGATGAAGACCGTGGGTAACGTCGACATCCCGCAGCGCGCCTTCCTGTCGGTGCTCAAATCAGAACAGACCTGATCTCCCGAGGCTTTTCGCTGTTTCCATGGCCGACGTTATCGAAGTCGAGGTCTTCAACAAACTCTTCACCTCCATTGCCGAAGAGATGGGCATTGTTCTGGCCCGCTCCTCGTTTTCTCCCAACATCAAGGAGCGTCGCGATTTTTCCTGCGCTCTCTTCGACCGGCACGGCGAGCTCGTCGCCCAGGCCGCCCATATCCCTGTGCACCTGGGGGCCATGCCCCTCACCCTCGACCATGTCCTCAAGAGCCACCGCTTTCAGCCTGGGGACGTGTGCATTGTCAACGATCCCTTTCAGGGCGGCAGCCACCTGCCGGACATCACGGTGATCGAGGCGGTGTTCGCCGGTGGCGAGGACGCGCCTGCCTTCTACGTCATGAACCGGGCCCACCACGCCGACGTTGGCGGCCAGGCGCCCGGATCCATGGGACTTGCCACCTCCATCGACCAGGAAGGAGTACTCATCTCTCCCACCTGGTTGCTTTGCGGCGGCATCGAGCAGCGGGAGTTCCTCGACTCCTTTCTCTCCCGGGTCCGCAACCCGGTCGAGCGGCGGGGAGACCTGCGGGCCCAGCTCGCCTCCCTGCGCCGAGGGCGAACGAGGCTCGAAGAGATGCTCTCCCGCCATGGCCTTGCCAGGCTGCAGGAGTACATCGACGAGCTGAAAGGGTACGCCGAAATTCTGATGCGCAAGGTGGTGGGCTCCATTCCCGACGGCGTCTATTCCTTCACCGATTACCTGGATTCCGACGGCTTCGGCTCCCCGCCCCTGGCGATCCACCTTACCCTCACCATCGAGGGGGATATGGCCGAGGCCGATTTCAGGCAAACCTGCGACCAGGTACTGGCCCCCCTCAACACCGTGCCTTCGGTGGCCGTCTCGGCCACCACCTACGTCTTCCAGTGCCTGCTGGGCGAGGGGTACCCGATCAACCACGGTTCCTACCGGCCCCTGGCGGTACGCACCAGGCCCGGCAGCCTGCTGCATGCCGGGAAACCTGCGCCGGTGGCGGCCGGCAACGTAGAGACCTCCCAGAGGATCGTCGACACCCTGCTCGGCGCTTTGGCCCAGGCGGTGCCGCTGCAGATCCCGGCCGCTTCCTGCGGTTCGATGAACAACGTCGCCATCGGCGGCTTCGATTCCGGACACGGCTGCGACTACAGTTATTACGAAACCATTGGTGGCGGCATGGGGGCGCGCCCCCAACGGGCCGGTCTCGACGGTGTGCACAACCACATGACCAACACCATGAACACGCCGGTGGAGGCGCTGGAGCATGCCTATCCGCTACGGATCGAGCACTACGGCCTGTGGCGGGATTCCGGTGGTGCCGGACGCCACCGGGGCGGCGCTGGCATCCGCCGGACTTACCGTTTTCTGGAAAATGCCAGGGTATCGCTGCTCACGGAAAGAAGACGGACCAGACCCTATGGGCTCGGGGGGGGCGGCGGGGGCGGCAGGGGGCAGAACCGGCTGCGGCGGAAAGGGGGGAAAACCGTTCTGCTGGCCGGCAAGGTGCAGTTCGACGCGGGCCCCGATGACGTGCTGGAGATCAGAACGCCGGGCGGCGGTGGTTGGGGCCCCCCGGGGGAGCGTTGAACGTCCCAGGAAGAAACTGGAGAAGGAAAAAAGCTAAGCCAGGGCGCAGACGCCCTTGCGCTCGATGATAGTGCGAACCTCCCGTTCGGAAAGCACCTCGTTGCGCTGTTTGAGAAGAAAGACGATGCAGTCGTTGCAGATGTGGAAGGCGCTTCGATAGTCGCCCAGGCTTTGGGCTATTTCCCAGCATGGGGTGTCGGGATCCAGACGGGCGGGACAACTCTCGGTCCCCTCACACTTCATGATTTCCCAACACGGCCACTCACCACTGATAGCCATCCTGTTTCCTCCCCTTCTCTCAAGGTTTCAGACGAATACAGCCTCTGGTAAACGGCACGGAGCCGCAGGTGAAACGCTCCGAAATTTCCATATGGCCCGGACTACGCCGGCGGCGCCAGGGTACAGACGCCCTTGCGAACCATGATGTTTTGTATTTCTTTTGGGGAAAGCAGGGAGTTGTCTTTTTTCAGCATATAGACGATGCAGTCGCGGCAGACGTCGAAGGCCGTGCGGTGGTCACCGAGATGCCGAGCAATTTCCCAGCACTCGAGGCCGGAATCGTTCTCCTCGCCGGCCGGGCAGGATTCCTTCTGGTCACATTTCATGATCTGCCAGCACGGCAACGACGAAAACTCTGCCATAGGGAAAAAGTCCTTCCTTCCATAAGGGTTTCGGCACCATGATATGCCGCAGGCCGCGTCACCGGAACTTTCGTATTCCCCAGCGGGATTCTCAGCAAAAACGTACCTCTGCAAAGGCGGGGCAACCACCCATGGGTACACTCTTTTTACAGGAATCCTCTTTCACTCCCCAGTGCTGCTGCAGGGACTACTTCGGTTCTGTGCGACCCGAGTCTTTGTGCTTACCACTCTCACAGGAAAGTGTCAAGCAACTCAAGCAACTCAGTGCGGCCATCACCGGTCTTTCCAGAAAAAACAACGCGATTCCGGTCGGATGCAGAAAAACCAGCATCCAACGCGGCCCTTTGTTTCAACCGATCGTTGGCCGACAACTTATCGGCCTTCGTGTAAACCATGAGATAAGAACGCCCCTGGTGGCGCAGCCAGTCGACGAGCTGCAGGTCCGAAGCCTTCAACTCGTGGCGGATGTCGACCAGCACCACCACGCAGCGCAGGGTGCTGCGGGTGGAGAGGTAGGAAGTGATGAGCTCCTGCCAGCCATGCTGCATGCCCTTGGGCACCTTGGCGTAGCCGTACCCGGGCAGGTCAACCAGGTAGAGGCTGTCATCGACCAGGAAGTAATTGAGGCTCTGGGTCTTGCCGGGCCGGGCGCTCACCTTGACGAGATTGCGCCGGTTGCAGAGCCGGTTGAGAAGGGTCGACTTGCCGACGTTGGAGCGGCCGGCAAAGGCGATTTCCGGGTGTTCCGGGGCCGGGAGCTGCTTCAGGGCGTGGGCGCTCGTCACGAACGAGATGTTGGC
>JBFHWX010000015.1:0-32719 GCA_041599275.1 Desulfobulbales bacterium | reverse complement strand
TTCGTGCTCGCCATCCTGCTCATCGTGCTGTTCGGCGGCGGCTCCTTCTGGAATATATTTCCGCTGCGCGGCCTGGTGAGCGACAATTTCGCCGAGCTCTCCCTCATCGAAAAAATCCTCGACTACCTCTGGCACATGGTGCTGCCGATCACCGCCAGCACCGTGGGGAGCCTGGCGGTGATGACGCTGCTCACCAAGAACAGCTTCCTCGAGGAAATCCACAAGCAGTATGTGATCACCGCCCGGGCCAAGGGTCTTTCCGAAAACGGGGTGCTCTACGGCCACGTCTTCAGAAACGCCATCATCCCGATCATCACAGGTTTTCCCGGCTCCTTCATCACCGCCTTCTTCACCGGCAGCCTGCTCATCGAGTCGATCTTTTCCCTCGACGGCATGGGGCTGCTCGCTTACCAGTCGGTGATCAACCGTGATTACCCGGTGGTGCTTGGCACTCTTTATTTCTTCACGATCATCGGCCTGTTCTCCCGGCTCCTTTCCGATCTGAGCTATGTGCTGGTCGACCCACGGATCACCTTCGAGAGCGTCGAATGAACCTGGCCGCCCCCCGAGACAGCCTCGCCCGCCGCCGCTGGCGCCGCTTCCGGCGGAACAAGAGAGGGTTTTTCAGCCTGATTCTGTTCTCCGCCCTGCTGCTGCTCTCGCTCTTTGCCGAATTTCTCAGCAACGACAAACCGTTTCTCGTGCGCTACGAGGGGAGCAGCTATTTCCCGCTGCTCGTCGCCTACCCGGAAACCGTGTTCGGCGGCGATTTCGACACCGAAACCGACTACCGGGACAACTTCATCCGCGCACGGCTCGAAGAAGGGGACAACTTCGCTCTCTTCCCACCCAACCCCCATTCCTTCGACTCCATCAACCTGGAAATCGACGGCCCGGTACCGTCGCCGCCCACCCGCACCAACCTGCTGGGCACCGACGACCGAGGCCGCGACGTGCTGGCCCGGCTCATCTACGGCTTCCGGCTGTCGGTGCTCTTCGGCTTCGCCCTCACCTTGGTGGGCACCGCGCTCGGCATCGCGGCCGGCGCCGTGCAGGGCTACTTCGGGGGCCGCACCGATCTCGTGCTGCAGCGCTTCATCGAGATCTGGAGCTCCATGCCCGAGCTCTATCTGCTGATCATCTTCGCCTCGATCTTCGAGCCCTCGGTGGGGCTTCTGCTCATCCTGCTCTCACTCTTCGGCTGGATGGGGCTCTCCGACTATGTCCGGGCAGAGTTCCTGAAGGGCCGCAACATGGACTACGTCACCGCCGCCCGCGCCCTGGGGGTGGGGAACCTGACCATCATGGCCCGCCACCTGCTTCCCAACGGCATGACCCCGGTCATCACCTTTCTGCCCTTCCGGATGTCGGCGGCGATTCTGGCGCTGACCTCCCTCGATTTCCTGGGCCTGGGCGTTCCTCCCTCCACCCCGAGCCTCGGTGAGCTCCTCAAGCAGGGCAAGGCCAACATCGAGGCCTGGTGGCTCAGCCTCACCACCTTTGTGGTGTTGGTCGGCACCCTGGTGCTGCTCATCTTCATCGGCGAGGCCCTGCGCGAAGCCTTTGATCCACGCAAGATCCGCTCCGAGGGCAAAGGATGACCAGCCCGGCAACAACCCCATTGCTCGAGGTGCAGAACCTGAGCCTTGCCTTCCGCACCGACCAGGGCCGGATCCCGGTGCTGCACGGGATCTCGTTTGCCATGCAGGCGGGCGAGACCATGGCCCTGGTCGGTGAATCCGGCTCCGGCAAATCGGTAACCGCGCTCTCGGTGCTGCGGCTTCTCGAGCAGAACGCGGCGGTGGACACCAGCGGCTCCATCCGCTTCGAGGGCCGGCAGATCCTCTCCCTTGCCGATGCCGAGATGCGGAGCCTGCGCGGCAACCGCATCGCCATGATCTTCCAGGAGCCGATGACCGCCCTGAACCCGGTCTATTCCATCGGCCACCAGCTGGTGGAACCGCTCCTTCTGCACCAGGGCCTCAACCGCAGGGAAGCAGAGGAAAAGGCGGTGCAGCTTCTCGGCCGCACCGGCATCCCCGAGCCAGAGAGCCGCTTCCGCTCTTTTCCTCACCAGCTCTCCGGCGGCCAGCGCCAGCGGGCGATGATCGCCATGGCCCTTGCCTGCCGGCCGCGGCTGCTCATTGCCGACGAGCCCACCACCGCGCTTGACGTCACCATCCAGGCCCAGATCCTGGAGCTGATAGGCGACCTGCAGCGGGAATTCGAGATGGCGGTGCTGCTCATCACCCACGATCTGCCCATGGTGGAAAAAATCGCCGAGAACGTCTGCATCATGCACGACGGCCGGATCGTCGAGCAGGGCGCCACCAAAAAAATCTTCGCCTCCCCCCGTGACCCGTACACCATCCACCTGCTCGGCAGCCGGCCGGCCGGACGGCCGCGGCAGAAGGGCGAACGGCCGCCGCTTCTCGAAACAGACGGCCTGCGGTGCTTTTTCCCGATAAAGAGAGGTTTTTTGAAAAAAACCGTGGGACACGTCAAAGCGGTGGACGGGGTGAGCCTCACCGTGCGCGAGGGCACCACCTACGGCATCGTCGGCGAATCGGGTTCCGGCAAGAGCACCCTGGGGCTTTCCCTTCTGCGGCTGCTCGCCAGCCGGGGCGCGATCCGCTATTTCAACGAAAAAGGCAACCCGGTGGATCTCGCCGCTCTAAGGGGCGGGGACCTCAGGCGGCTGCGGCGCGAACTGCAAGTGGTCTTCCAGGACCCCTTCTCGTCGCTGTCGCCGCGGCTCACCGTGGAGGCCATCATCGCCGAAGGCCTGGCGGTGCACGGCATCGGCCGCGGCCGGCAGGAACGCAGGCTGCTCGTCGAGAAGGCCCTGCAGGAGGTGGGTCTCGTCGCCCAGATGGCGGACCGCTACCCCCACGAATTCTCCGGCGGCCAGCGCCAGCGCATCGCCATCGCCCGGGCCGTCGCCCTCAAGCCGCGCTTCATCCTGCTCGACGAACCGACAAGTGCTCTCGACATGACGATCCAGGCCCAGATCATCGAGCTGCTCCGCGACCTGCAGGAAAAGCACCGGATGACCTACCTCTTCGTCTCCCACGACCTGCGGGTGGTGCGGGCCCTGGCCGACGAGGTGGCGGTCATGCAACAGGGCCGCATCGTCGAATGCGGCCCTGCCGACCAGATTTTCAGCGACCCCCAGCACCCCTACAGCAAGCAGCTCTTCGCCGCCGCCTTCGAGTTGGTCGCCGCTTCCTGAAAAAAAAAAACCGGGCTCTCCCCGAACAGGGATACCCGGCGCGAAACAACACATGATTTTCGACAAAACTACGGGTTGATGGACTCAGAAGAAGTCCATCGTGGCGTTGAAACTGGCTAAGCAAAAATTCGAGAGGCAGGAAGTGGTGGTGTCGAGCACCCGAGATCCCGCCACGCCGCGGAAGATCGTCCCCTTCCCGACCTCATCGAACCCTGTTTGGTTAATCCCGTCACATGATTATTGTCCCTCGCGGCTCCTCGCTGTGTTGCGAAAAATTCGGCACAACGGAGCTCTGCCATCATTTTCGCGCCTTGCGCGGCACCACCATGCCTCAACAATTCCCGGTCGCGATGAACCGCACAAAGCCACTAGTGGGTCAGGGGGGAAAGGGCTTTTATCCCCAGCAGGTAGCAATCCTCGAGCCACTGGTCGGTGGTGCACCAGCAGACCTCGCCGAAGACCGAGCCCCTGGTGTTGTCCATGAAGATCTCGACCAGGGTGCCCCGTTCCAGCCGGGTCGGCACCGCCACCCCGAAGCCACCGTCGCTGAGATCGTTGACGATGCCGTAATACTCCTGGCCGCTGTCCCTGGCCGAGAGGGTGAGGGTCAGCAGGGTTTCGGGTGCTTTACGTAATTCCAACCGTCGGTCCATGTTCGTCGTCATTGTGATACCCTCCTTTTCTGGCTGTTGCTCGGGTAGCCCCGCGGTCCAGCCCCCGCCCTGTTTTCGAGTGGCTAAAGGTAACACATTGTGGCACCGAAAGAAAGTTTTTTTCCTGTCGCTCGGCTCCGGTTCAGAGCCTCACTTCACCAACCGCGCACCAACTCGACCAAGGTCCGCACACCGTTGCCCGAGGGGCCCTTGGGCACATAGGATTTTTCCGTGTAGTTCCAGGCGGTGCCGGCGATATCCAGGTGGGCCCAGGGCACCTCGCCGACGAACTCCTGCAGGAAGGCGGCGGCGGTTATGGAGCCCGCCGAGCGGTCGCCGATGTTTTTCAGGTCGGCCACCTCGGATTTGAGCATCTTGGTGTACTCCTCGCCCAAGGGCAACTGCCAGAGCAGTTCGCCGCTTCGGTCGCCGGCCTTTTTGAGCCGCTCGGCAAGCGTGTCGTCGTTGGCGAAGAGCCCGGTGCGGTGATGGCCGAGGGCCACCACTACGGCGCCGGTGAGGGTGGCGATATCGACCACCGCAACCGGCTTGTACTTGTCGATGCCGAAGGCCAGGGCGTCTGCCAGGATGAGGCGACCCTCGGCATCGGTGTTCACCACCTCGACGGTCTTGCCACCGTAGAGATGGATAACGTCCCCCGGTTTGAGGGCGGCCGGCCCCGGCAGGTTTTCGGCCGCCGGCACCAGAGCCACCACATTGAGGCCAACGGGCCGCTCTTCGGCCACCGCCTGCATGGCGGCAAGCACCGCCGCGCCCCCGCACATGTCGTACTTCATCTCCTCCATACCGGCACTGGGCTTGATGCAGATACCGCCGGAATCGAAGGTGATCCCCTTGCCGACCAGGAGCAGGGTGGGAGCCTTACGGTCGGTGATATACTCCACCGCCACCAGCCGCGGCGTATCGGCGGAACCGCTGCCCACGCCAATAATCCCACCCATGCCGAGGCCTGCCAGTTCGGCGACGGCGAAAACCCGGCAGGACAGGCCGTAGCGCTCGGCAAGCTGTTCTCCGTACCGGGCAAAGGAAACAACCGTCCACTTGTTGGCAGGCTCGTTGGCCATGTCCCGGGCAGCGCAGGCCGCTTCCGCCGCCACCCTGCCCCGGTTGACGCCACGGCGCACCGAGGTGGTGCCGGCCCAGAGGGCGATCTCCTTGATCTTGCGCGGCCGGTCGTTGTCTTTTTCCGCACTCTTGTAACGGTCAAAACGGTAAGACCCGAGCACAAGTCCTTCCACCAGGGCCTCGGCCTCCTCGTCCGCCGGCAGCACGGTGCCGGTGGGCAAGGCAACGAAAAGCTGCTGTACCTTGAGCTTCAGGGCGGTGGCCGACGAGGTGCCCCCTGCCTTGCGAAGCGACTCGCGCCGCCGGATGCCGGCCTCGCCGTCTCCGGCTACCGGTTTGCCAAGACCCACCACCAGAATTCTGTCGGCGGTAAAACCCCAGTCCGCCTCGGGGTAGAGCAGCAAAGTTTCTCCTTCCTTTCCTTTGAAATCGCCAACTTTCCGGGCACGTTCGAGCCGCTGCCGGAGCCCGGCAGGCAGCTCTGCGCCCGTACCCGGCTCCTCGGTGTCAAAAAAAACGACCATGTCACCCCGGTAACTCTCCGGGGTCTTCCGGGTGACCTTAATCATCTGTCACACTCCTTTTTCCTTTCGTCTTTGCCCTCTTTTCGATACAATGCCTTTCGTTTCTTCTTCTCCCCGGCAACGGTTTTTCTCTTTACCATACTTTAGCGGCGACTGGCCATCCTATTAAACGCCTGCAACGCTCTTCGCCCCTGTGTCCCGTTATGGCTGTTCCACCTCCCATGGAGCGCGTCCTTCCCCCGCGGCAGAAACTCCCCCGGCCGGTCCGCACCGCCGCCGGCAGAGCGCTACCGAGCCAGCTGCCGGAATCCCGTGCCACGGAAGGAGACAAACCATTTTCCCCCCACCCGCAAAGACTGTAACCGGAGGAATTAGGAAGTGCTCCTGCAACTCTGCCTGGCCGTGGCCAGCGCCCTGGTGATCTCGGCCCTCTGTTCCTTCTGTGAGGCCATTCTGTACGCGGTGCCCCTCAGTCACATCGAAATGCTCGCCCAACAAGGCAAGCCGAGCGGCATCCTGTTGAAAAAACTCCGCTCCAACATCCACCGCCCCATCGTCGCCATCCTCACCCTGAACACCATCGCCAACACCATGGGTGCCTCGGTGGCCGGCGCCTCGGCAACCGGCGTCTTCGGCCAGGAGAACCTGGTCTGGTTCACCACCGTCTTCACCTTCAGCATCCTGCTCTTCTCGGAGATCCTTCCGAAAACCGTGGGGGTTGCCTACGCCAAGAACCTGGCGCCGCTCATCGCCTTTCCGGTGCGCTGGCTGGTCTTCGCCCTCTCGCCGCTCATCTGGCTCAGCCAGGCGGTGACCGGCCTCATCCCCAAGAGCGGCCAGGAGGCCTTGGCCACCGCCGAAGAGGTCCGCGCCATTGCCATGCTGAGCCGCAAATCCGGCGGCATCGACCCGCAGCAGGAAAAAGTCATTACCAATATTCTCGAGCTGCGCCAGAAGACGGTGCGCCAGGTGATGACCCCCCGCACCGTCACCTTCCTGCTCAGCGAGCACATGACGGTTGCCGAGGCCCATGAAATGGAGGACAAGTGGAGCCGCCACAGCCGGGTGCCGGTCTACGACACCGACTCCGACGACATTGTCGGCATCGTGCTCCGCAAAGACGTCATGATGCATCTTGCCGCCGGCGACCTGGACCTGAAACTGACCGCCATAATGCAACCGGTCCATTTCGTTCCCGAAGCGGCGCCGCTCAATAAGGTACTTCTCGACTTTTTCGAGCGGCACCAACACCTGTTCGTGGTGGTGGACGAATACGGCTCGGTTACCGGGGTGATCAGCATGGAGGACATCATCGAGGAGATCGTCGGCCTCGAAATCGTCGACGAGACCGATCAGGCCAGCAGCATGCGGGAATACGCCCGGCTCAAACGCCAGTCGCTGCGGCGCTGATCGCCCCTGCCCGGCGGGCTCACCAAGAACCGCCCTTCTCTGCCAAGCGTTTTTCCGTTATCCTCCGGCCTGTCCCATTTTCCTTTTTATCACTCCACCGCCTCGAGCACGATTTCCACGGACAGTCCCCCGCCGTCGCGCACCACATCGAGCCGTACCGTCTCCCCCACTTCATGGCGTTCGAGCTCGTTGCGCAGCTCGTCGTAGGTGGCCACCGGGCTGCCGTTAACCCCGACGACAAGGTCACCGAGCACCAGTTCGCCCCGCCGGCGAGTGGTCCCCCGCAGCCCTGCCCTGGCCGCGGCGCTGCGGGGCAAGACCTCGATGAGCAGCACGCCGTGCAAACCGAGCCGGCGGACGATCTGCTCGTTGGCGATGACCACCCCCAGACCCGGCCGGACCAAACGGCCGTAGCGGATGAGCTCAGGCACCACCCGGTTCACCTCCGCCGCCGGCACGGCAAAGCCGATGCCGGCGCTGGTCCCCGAGGGGCTGTAGATGGCGGTATTGACCCCGATCAGGCGCCCGGCGCTGTCGAGCAGCGGCCCACCGGAATTGCCGGGATTGATCGCGGCGTCGGTCTGGATCACTCCCTGGATGGTGCGGCCAGTCACCGCCTCGATCTCGCGGCCGAGGGCACTGACGATACCGGCGGTAAGCGTGTGGTCGAGGCCGAAGGGATTGCCGATGGCATAGACCTTCTGGCCCACCTGCAGGACGTCGGAATCGCCCATGGGGATCGGTTGCAATCGTTCGGCCGGCGCCTGGATCTGGAGTACGGCCAGATCCTTGTCCGGCGCCACCCCCACCAGTTCCCCCTCCCAGGTCGACTGGTCGGCCAGGGTCACCTCCACCCGGTTGGCCTCGCCGATCACGTGATAATTGGTGACGATGCGCCCCTGGCGGTCCCAGACAAAGCCGCTGCCCGTGCCCTGGGGAATTTCGTACACGTTGAGGCTGAACAGGGACCGACGCAGCTCGATGCTGGTGATGTAGACCACCGACGGCGAGGCCGTGCGAAAGATGTCGATGGTGGTCCGTTCGTCGGCAGCCAGGTCGCCCCGTGCGGCAACCAACCGCGGCTCGGCCGCCGGGTCGCGCAGGGGCCGGTTAGCCAGACGCCCCCCGAGCCAGAAGGCGAGAACCGCCACGAAGAGAAACAGCCAAAGGGAGAACCTCGGGGGGCCGGGAAACTGTTGTCGGCTCATTTCTTTTTACCGTGTTTTCTTGTGTGGAAGCGGGCCCCTGGCCGGCATCGAAAACAGTACGGCCCGCACCTTCTTTCCGAGCCTCAGGGTACGCTAAAAGACGGCCGCCCGCAACGGCGTGCCCTGGGCCGTGGAAAGTTGCCAATCCCCGGCCCTGGATGTATACTTTTGCGGCGCATTCCCCAGCTTCACTCGCACCACGGAACAGGCGGCCTCTATGCACCAGAGCTATACCACCATCATCATCGGCGCCGGCCCCGGCGGCCTTGCCTGTGCCGCCCGACTGGCAGCGGCCGGCATGGATGTACTCGTTCTCGAGCGAAACCGAACCGTCGGCCCCAAGGTCTGCGGCGGCGGCATCACCTGGAGCGGCCTTTGCAACCGGGTGGATGCCGGGGTGATCGACCGCTCCTTTCCCGAACAGCATATTTTCTCGGCCCACCAGAGCATCGTGGTCCGCTCGCCGGCCCCGATCATCTCCACCGTGCGCCGGGAAACTCTCGGCAACTGGATGCTGCAAGCGGCCATCAGGGCCGGTGCCACGGTGATGAACTCCACCCGGGCTCTGGAGATCGGCGCCGATTTCGTCCGCACCGACCGGGGACGGTTCTCCTATCGTTTTCTGGTGGGTGCCGACGGCAGTGGATCCCTGGTCCGGCGCTACCTGAGGTTGCCCGTCGAGCGGCTGGGGGCCGGCGTTCACTTTCTGGTTCCAGGCGACTTCCCGCGCATGGAATGGCACCTCGACCACCGGCTGTTCGAAAACGGCTACGCCTGGATCTTTCCCTACAACGGTTTTGCCTCCATCGGTGCCTACGCGGACCGGGAGAGGCTTTCTCCGCGGCTCCTGCTCGAGGCGCTCCGGAACTGGGCCGGCGTTCGAGGCATCTCTTTCGAAGGCCTGCAGCCCCGGGCCGGTATTATCAACTTCGATTTCCGCGGCTGGCGGTTCGGCAACAAATTCCTGGTGGGCGACGCCGCGGGCCTTGCCTCGGGCCTTACCGGCGAGGGCATGTACCCGGCCATCGTCTCCGGTGAAGCAGCGGCCCGGGCCATCCTTTTGCCCGCCAGTGGCCAGCATGGGCTTGAAAGGCTGCTCAGCAAACACCGGCGCCACCGCCTCCTTCTCGACACTGCGGGCCGCAGCCGCACCCTGAACCTGATGATCTCCGAATCCCTGCTTTTGGCGCTGCGAAGCCGCCTTTTTTCGTTTACAATGCTCGAGTTGACCGACTGACACCACCCTTATTTACCCAATCGCCGCGCCCGCCTCCAAGGCTCAGGACCCGGCCAAGCCCCCTGTGAGGTTGCAGATGCCCCCGGAAAAAAAGAAAAACACCCTGCTCTACAACATCCTCTTTCTCGTGGTGGGGGCCGGAATCGTTCTCTTCCTGCTGAACGCCCCGGAGGAGACCACCAGAAAGGTCCCGGTCAACGACGACCACGCCCGTTTCCAGACCATGGACAAGAAAGAGGCCGAAAAATTCTGCGAAGAATGCCATCACCCGGAGGGTGTTTATCCGTTGCCCGCCGACCACCCACCGAAATACCGCTGCCTGCTCTGCCACAAGCGGCAATGAGACAGGGGCGAAAAGATCGTTACAGAGCGGCGGATTCGCTTTTTTCTTGGTTTTTCCGAAAAAATTAATAGAATCGGGGGCTATGCACGGACAAACGAAGAGATTCTTCCGTAATCCAGCCGGCTGTTTTCAGCACCTTTCCGCCGGCCCGGCTGCCCAGGACAGGGTCAGAGCCCTTTCCGGCACCATCACCTTGTGGCTTGTCGCCGCCACGCTTCTTCTTGCTTCCGTCTCCAGTGCCTCCGGAGCCGGTGGGCAGCACTGCGTCGCCTGCCATGCCGAGCTCACCGCCCGGATTGTAAAGAAAAGGTATATCCACAATCCGTTCCGCCAGCAGCAGTGCATGAGTTGCCATGGAATCACCGACGGCGCCTCTCCTCTGCCGGCCACGGTCAAGTGGCTGGCCAAGGGTCAGACCCCGGCAACAACCCACTGGTTCCGGCTGAACGCGGCGGACTGCGGCCCGCTCCTCTTCGGCGAGGCGGACCACGAGAGCAGGGAACCGCAAGGGTTCCGGCTCTCGGTACCGGCGGCCGGCGACATGGAACTTCTCGAAAACGACCATACCCCGCCGGCGATCAGCGACGTTACCGTCGGGGACGTCACCCGGGCTCTCTTCACCACCGCCACCATCACGTGGCAGACCGATGAATACACCGTGGGCGCCGTCCATTTCGGGATCGGCGACCTCGACCAGTCGGCGGAAATCGGCCAGCAATATACCAAGGCCCACCAGGCGACCCTGCTCGCCCTGAAGCCCAACTCCACCTACTCCTTTGCCATAGAAAGCGATGATCTCTTCGGCAACCGCAGCCGCTCCGCAACCTTTCAATTCTCCACCGCCAGCAGCCTCAAATCCGGCAACCGCACGGTGACCGCCGGTGGTGCCGGCCAGCAAGGACCGCTGCAACTCACACCGCACTTTTTCCGCCACGACGGCGCTTATCTTCTCAAGGTTACCCTTTCCCGCCCCGCCACCCTGGCAGTGGGCACCGATCCCGACCCCGACGCCGCCGCACGGCCCTCGACGGTTCCCGCCGATCACCCCCTGCTCGGCAGCTGGATCCGGGCCAGTACCGAGAGTTGCGCGGCCTGCCATCCCCCGGACGAGATGTCCTCGCATCCCGTCAATGTTTCGCCGAAACCCGGCATGCGCCTGCCCGCCGACTACCAGACCCTGCCCAACGGGCGGATAAGCTGCATCACCTGCCACGAAGAGCACGGCTCCGACAACCCTTACCGTCTGCGGCGACGGACCAGCAGAGAGCTCTGCATCGGCTGCCACAAGGATTTGAGCTAATGTCCTCTCCACGCACCAACCTCCAGCCTACGGATCTGCCATGAGCACTTCAGCATCCTCGAAACCATACCGGCGTAAAAAACTCAATCTCGGCATCCAGCGGCAGTTCCAGCTCTGGATGCTGAAGCGCATGCTCCTCACCGTGGCCCTCTGCTCCCTGGTGGCCGCCCTCATCCTCTATTTCTATGCCCGCACCGAGATCACCGCTTCCTTCTTCGACGCCCATATCAAGATCCGGCGCGTGAGCGACCTTCTGCTGCCTGTGGTGGTGGCCGGCACTCTGGTGAGCCTGCTGAGCGGCATTCTCGCCGCTCTCTTCATCCCCCAGAAAATCGCCGGCCCCCTCCACCGGATCGAAGTGGATTTGGCAACCGTGAGAAACGGCGACCTCGCCAAACGCATACACATCCGTAACGACGACATCCTGCAATCCTTTGCCAACAACGTCGACACCACCGTCGTCGCCCTGCGCCACAGGCTGGAGGAGATCAAGGAAGTACAGCGGGCCGTGGAGCAGGCCGTGGCCTCTTCCCAGGACCCGACGCTCATGAAGCTGGTGGAACGGCAGAAAGTCCTTCTGGCCCAACTGAAGACCTGATGTCCGCACGGGCATGCCCCCCGGCCGCCGCTCCCCGGCTTGGCTCAGGCCGCGCCTCCTTGTTCCCCCAGGCCCTCTCTTTAAGAGCGAAATCGCCACCATGCCCCAACGCCATTCAAGCTCACCGGTTTTCCCCAGGAACCACCCCGAAGAGTACGTGGTGGCAGGCGACCGGGTAATCGTCCAGGGCCAGCCCCGAAAACTCATCGCCCTGCTCGGCACCTGCGTCGGAGTTGCCTGCTACGACCAACAGGCCGGTGTTGGCGGCATTCTCCACTGCCTTCTGCCGGCCCCCCAGAGCCCGGTGCCCGACTGGCAGATCTTCCATTTCGCCGAGACCGGTCTCCCCGTCTTCATCGCCCAGCTCATCGAGGCCGGTGCCCGGCCCGACCGGCTGCAGGCTGCAGTGGCCGGCGGCGCCCTCACCGGCCCCGTCTCCCAGCACGATCTCGCCCTCGACATAGGCGGCCGCACCAGCGACATCGTCTTCCGCTTGCTCAGGGAAAACTCCATCCCCATCCAGGGCGAAGATACCGGAGGCTATTTCGGGGCCCGCCTCATCCTCGACACCAGCATCTGGCAGGCCAACATCGAGCCGGTTTTCGGCGATGCCCAGCACCCCCCGGCGACCGAAACCATCGCCTTCCCAAACGCTGACGAAATAGAATTCGCCATCCGCCGGACCCGGGCCATTCCCCAGGTGGCGCTGAAAATCATCCGCCTCATCCACGCCGGTGACTCTTGCCTCGATGAGCTGGCCCTGGAGGTCAGCCAGGATCAGGTTCTGAGCGCCAAGATCCTCAAGTTCTGCAATTCCTCTTTCTTCGGCTGGCGGGACATCGCCTCCATCCACCGGGCTTTGGTTCTGCTTGGTGAGAACAACATTCTCGAAATGGCCCTCTCCCTCTGCCTCGACACCCTGTTCATGCAGGAGGCGGGCGGTTATGCCCTGCGGCGCGGCGGACTCTTTCGTCATGCCGTCTCCGTGGCCCATCTCGCCAAAACCATCGCCCAGAAGACCGGCAGGGCCCATCCGTCCATTGCCTATACCGCGGCCCTGCTCCACGATATCGGCAAGATCGTCCTCGACACCCATCTCTCCGGCAAGGCACCACACTTCTATTTCGAGGCCCTGCGCTCCGGCGGCAGCCTTCTTGCCCTGGAAAGGGAAATCCTGGGCGTCGACCACCAGGAGGTGGGCCGGCAGCTGGCGGAATACTGGGATCTGCCCACCGACATCGTGGCCGCCGTCGGCTCCCACCATGCCCCCGAAGCCGTGGCACCCGAGCTTCGTTTTCTGCTCCATGTGGTGGCACTGGCCAACACCCTCGCGCCCCTGGTCGAGCCCGGCGGCGGTCTGCGAAACCTCGACCCGGTGCCTCTCGAAAAAAGTCTCCACCCCCTCGGTCTCGGCCGGCACGATATCGAGCCGCTTCTTGCCGAAGTACCATGGAACCAGCTTGCCCATATCTAAGATAAACGTTTTCGCCTGGTTTTTTTTTAACGAATAGGCCACAATAGGATGCATCGAGGGTTTCACGGCCGGAGCTTCGGCGGCTCTGGCCGCAGACCATTGGATCGGCCCTCAAAAGCTTTGCGGAGCAAGACCATGAGCGACAGTTACCTCACGAGAATCGTGGAGCTCGCCCTCGAGCTCGACCAGCTTGCCGCCGGCATCTATCACAACCTGGCGGCCAACACCGCGGTCAGTGAGCTCAAGGAATTCTGGGCGAACATGGCTGAGGAAAGCAGGCAGCAGACCGCAAGCTGGCACAGCCTGCGCGAAATGACCAGTAACGACAGCCTGCCCCAGCTTTTCGCCGATCCGCCCTCGGTTATCTACGAGTTGAGCGGTCAATCCGAGAAAATCGGCCTCCTGACCGAACAGAGCTCCGGAACCCGTTCCCACGTCGAGCAGTTCGTGCTCGCCTTTCGTCTGGAATTCCTTCTTCTGCACCCCGCCATCGAGAGATTGCGCCACTTCTTCGGCCTTTTCCAGGAAGATGGAGGGCCTGCGGGCAGGCAAGAGGCCCACATCCGACGGTTTATCGTGGCCATGCGGCAATACGGGGTCTCCTCCATGGAACTGGAGGCGTTGGGAGAAACAGTGGAAAGCACCTGGCTGCATGCCAAGGAGCAGGCCGAGGACGCCACCCGGGACCAACTCACCGGCGTCATGAACCGCCAGGGCATGATTGCCGCCATGAACACCCTGGGTTATCTTGCCAAACGCAACCGCTTTCATTCCGGCGTACTGCTCGTCGACATCGACGACTTCAAAACGGTCAACAAGAATTTGGGCCATCAGGAGGGAGACCGGCTGCTCCGCCGGCTGGCGGCCCTTCTTCTGGACTGCCGGAGAGAATCCGATGTGGTCGGCCGCTTCGGAGGCCAGGAGTTCCTGGTCTTCCTGCCCGATGTCAGCCACGAAGGGTTGCAGCTGGTGGCCGATAAAATGCGGCTCGCCATCGCCACCTCCACCGCAGGCGGCACCCATGTCACCGCCTGCGTGGGGGCGGCGGGTTGCTCCATGACCGGCAACGTCGAGCGGCATGTGGAGCTCATGCTCCGCCAGGCGGAAAAAAATCTAGGGGAAGCCAAGAGGGTCGGCACCAACCGCACGGTTTGCAGCGAGGTGGAGGCGTAGACGGGACATCCCGGCCACCGGTTATCGGCTGCAAACCGCCGCCCAAAAGCCGGCACCGCCCCCAGCTTCTTCTGCGAGCGATTTTTTTTGCCTTCCGATTGGCCCTGCCTCGATCTGCTGTCTTGTGAAAAAACCGTCCCGCAAAAGCCTCTTGACCTGCCCCCTCTCCCAGCCCGGCAGCCGGCAAAATCCCCTGCCAGCACACCGGGCTTTCTCCTTCCTCTCGCCACCCCCCCCCCCGGCGAAAGACCGCAGAATATTCGCCTTCTCCCTGAAATTGTTTTGGATGACAGGGTCGGCCCAATCGCCTCCGGAGTGCCGACCAGCCACAACCGCCATCTCGAACACTCCGCCCGCATCCGGTCGGCCCAACCATGAAGGCGTCGCGAAAGCCGGATCTCCTGCGTGTCGTGGCGGGCTCTCGGGTGCTTCACTTGCCCCGTGCATGCCTGTAGTGTGCTGTGCCGGTTCATCGCGACCGGGCATTGCCGAGACATCGTGGTTCCTCTTCCCTGTGCGGCGTCTTCCTCGGGATAAGGTCAGCAACCTCGACCGGCTCCGCCTCCGACCGATTTCACAGCTCATCCCTGCACAGAATTTTTTTCTCGATCGCGCAGCGACCCTTATTTTGTCAAAAGGTTCTTCTCTCTATCGAGGTTTTTCATAGCCTCCACCCGGCGACACGAGGGACTTTTCCAAAGCCATACCCCATGGCGACAAAAAAATCGCTGCTCGGCCCCAGGCAACCACCTCCTCTGGTCCCCGTCTTGCATTGAAGAGCTCGACCGATCTCCCACCGGGCCGCACCCGGCGGGAATTATCCCTGAAAAAACAGGGTAAAAGAACCAGAGGAGAACAATCATGCCGTCCGCTCCCTTCTCTCTCCGTCGCTTTGCCGCTTTCCTGCTGGCCGGTTGTTTAGCCAGCGTACTTGTTCTGTCAACTTCGTTTCCAGCCGCTGCCGCTTCCAAAAAAAGCGGAGAGCGAGTGGAAATCACTGGCCAGGTGCAGGTCCTCTTTGTCGACGATTTCGACCATGGCCAGGCAGAGCTACGCTATCTCCTCGAGGAAGAGGGAAGCCGCCGCCTGCACAATCTGCGTTTCCAGCGGCGGCCGGCCAAGGAGTTGCGCTCCGGCGACCGCCTCACCGTGCGGGGCCGCGCCCTGGGCCGGGACATCGAAGTCGAAGAGAGCGTCGCCGCCCTGGACCCCGCCCAAGCCGCCACCAGCGCCGAGGTCACCGCCACGCAAGGCACCACCCGGCGAGCCGTGGTGTTTCTGGTGGATCTCGTCGGCGCAACAGCCAGCAGCCGCTACTCCGTCAACTCCGTTACCGGCAAGATGTACACGGATGCCAACAACGTTGACGAACTCTACCTCACCGCGTCCCACGGCACCCTCGATTTCGAGCCCGACGGAGACGGCGATGGCATGGCCGACGTTTTTGGCCCCTTCAAGATAGCTGCCCAGGCCTCGGTCTGCGATCCCTACACCTGGGCCTACCAGACCGACGATGCGGCCACCGCCGCCGGCATCAACCTGTCGCTCTACGAGCACCGGATCTATGTGCTGCCCCGCTACAACGAACAGGCCTGTAGCTGGGCAGGCCTCGGCAACGTGGGCAGTGGCGTGCGCGACCAGTACAAGTCGGGCTTCGGCCGTTCCTGGATCGCCGAGGGTGAATCGGGTATGGTTTACGCCCACGAGATAGGCCACAACCTCGGCATGGCCCACGCCTCCACCGATCCCGGCAACGACGGGGTGGTGGACTCGGAGTATGGTGACAACTCGGACCCCATGGGGCTTTCCCGGGGCTGGCATCTGTTCAACGCACCGCATGCCGGCCAGATGAACTGGTTCGACCCGACGGACAACCGCATGGTGGACGTGACCGCCTCCACCACCGTCTCTCTGCTGCCTCTGGAGCGGGATGCCGACTCTGTGGCCGGGCCCCGAACCCTGCGCATCCATAAGGAAGACAGCAACGACTACTACTTCATCTCCTACCGCAAAGCCCTCGGCGAATACAATTCCCTGGCCTCCACCTACCAGAACCGGGTGAACATCCACCGCTACCGGGGCGCCGGCTACAGCAACACCCTGTTCATCGCCTCTCTCGCCGACGGAGAAAGCTTCACCGACCAGATAAACGGCATCACCATCACCCAGCTCGGCGCCCAGGCCGACGGCTCCATGGCGGTGGGGGTAAGCTTCGGCTGCCTCGAAAACCCACCCCTGGTCAGCCTCAGCCCGGCCCTTGCCTATACCCGCACCTCGTCGACCGCCACTTTTGACGTAACGGTCACCAACGGCGACTCCGGCGGTTGCCCGGAAGTTGACTACCGGGTGCGGACCCTGGGCCTGGCCAACCTCGATCTGCAGACCGGCCGCCTGGCGCCTGGCGCCTCCTGGCACTCACGCTTCACCGTGGCCGGCGATCAGTTCCAGGCCGACCAAACGAGCACCGTCACCGTCGAGGCCAGCGGTGGCCCCACCCGCACCGGGGAAGCCAGCGTCAGCCTCCTGGTGGACGACACCCCGCCCAGCCAGCCGGTCATTACCAGCGTCACCTTGGGCCGCAGAAACAAAGCCACGCTCTCCTGGAGCACCAGTGTCGACAACCAGGGAGGAAGTGGCCTCGAGCTCTACCGGGTCTACCGTAACGGCGCCCTGCTGGCCACCACCACCACGACCCAATATACCGATTCCGCCGGCACCGCCGGCACCGTGTACACGGTGAGCGCGGTGGACCGAGCCGGCAACCCGGCCACCAGTGAAGCGGTCACCGTGGGCAGCACCGGCAGCGGCAATGACGGTTCCGGCGGCGACACAAAAGGCGGCGGCAGGACGAAAAAAACGAGATAACTACCCAAGGACTAACAAAAAGAGCGGGGGGCGTCACGGCCCCCCGCTCTTTTTGCTGACCACTGTCTGGCAACCTTCTCAGGCCGACCGTGCCTGCCTGGCCAGCATCCGTTCGAAGTCCTCGGCGGGCATGGGCCGTCCGTAGAGAAAGCCCTGCACCTGATCGCACCCCATGCGGTGGAGCAGGTCGGCCTGGCCTTCGCTCTCCACTCCTTCGGCCACCACCGTCAGGTTCAGGCTGTGGCTCATGGCGATGGAGGCCCGCACAATGGCCTCGTCGTCGCTGCCTGCCTGGATATCACGGATGAAGGCGCGGTCGATCTTGATGGTGTCGATGGGAAAACGCTTCAGGTACGCCAGAGAGGAATAACCGGTGCCGAAATCGTCGATGGCAAGCCGGATGCCGAGGTTCTTCAGATCCATCAAGGTCCTGATGTTGTCCTCCGCCGTTTCCATGATGGTACTTTCGGTGAGCTCGAGCTCGAGGAGCTCCGGGGCCATGCCGCTTTCGGCAAGACAGGAGGAAACGGTGCGCAACAGGCCGCCGTCCCGCAGTTGCCGGCCGGACAGGTTGACCGCCATGGTAAGGGGCGGCAGCCCCCGCTCCGTCCAGTCTTTTGCCTGACGGCAGGCCATGCGCAGCACATCGGCGCCCAGGGCGACGATGACCCCTGTTTCCTCGGCCACCGGGATGAAGTCGGCTGGTGAAATCATCCGGCCCTCGTCGAACCAGCGGAGCAGAGCTTCGACCCCGCAGACGGAGAGATCCCGCATGTCGATCTTCGGCTGGTAGTAAAGAACGAACCCCCGCTTGTCGTGGACCGCGGTCCGCAGCCGGCTCTCGACGGTAAGCCGGCTACGGGTCTGCTCGTTCATCTCCATGGCATAGAAATGAAACCCGCCGCCGCCCGCCTGCTTGGCGGTGTTCATGGCAATGTCGGCATGTTTGATGAGCTGCTCTGCCTCGTCACCGTCCTGGGGGAAGAGGGCAATGCCGATGCTGACCGGCGCAAAAAGCTTGTGGTCGCCAATCAGAAATGGCTTGCCCATGGCGTCCAGCACCCGTTGGGCCACCACCGCCGCATCCCGGGCACGGGTGACGCCCTGCAGATGGACGAGGAATTCGTCGCCGCCGAGGCGGGCCAGGGTCGATTCACCACTGGGCCTCGACACCGTGTCGGAAAGCCGCAGACATTCCTTGATTCTTTTCGCCGCGGCCACCAGGAGCTGATCTCCCACCTGGTGGCCGAGGCTGTCGTTTACCATCTTGAACCGGTCGAGATCCAAGTTCATCACCGCGAACATCAGGCCCGATTCCCGGTATGCCCTCTGCCCGGCGGCCAGTGCCTGTTCCAGCCGGTTGATGAACAGTGCGCGGTTGGGCAGCCAGGTGAGCACATCGTAGAAGGCAAGTTGCCTGATCTTCTCCTCGGCCCGCCGCAGTTCCGAAATATCCCGCAAAATACCCAGCACTCCGGAATCTTTTCCCATCTCCGGATTGATGCGGGCCACCGAGGCGAGCACCGGCACCACCTGGCGGGTATCGGTTTGCACCTCGGTTTCCAGGTTGCGGATACTGCCCTCCTCCAGGGCCTGCAGCAGCATCCTGCGGTCGGTAAGGGTACTGCCCCGCACGAAGAGCGCGCAGAGAGGGCGGCCAATGAGTTGCTCCTCGCTGCTTTCAAAGAGGGCCACGGCGGCGGGGTTGGCCTTGGTCAGCAGACCGTCGGCACCGGCCACCACAAGGGGATCGATGATGGATTGGACCAGGTTGGCGAGGGTCTCCTGGCTGGTCCGGGCGTGGATCATGCTCTCGGTCAACCGGTTGACCGCCTCGCCCAGGGACTGCAATTCGTCACCGGTGTCGAGCTGCAGCCGTTCCTGCATCCGTCCCGCCGCCACCTCCTCGGTATGGCGGATCGCCCGCTTGATATTTTCGGCCACCGGGTCGCCCAGCAGGCGGGCAATGAAGAAACCGACGCCAAGGGCACCGAGGGCTACTACTACCGCCGCCAACAGGATGCGGTTGAAGGAATCCTGAAACTCCAGAAGCGGCGAGAAGGCGACCATGGTCCAGCCCAGGGAGGGGATCTCCTGCCAGGCGGCAAATCCTGCCTCGCCGATCACCGAGGCGTCGAACTGCCCGAAACCGCCGGCCTCCCGCAGGCTCGCATCGCCGCCAGCCACGGACACCTGCACGCCGGCCCCAACGTGGCGCACCGCCATCGCCGAAGAGCAGAAGAGCACCCGGCCGTCGCCGCCCAGCAAAAAGGAGTAACCCTCCCGGCCGATACGCGCCGCGGCCATCTCCGCCGCCAGCATCCGCAGGGGCAGGGCCGCCACCAGCACTCCCTGGAATTCGTTGCCAAAATAACCATGGCGAGCGGTGTACAGGTAGACTCCCTGCTCGCCCAGCTCGGGGATGAGGCGCAGGCCCGAGAACATCACCCTGTTGGGTTGGGCACGAACCTGAGAAAACCATTCTTCCCCGGCAAAATCACGGAGATCCGAGCTTCTCTGGCCGAGCACCACCTTCACCTCTTCCTGGCCGTACTCGTTCACGTAGGCCAGCACCGGCAGCAACCGCACGAACTTGCTGAAATGCCTGGCCAGCGGCAGATCCCTGTAATTGCGGTGGTAGTCGAGAAGCTCCACCCGGCCGAGCAAAGCCGTGCGGTCGGCCAGTAGATTCTCCACATTGGCCGCCAAATTGCGTGATATGATGGTCAGTTTTTCGAACTGAAACTTTTTGAAATTTTCAAAAAGCAGAAACTGAGAGGCCAGGGCGAACAGCACGATGCTCACCGCGATGGCGATGACCTGGGCCTTGAGCAGTTTCTGCTTGATGGAGGTGACTGGCATGGGATACCGGCGGAGAACTTTACTCGTTGGAAACTGGCCTTGCCCCCTGCTGGCGGATAAGCCGGCCGGCCTCTTCGCCAAAGAGAAAATCACGGAAAGAAGCGGCCACCCCGGTCAACTCGCCGCGCCAAACCAGGCCGAAGGGCACGGTGAACCGGTAGAGGCCACTCGCCACGTTCTCCTCCGTGGGCGCCACGCCGTCGATGGCCAGGACCCTCAGACGTTGCCGGTCCACCATGGCCAGGGGCAGGTAGCCGATGGTCCCAGGGTGTCTGCTCAGCACAGCCGCGGTGTCCGGGGTGGAGTAGACCACCTCGCCCACCGGGTCGCCGATTTCGGCAAAACCCGGCAGGAACTGCTCGAAGACGCTGCGGGAGGAATCCCCCGGTTCGCGGTTGGCGACGTAGATGGGCCCGGCAGGGCAAGAGCCGAGTTGCGACCAGTCGCTGATTTCCCCCCTGAAAACGGCGGTTACCTGGCTGGAATCGAGCCCGTCGAGGCAGCGCTGGGCCAGATTGGCCACCAAAACCACCGGCGAGCGGGCAAATACCCGGTAATGCAGATCACCCGTTTTTTCCTTCTCCTTGGGCGGCCGGGCGACCCTGGCGAGCCTGGCCTCGCCCTTCAGCACCATCCGGATGCCCCCGGAGGAGCCCACTGAATCGGGGATCTCCACCAGGAGGCCGGGCCGGCTCCCCATAAAGGCATCGGCCAAGGCGCGCAGAAGCTCCTGGCTGTCACCGGTGCCAGGCACCCGCAGCACCTCCCCGGAAGCGGCCTGGGGGCTCAACAGAAGAAGAAAGAGAAGAACGAAAAATCCTGGCCGGCAACCGGGCATGGGTAATTCCTCCTTATCGCCGCCCCAGGGCAGCCTGGCTACTGGAACAAAGCGAAGAGCCGAAAGAAAGAACGATCCCCAGAGGATAGCATCTGGAGCTCTTTTCTTCCAGTATTATCGCAGAAATCCGGGCTGCAACCGAAAACGTGCCGTGAAGGGAAAAACAAAAGAAAAAAGAGCGGTCATGGAGGGGCTCAGAGAAGGCCTTCAAGAAGAGCGGCCATGCTCTTAGAGCTGAATGGCTTGGCGATGGCGCCCTTGAAACCGTAGCGGGAAAAATCGGTCATGATCGGGCTGTCGGCATAACCGCTCATCACCACAACCTTCAGTTCGGGATCGATGTCGAGAAGCTGCGGCAGGGTTTCGAGGCCCCCCAGGCCGCCGCGGATGGTGAGATCGAGAACCGCAGCGGCAAAGGGCTGGCCGGCTTCTGACTGCATGCGGCAAAGGGCGATGGCCTCCTGGCCGGTACGGGCGAACGCCACCTCGTATCCCTGCAGTGCCAGCATCTCGCCGGCCACCGCCAGAATCGTCTCGTCGTCGTCCATGAGGAGGATCCGGGGCAGCGCCCGAACCGCCACTTCCGCCCCAACGCCTTGCTGAGCGGCCACCTCCCCCTCCGAAGCAACGGCGGGCAGGTAGACGGAAAAGACAGTGCCCCGGCCGAGCCGGGATTCCACCGTGATATACCCCTCGTGGCGGCTGACAATGGAATGGCTGATGGCAAGTCCGAGCCCGGTGCCCTTGTCGGCGCCCTTGGGCTTGGTACTGAAGTAAGGATCGAAGATGCGGGGCAGGATCTCCGGCGAGATGCCGGCCCCCTGGTCGCTCACCGAAAGCCGCAGGTAGCCGCCGTCGGCCAGGGGCACCGGCTCCTGGTCCCTGACCCAGACGTTCTCGGCCCGCAGACCGATCTCGCCGCCGGTGGGCATGGCCTCCCGGGCATTGACCAGCAGGTTGTGGACCACCCGGCCGATCTGTTCGGCGTCGATTTCGGCGGTCCAGAGGTCCGGGGCGATTTCGAGGCTGCAGGGATAGGAAGCGTCGAGAGCAAAGCGGCTGATATCCCGCAGCAATCGGCCGAGATCGCTTCTCCGCTTGACCGGGGAACCGCCCCGGGCAAAGGTGAGCAGCAGGTTCGAAAGGTTGCGGGCCTTACCGATGAGATCGACGGCGGTGCCCAGGTGGGACTGAACCGCGCCACCGGGCGCCATCTTGAGCATGGCCAGCTCGATGTTGCCGAGCATGCCGGCCAAGAGGTTGTTGAAGTCGTGGGCCAGGCCGCCGGCGAGGTCCCCCAGGGCCTCCATGTTGCGCGAGCGGGTGAGCTTGCGCTCGAGTTCCTTCATCTCGGTGACATCGAGAAAACTCTCGAGGATACCCACCACGCGGCCTTGCTCGTCGAGAAAGGGCCGGCCGGTGACGATGAAGGTCCGCTCTCCGTCACTCTGCTGTTTCACCGTTTCGCAGACCACCACCTCCTCGCCGGCCTCGATCCGCCGCAAGGGGCAGGAATCGGTGTGGCACAGACGACCGGGGCGCGAATCGTAACACTTGCGGCGCTCGCCCCTGTCAAGCTCGCCGAAAATTTCGTAATAGGAGCGGTTGGCCTGGACGATCTCAAAAGAACGGTTGGTGACGCAAAGAGGAATCGAAGAGTTGAAGATATGCTCCAGGGTGTTCTTGGCCCGCAGGAGATCGTTTTCCGCCTTTTTCTTTTCCGATACCGCTTCGAAGCTCACCCCCACGCAGTTGTCGGGCAAAGGAAAGGCGCGCACCGCAAACCAGCCGTCGAGACGGCCGCCGCCGAAATAGAGATCGGCCAGGTTGCGGGCGGTTCCATCCCGCACCACTCCAGCCAGGGCGGCGGGCACCCCGCGGTTCCGCAAACCGGGGAAACACTCGTCGATCAACTTGCCGACAAGCTCGGCGGCGGCCACCCCGGTGAACCGGCAGGCCGCCAGGTTGGCCGCCACCAGTCGCAGGGTGCGGTCATCGCCGCTATCCTCCAAGCGGTAGACGTAGAGCCCGGTTTCCAGGGCGTCGAGCACCTGGCAGGCAAGCGCCGGTTCCTGGCAGAAGTGCCCCGCCTGTTCCGGCTCTGCGCCGCCGGCCCCCTTCTCTCCGGTGGTGGAGGCAGGAGAAACGCGCGGCTCCTGCTCGTGGGCTCGATTGGTCATGGGGTTCCCGTTGCTGAGGCTGGTCCTTAATATCGGTATGCGCCCGAAAACAACAGAGGGAGGCGACCGCGGCCGCCTCCGCAATCAGTATTTACCGAATTCCACATCGTCCAGAGCAATATCCGAGCCAGACCGGGCTGCTGGGGCTTCATCCGCTTGCCGGGGCGCCGCCCCCCATCCCCCGCCACTGCCGGATCCGGCCATGGCCAGTTGCCTGGTTCGCGGCTTTTTTTCCCGGCGGACTGGTTCGGGAGCGTGCGGCGCCACCGCCGCAACCTTGCCGCTGCCGGCTCGCAAACTGAACACGGCCAGCATGGCCCGCATCTGCTGGGCCTGGGCCGCCAGCTCTTCGGCGGCGGCGGCGGACTCTTCGGCGCTGGCGGTATTCTGCTGGGTGACCTGGTCAATCTGGGAAAGCCCCTGCTCGACCTGGGAGATGCCCAGGGCCTGGTCCTTGGAGGAAGCCGAGATGTCGGCCACCAGGGTGGTGACCTTGCCCACCGCCTGGACTATCTCCTCAAGGGCTTCGGCGGTCTGTCCGGCGATGGTGCTGCCTTTTTCTGTTTTCCCCACCGAGCCTTCAATGAGCTCAGCGGTCTCATGCGCCGCCCGGGCGGAGCGGGCCGCCAAATTCCGCACCTCTTCGGCCACCACGGCGAAACCCTTGCCGTGCTGGCCGGCCCTGGCCGCCTCCACGGCGGCGTTCAGAGCAAGGAGATTGGTCTGGAAGGCGATTTCGTCTATCACCTTGATGATCCGTGAAATACTCGAGCTGGCCTGGGAGATCTCCGCCATCGCCACCACCATCTCCCGCATCTGCCGGTTGCCCCGCTGGGCAGCCTCCCCGGCCTGTCGGACCAACTGGTCGGCCTGGGCGGCATTGTCGGCGTTCATCCGGGTCTGGGCGGCCATCTCGGCCATGGAACTGGTGATCTGCTCGAGGGAACTGGCCTGCTCCGTGGCGCCCTGGGAAAGCGCCTGGCTGGCATCTGATACCTGGCCGGCGGCCACGGCCACCTGACCACTGGCCAGGTTCACCTGGCTTATCACCCGGTTCAGATCGTCCCCCACCTTCTGGAGCGCGGTGCGCACTTGGTCCTCAGCATCCCGGGGCTGCACCTTGAAGGTGAGGTCGCCGGCGGCAAGTTTTTTCAGCGAGTCCACCACCTCGTGCTGGAGATTTTCGGCGAAACGATCAAGGGTCTGGGCCATGCGGCAGATCTCATCCTGGCCGCCAAGGTTCAGTCGACGGCCGAGACGGCCGTTCTCCAACTCTCCGAGCATGGCTACAGTGTCCCCCAGGGGGCGCGAGATATGGCGGCTTAAGCCCACCCCCAACCCCAGTGCGCCCAGCAGGCTGCAAACCGTGCTGATCACAATGAACCGGCTGCTCGAAGCCTCCACCGAATCAGCACCGGCCATGGCGGTTTCCATGTCCTCCACCGCCTTTTCCTCGAGCTGTTCGGTGGCGCCGGAGGCCTTGCCGCCGGCGTCGACCATTTCTTCGAGGAGTTCACTTCCTCGGGCGTCCATGCCGATCCCGCTGCCGGCAGCAAGCCGCTGCCGGTGGTGGGCCATGAGGGTCAGGGCGGACTCGGCGAATTTCTTGTGGAAACTTGCCGCTTCAGCAGTTAGGTCCTGTTCACCTGTACTGCCATGGTCCCGCAGGTATTCGATATGGTGTTGGAAATCCTGCATACTGGTTTGGAAATCCCCTTGAATGCTCTCGAGTGCTTGCTCCCTATCGGTCAGCAAAAACCGCGCCACCAGCTCCTTGCACTGAAGCAGGGAAATCTTCGATTCCATGGCGGCGTCGGCGATTGGTACCTCCTGATGGAGGATTTCGTCCATGGCGCGGCCGAGATGGGAAAGGCCTACCCCCCCGACAAGGCCGACCACCACAACCACGCAGGCAACCATGACGAAACCGGAGACCAGTTTGACCGACACTCTGACATTACGCAGGTTCATGGGAACAGATCCTCCAGGCAAAAGGACAAAGGTAGAGCACGCAAGAGGTGGACGAGAGGCGAACAAGCCATGTAAAGCGCAGACCACTTACCGCCCCAACACCCGGGGCAGATTCTGGCGGTTCATCTCGGAACAGCAGGCGCCATGAAACAACTCCACGCCGGCCAATCACCCTGAAAAGTTAGCCAAAAACGGTACGTTATGAGAAAAAAGTGAGTTACTGCGCCGGCCACGTTACCTGTTGCCGGGATTCCGCAGCCTGCAGGAGAGATACTCCTGCAGGAGGTCGCGCTGAAAAGCGGAGAGCGAGCCGAACTGAATTCCCATTTCGGAGCGGTCCCCATCGAACCGTAGAAAGGTTCCTGAGAACATGGTTTTTCCTGGTTTCGGCGGGAAAGAGAGCAGAAACTCGATCCCCTCTCCCAGCCGCAGGGCCCGGGCCTGGTCTTCGGCATGGGCGCAGATTCCACCTGAACTGATGTCCCGCACCGCCACCTGGCGGCGGGCAGGTTCGTCGCTCCTCAGTTCCATACACACCGGGTTTGCCGGATCGGGGCTGAGCCGGGGAGAGCGCCGCCGGTCCGAGAGGCGGGTCTGGATATAGGCGAGTATATGGCGCTGGTGGTGCGGGTCGATCAGGGTGAAAGAGATACCGAAAACGCTCTTGTCGTCGGCTTCCGACCGGGGCATGCCGGTAGTGATTATGCCGGAGTGGCGGATGATGCCGCGGGCCTTGAAACTCTGGCTGCGGGGCAGGGTGAGGATGAGATCGACCTCGGTGTCGATGTCGGAATCACGAAAGCTGTGGGGCACATAGATGCCAATGCCGCTGGGGCCGATATCCCGGGCATCGACGATTTCCAGAAAACCGTTGCCCATGATCTGCACTTCGATCGGCTCGGCTTCGCAGGGAACAACCCGTTCCTCGGTCCTTCGCGACTGCATCTTCTCCCTTCCCCCCCAAATCCGGATGCGTGTGACATCGCAGCGAAACAACCGCCTTCGACAATGTACCATGGACGCCGGCGGTCCGGCCCTGACACCGCCCTTTGAACACTGTAACGAAAACAATTTTTTTTCTCAAGAAAGCAAAAGCGGAAAACCCAGGCAGGAAAATCTCAGCATGAGGCGGGTCTCAAATGGGTGGCGCGATGGTCACCACGATCCGCATGTCGGTATGGGCCCTGACGCCATGGGGTTCCCGGATGGCGCAGACCAGCATCTCGCCGCTGCGGGCGGGGATGGCGGCGTCGTTTTCCCCGAGGAACTCGCCCTCGCCCTCGATGACCAGGATCGACAGTTCACCGTCCAGGTCATGGGAGTGGACGGGAAAAGTCTGGCCCCCCTTGAGGTTGAAGTTGATGATCCGGAAATCGGCGGAATCGTGGGCCAGGAACTTGTGCATGCCCCGTTCGTTGAACTGCCGTGCTGCGTTGAGATCGACTTTTTTCATGGATTTTTCCTCCTCCCGGTTTTTCAATGATATTCGCTGGTGCGGAAACGGGCAAAAGATTTTCTTCACCGGTTCTTCGTATGGTAGAGGACCTGACCGGTCCTCAGCTTTTGCAACCTCAGGACGGCGCCCGACCGGCGGCTACGGGCTTGCATCCGTTGGTGGGAGCCCCCTCCTGGCCGGTATCGGTCTTCTTTGTTTTTGTGAGAAACCGCCCCGCAAGGCGAGCAAGCGGAACCACGGACAGGGCCAGCAACAGGAGGGCGGCCGCCATCTGCAGGCCGGCGGGCACCAGCTCGGCGGCCTCTCCCACCACGGCCACCGCCGAAATGCCGAGAGCCGCGTACAGCATATCGACGAGCAGCCCTGCTCCCACCGCGCAGAGAGCCAGGGAGAGAAGGTAGACCGCGGTGGCCCGGCGGCCGAGGAGGCCGAAAAGTACCGAGAGCGAAGCGACGTTGGTGGCCGGCCCCACCAGCAGGAAGACAAGGGCCGCTCCAGGGCTCACTCCTTTCAGAATGAGGGCGGCGGCCACCGGGGTGGAGGCCGTGGCGCAGATGTACATAGGGATGCCCACCAGCAGCATGATCAGCATGGCGGGCAGGCCGCCTCCCAGGTAACGCCCCATCAACTCGGCGGGAAACAGGGCGGCGATCACTCCGGCCAGCAGCAGCCCGGCGAAAAACCAACCGGCCAGATCGCCCCAGAGCTCGGTCGCCGCATACCGGCAGCCGGCAAGGAGCCTGGCCCCGAAAGAAAGCCCAGCGCCATCCCCGGGCTCCACTTCCGCCGCCTCGCGCGCCACCACCTGCCGCCAGCCGCTCTCTTCCTGGTGGTGGAGAAGATTTTCGGCGATCCCGGCCACCACCGCCGAGACAAAGGCGGCCACCGGCCGGGCTACGGTCAGCACCGGATCGAGCAGGGCCCAGGAAATGCTGATCGAATCGACGCCGGACTCTGGGGTCGAGATGAGGAAGGCGGTTGTTGCGCCATTGTTGGCGCCCTGTCGCTTGAGGGAGGCGGCGGCCGGCAGCACGCCACAGGAACAGAGGGGCAGCGGGATGCCGAAAAGAGCGGCCTTGAACACCGACAGGAAACGGCCCTGACCGAGGTGGGCAGCCACAAAGGAGGGCTTCAGAAAGACATGCAGCAGCCCCCCGACAAGAAGACCAAAAAGGATGAAGACCGAGGCATCCAGCAACAGATGCCAGGATTCTCGCAGGACGTTTAACAAAAGATTCATATGCGTTGCTCTTCCCTCAATTCGCTCATCAAGACAACAAAAGAAAACGGCCGTCAGGAGTCACCTTCGCAGGTTGGCTCCCGAACGTGCTCCAGCGCCACCGCCATGAGCTGCGACACGTGGTGGTCGGCCAGGCGGTAGTACAAAACATTGCCCTGGCGCCGGTTCCTGACCAGACGCAGGGTGCGCAGCAGCCGAAGCTGGTGGCTGACCGCCGATTCGCTTACCCCGAGATGGGCCGCCAGGTCGCAGACGCACATCTCTATTTCAGCGAGGGCCCATAGGAGTTTCAACCGGGTGGTGTCGCCCAGAGCCTTAAAGATCTGGCCCACCTCCTCGACCAGATGGTCGGCCAGGGCAAGCTCGCCAGCCCTTTCCACTTTCTCCCGATGAATGACCCGACTGCCGCACAGATCTTCCACTTCGCCCTCCACACGCCAATATGAACATATGCTCATACTCTAACGCTGGCTCACGATTCGGTCAAGCTGGAAAATCGCTGCCAATAACCCCTTGACAATTGTTAGCATTAGGACTATGAATTCCGGAAGTTTCAGTGAATCGTCATTCAATTTTCACCACATACCACCCACAACAAGGAGGAAATCGATGATTCGGAAGTCCCTTATCTGTGCAGTTGCCCTTGCCTTTGCCGCAAGCTTCGCTCTCGTTGCCACTTCCATGGCAAGCAACGGCCCCGAGGAGATGGTGCTGCAGACCAGCGCCGCCAAGAAGCCCGCCAATTTCAACCACAAGAAGCACCAGGAAATGGAAGGCATGGAGTGCGCCACCTGCCACCACACCAAGACCGATGACGGCAAGCAGGGCCCCTACGTTGCCGGCCAGGAAGGGAAGTGTGAGACCTGCCACAACGCCGCGCCCAATGATTTCAAGGCCGTGGCCCACAAGCTCTGCAAGGACTGCCACAAGGAAAAAGGCGGCAACGCCCCCACCAAGTGCGACGGTTGCCACGTCAAGAAGTAATCAGTTCGGTTCTTCTCTCCGGGAGATCTTCTTCCGGTCAAGAAGGCTGCCCCCCGGGGCAGCCTTTTTGTTTTGCGGCTGAGCGAAATCCCGGCAACGGCGCCGGCAGGCGGTTAATCAGAACAAAAAATCCGTGGAGAGAAACTTCGATTTCCGTTCACGGACGATTTCGGTGAAGAGGTTCTGGTTGAGCGCGTGGTCCTTTGCCGCCACCAGGGTTCGGATGGAGAAGACCCGCAGGGCGTCGGTGACGGAGAGCGTCCCTTCGGCGGAATCCTTGCGGCCGGTGAAAGGAAAAATATCCGGCCCCCGCTGGCACTGGCTGTTGATGTTGACCCGGCAGACCTGATTGACCAGCGGGTCGATGAGCCGCGCCAGGGTATCGGGATCCTGGCCGAAGAGACTGACCTGCTGGCCGTAGTCGGACTGCACGATGTACTCCAGCGGCTCTGCCAAATCGTCGAAAACCGCCACCGGCACCACCGGCCCGAACTGTTCTTCCCGGTAGAGCCGCGATTGCGGGCTCACCGGCGACACCACGGCGGGCACGAAGAGCGAATGGCGCACGGTGCCGCCGCCGCGGTTCAGTACGCGCCCGCCGCGCGCCACAGCGTCCTCGACCAGCGCCTGCAGGTAATCGATCTTCTCGGCCTCCGGCAGAGGCGTGATCACCACCCCCTCCTCCCAGGGCATGCCGATCTTCATGTTTTCCACCGCGGCGGTGAAGCGCTGGAGGAAATCCTCCGCCACCCGTCTGTGCACGTAGAGCATCTTGAGTGCCGTGCAGCGCTGGCCATTGAAGGCGAGGCTGCCCGATAGGCATTCGCGAACCGCCAGTTCCAGGTCGGCATCGGCGAGGACGATGGCCGCGTTTTTGGCCTCCAGCCCGAGCACCGAGCGCAGACGGTGGGGTTTCGGGTGCTGGCTCTTCAGCATGTCCGCCACCCGGCTCGTGCCGATAAAGGCAAGCACGTCGATGCGGCCCGACTGCATCAGCGGCGAGACGATTTCCCTGCCATGCCCGTAAACCGTATTGATCACCCCCGGCGGAAAACAGTCACGGAACGCCTCGAGCAGGGGGGCGTGGAGAATCACCCCCAACTTCGGCGGCTTGAAAACCACGGTGTTGCCCATGATGAGGGCCGGGATCAGGGTGGCGAAGGTCTCGTTCAACGGGTAGTTGAAAGGCCCCATGCAGAGCACCACCCCCAGCGGCGCCCGGCGAATCTGGGCGATCACGCCCTGTTCGGTCACAAAACGCGAGGAGGCGCGGTCGAGATCCTTGAGCGCACCGATGGTCTCCTGGATATAGTCGACGGTCCGATCGAATTCCTTCTCGGCGCCACCGAGTGATTTGCCGATCTCCCACATGAGAAGCGTCACGATCTCATCGCGCTTTTCCTTCAACCGGTAAGTAAAACGCTCCAGGTGCCGGATACGCTCCTCGATGGTCATGGTCGGCCAATCGCCGCGGCCGTGGTCGAAGGCTCGGCAGGCGGCATCGAGCGCCGCCAGGGCTTCACCGGCGGAAAGCAGAGGATAGCTGCCGAGCAGCACCGGCTGAGGGCCGGCGGTGGTGCGCAGAAAAATGGGAGAATATACCTCCTGCCTGGGGCCATCCCACTGCCGCAGCTCACCGTCCACCAGATAACAGCGCTGGGCGATGGGCGAACCCGGCAGAAAACGGACCGGGATGTCCTCCCGGGCCGGAAAAGTGATATCACTTGCTGCAGTCATGTTTCTCCGTTCGATGGTATTCAGTCATCCGGCAGCCGGGGGCTACCAGTGCGGTTGGTTGCCGATGCGGTAGTTCATCACCTCCAGGGTGTCGCTGATCACCACAAAAGCCTTGGGATCGATCTGCTGGATAAAACGTTTGAAATGGCTGATCTCCCGAAAGGTGATGACCGTGTAGAGGATATGCTCCTGCTGGCCGGAATACCCCCCCTGCCCCTTGATCACCGTCACCCCCCGCCGGGTGTCGCGCAGGATCTCCTGGCTGATCTCCTGCCAGCGGCTGGAGATGATGAACACCGCCTTGCGCTGGCTGAGGCCGGTGACCACGATATTCACCACCTTGCTGGAGACGAACAGCAAAATGGCGGTATAGAGCAGGGCTTCGAGGGAGTAGAAGAAGCCGACCAGGACGAGGATGAGGCCGTTGACCACCAGCACCGTGCTGCCGATGCTCACCGAATAGCGGCGCAGCAGGATGATGGACAGAATGTCGAGCCCGCCCTGGCTGCCTGCCGA
This sequence comes from Desulfobulbales bacterium, assembly GCA_041599275.1. GTDB lineage: Bacteria > Desulfobacterota > Desulfobulbia > Desulfobulbales > BM004 > JBFHWX01. The sequence goes on along the minus strand of JBFHWX010000015.1, from coordinate 1,832 downwards.
GCGCAGGGTGACCCCTACTCCGGCGCCGGTCACGATGCCGGCCAGAAGCGCCCCCAGCATGCGGTCGTCGAGTTCGATGGGCACATGGATGAAAGCCACCGCCAGCGACAGAAACAGGGAGCCGGCCACGGAATAGAAGAAGAAGCGGCGGCCGACGGCCACCCAGGCCAAAGCAAAGAGCGGCAGGTTCAGAAGAAAATAGATGAAGCCGGTGTTAAAAGCCGGGAAACGGTTGTGCAGGATGAGGGCAAGACCGGTGATGCCGCCGGCAACGAAGTGCTGGGGGATGAGGATGCCGTTGATGGCCACGGCACAGAGAACCGAACCGAGGGCGATCAGTACGACATTCCAGAGCACGTGACGGAAGGAAGGAAAAAGCGATGGGGACAGGGTACTTTCCATGCTGGGCTGTGCCGCTCTCGGTTTCGCCAGCCTCTTTGGGACGAGACCGCATAGTCGAAGGAAACAGGGGCCAAGGCTCCCCCGGGCGAATGACACGGGAAAACTTGGGCCGGCATTTTTTCCACGACACTATAGCCGCCGACGGTATTTTTTTCCGATTTTTTTTCGCCGTCGGCTCTTTTACCAAGCTGGAGCCAGGGCCAGGGAACAGGAAACGGCAAAGGTGGTGCCGCCGGGCTCCGCGGTCTCGAAAAAGATGGTGCCCCGCAGGTATTTCTCGGTGAAGAAAATCATGGAAGAGACGCCGAGCCCCCGGCCGGCGCTTTGCCCCAGGCTTCCTGCTCGATTGCCTGCCGCACGGCCCTGGCCAGATCTCCAAGGGACACGGGCTTGGCGACGAGGCCGTGCCCGCGGTCACGCCCGGCAGCCAGTTTCGACTCATCGATCACTCCGCTCAAAAACAGAATCGGCATCCCTGGCCTTCGTTCCCTTATGCGATCCGCCAGTTCGAGCCCCCCCATGCCCGGCATGTCCAGGTCGAGAATGGCAACGGAAAAATCATTTTTTTCCCCCTCCAAGCACTCCAGCGCCGCACCACCCGAATCTCTGGCTTCCACCCGGTAACCGAGGGACTCCAGCAGACGCCTGGCTGACTGCAGAACATAGGCCTGGTCATCGACGAGCAGCACACTTTCCCCAGCCCTGGCCCTTTCCATTCTTTGCTCGGGCACGGCGACCCTCCTCTCGCCGCTGCTTCTGGGCAACAACACTTCGAAGCAGGACCCAGCCCCGGGTGTGCTACTCACCGAGATACCGCCGCCGGCGGCGGCGACGATCCCATAGGTGACGGCCAACCCCAGACCCGTTCCCTCCTCCTTTCGCTTGGTGGTAAAGTAGGGATCAAATATCTGGTCGATGATCTCCGGCGCTATGCCTGTGCCAGTGTCGCAAACCGTCAGGGACACGTATTCCCCGGGCTCCAGGGCCAGGAGGCTGCCTGTCGCCGAATCGTCCACCAGCCGGAGGCCAACGCGGATCTCGAGTTCCCCACCCTGCTCACGCATGGCCTGAAAGGCGTTGGTGCACAGGTTCAGAACGACTTGGTGCAGTTCGGTGGGATCAGCGTAGACCTGATCACCTTCCCGATCCATCACTTGCCGCACCGAAATATTCGCGGGAAGCGAAGCCTTCAGCAGCTTGACGGTTTCCTTGACGATACCGGAGAGCTCCACCTCCACCTTCCGCTCTTCGCTGCGACGACTGAAGGAGAGGATCTGCCGCACGAGATTCTTTGCTCTTTCGCAGGCCTGCAGCACCTGCTGCAGGTCCTCCCGCATCTGCTTATGGCCGGCCAGTTCCCCATAGACGAGTTCCGTGTAGCCGATGATCGCGGCCAACATATTGTTGAAATCGTGTGCAATGCCACCGGC
>JBFHWX010000014.1:0-33261 GCA_041599275.1 Desulfobulbales bacterium | reverse complement strand
GTCGGTTTCGCCGTTGGCGTAAGCCGCCTGCACCGCCTCGAGGGGATCGACGGCGGTCACCCCGCTGCCGTCCACCAGGGCCTGCCAGGCACGTTCCACCCGGTCCCAGCGGTTGTCCCGGTCCATGGCCCAGTAGCGCCCCGAAATGGTGGCTATTTGGCCGCGGCCGAGGCGGACGAGTTCTCCCTGCAGGGCCTCGATGTAACCGACCCCACTCATCGGCGGCGTGTCGCGGCCGTCCATGAAAGCGTGGACGAAGATCTTTTCCACACCGCGGGCCGCCGCCATCTCGACAAGAGCCACCAGGTGATCGAGATGGCTGTGGACGCCGCCGTCGGAAACGAGCCCCAGCAGATGAAGCGCCCCGCCCGAGCCGCGCAGCCGCTCGCAGGCGGCGAGCAGCACCGGATTTTTCTGAAACTCGCCGGTTTCCACCGCCCGGTTGATGCGGGTGAAATCCTGGTAGACGATGCGGCCGGCGCCGATATTGAGATGCCCCACCTCGGAGTTGCCCATCTGCCCCTCGGGCAGCCCCACCAGGCCGTTGTGGGCGACCAGCGTGGTGACGGGATATTCCCGGCTCCAGCGGTCCATGTTGGGCGTGCGGGCCACGGTCACCGCGTTGGTGGCGCTTTCCGTCTCCACTCCCCAGCCGTCGAGGATGGCCAGGAGCACCGGTCTCATCTTTTGCATTAGTCCTCAGCCCCCAGTCCTGAATTGCTCAGTCCTCAAGTTTCATCCGTGGCGCATCGTGCCAGAGCTTTTCGAGATTATAGAAATCCCTGGTCTCCTGGTAGAAGATATGCACCACCACATCGCTGTAGTCGACCAGCACCCAGAGCCCTTCCTGCAACCCCTCCACGGTGCCGGAGGCCAGCCGCTTGCTGCCGAGCTCCTCGTCCACCGCCTGGGCCAGGCCCTGCACGTGCCGGGTGGAACGGCCGCTCATGATCACGAAATACTCGGCAAAGGAGCAGATCCCCCCCACGTCGAGGATCACCACGTCCTCCGCCTTTTTGTCGAGACCGGCAACGGCGGCCAGACGGGCGATCTCGAGGCCGCTCTTGTCCTGAAGTTTTTTCTTAACTTTTTTCATGCCGGTTTCTCTCTCGGAAAGCGCAAGCTCACTCGCCGCCTTCCATCTTTCTGCTGAATTTACATTTCTCGGTAACGCACACCAACCGGCTACCGTCCTTCTTGCTCTGCTTCTCCACCAGGAAAGGAGCGTTGCAATCCGGGCAGGACTGGGCCACCGGCTTGTCCCAGAGCGCGAACTTGCAGGCCGGGTACTTGTCGCAGCCGTAGAAGACCTTGCCGCGCCGCGACACCTTGCGGACGATCTGGCCGCCGCAGCCTTCTTCCGGGCAGGAGACGCCCACGGTTTCCGACCGGATGTTCTTGCAGTCGGGGTAGCCCGAACAGGCCAGGAAACGGCCGAAGCGCCCGGTCTTGTAGACCATGGGCCGGCTGCACTTGTCGCAGACCTCGCCGGACTCGACCGGCTCCTCGCGGGCCACCGGCACCACCCGCCCTTCGGCGTCCCGGTTGAAATCCTGGGTGTTCTTGCAGTCCGGGTAGTTCTCGCAGGCCAAAAACTCGCCCATCCGCCCCCACTTGATCACCATGGTACCGCCGCACTCGGTGCAGCGCACCTCGGTGGGAATGCTCTGGCGCTTGATGGACTTCATTTCCTGGCGGGCCTGCTCCAGGGTCTCGCGGAAAGGGCCGTAGAAGTCGGCGAGCACCTGGCGCCACTCCACTTCGCCCTCTTCCACCTTATCGAGGGCGTTTTCCATGGAAGCGGTGAACTCGACGTTGACCACCCCGGGGAAATGGGCGACCAGCAGGCCGTTCACCAGCTTGCCGAGGTCGGTGGGAAAGAAGCGGCGCTGGTCGAGGCGCACGTATTCCTTGTCGGTGATCACCGAGATGATCGAGGCATAAGTCGAGGGCCGGCCAACGCCGTTCTCCTCCAGGGCCTTGACCAGCGTCGCTTCGGTGAAGCGGGGCGGCGGCTGGGTGAAGTGCTGGCTGGGGTCGACCCCCAGCACCTGCACCGCGTCGCCCTTGCCGAGGTTCGGCAGCTCCTCGCCGGTCCCCGGCCCCAGGGTGGACTCGTCGGCCGGCGCCAGGCGACGGCCACCGGCGCTGCGACCACTCTCGCTGGGGCTTTCGACATAGAGGGTCATGAACCCCAGGAAACGCATGATGGAGCCCACCCCTTTGAGGCGATAACGGCCTGAGGCCAGCAGGATCGTGGTCTGGTCGAAGACCGCCGGCTGCATCTGGGAGGCCACGAAGCGCTTCCAGATCAGGGAATAGAGGGCCAGGAGATCGCGGTCGAGGTAAGACGCCACCTTTTCGGGGGTGAGCTCGACATCGGTGGGCCGGATCGCTTCGTGGGCGTCCTGGGCCGATTTCGAGGTCTTGTAGCGGTGCGGCTTGGCCGGCAGAAAGTCGGGGCCGAAGGCGGTGTCGATGTAGCTTCGCACCGCGGCAAGGGCGTCGTCGTTCACCCGGGTGGAATCGGTCCTCATATAGGTGATGAGACCAGTGGGCCCCGAATCGCCCAGTTCCACGCCTTCGTAGAGACGCTGGGACAGGGTCATGGTCTTCTTGGCCGAGAAGCGGAGCTTGCGGTTCGCTTCCTGCTGCAGGGTGCTGGTAATGAAGGGCGGGCTCGGGTGGCGCTTGCGCTCCTTTTTCTCCACCGACTCCACCCGGGGCACGGACTGCCCCAGCTCGGTGGCGATGCGGGTGGCCTCTTCGCCGTCGGAGATTTCCGCTTTCTTGCCGTCGATGCGGTCGAGGTGCGCCACGAAAGGTGGCGGCTGCTGGCCGGAGAGGCGAAGCTCGATGGTCCAGTACTCCTCGCTCACGAAACTGTCGATTTCCTGCTCGCGCTCGCAGATCATGCGCAGGGCCACGGACTGCACGCGCCCGGCGGACAGCCCCCGGCGCACCTTGTCCCAGAGCAGCGGCGAGATCTGGTAACCCACCAGCCGGTCGAGGATGCGGCGGGCCTGCTGGGCCTCGAAGCGGTGCTGGTCGATGGTGGTGGCCCGCTCGATGGCGGCGAGGATCGCCTTCTTGGTGAGCTCGTAGAACAGGGCCCGCTGCACCGGTTTCTTGAGATCCTTCAGGTTCTCGGCGATATGCCAGGCAATGGCCTCACCCTCGCGGTCGGGGTCGGGGGCCAGATAGACGTGCCCGGCGGCCCGGGCCGCCTTGCGCAGGTCGGAAAGCACCTTGCCCTTGCCCTTGATCGTCACGTACTGGGGCTCGAATCCCCGTTCCACCTCGACCCCGAGCTTGTTCACCGGCAGATCGCGAACGTGCCCCACCGATGCCTTCACATCGAAATTCCTGCCAAGATATTTCTTGAGGGTGCGGGCCTTGGCCGGTGACTCAACAATGATCAATGCCTTTGACATGCCTTCCTTGCGGTAAAATCCGGCCTCTTCGCTCCGCTTTGACGCGGGCGGCCGTTTTGCTGAAAACCCCTGGCCCCGCGGCCGGAAAAAGAAAACCCCAGAGAAACAGGGAAATTACGAAAATATCGGACCGGGGCCATGCCAAGTGAAGCCAGAAGCTATCATATATGGCAAACGGAATTCAAGTTTATCTTTTCGGCCCTTCCTCTTTATATTAGGCTGGTGTCGACGCTGCCGGCGGCTTTCCGGCCCTGCCGGGGCGATGGTATTTCACCTCCCGGAGAGTTGCATGCGGATCGCCGTTCTTTCCGACATCCACGCCAACCTCGAAGCCCTGCAGGAAGTGCTGGCCGACATCGACCGCAGCCGGGTGGACGAGGTGATCTGTCTGGGCGACGCGGTGGGCTACGGCCCCCAGCCCGAAGAGGTGCTGGCGCTTTTGCGCCGCCGGCGGGTACCCATGGTGATGGGCAACCACGAACTGGCCCTGGCCGCGGACCACTACCTGCAAAAACTCAACAGCACGGCCAGGCAGTCGCTGCTGCACACCCTTCCCCAGTTGTCCGCCACCAGCCTGGGGGAGATCACCGCCCTGCCGCCGGTTCTTTGCCGGCACGGCATCCGGTTCGTGCACGGGGCACCGCCGGACTCGGTGAACAGCTATCTGTTCAGCCCGCCGGCCTCGCGGCTGCGGCAGGTTTTCGCCTCCTTCGGCGAGGAGCTCTGCTTTTTCGGGCACACCCACTTGCCGGCCCTCTACCGCCTGAGCTCCGGCGGCGAGCCCGAAGAGCTCGAACCCACGGACGCCCGGCCCTTTGACCTCGAAAAAGGCGAGCGCTGGCTGGTCAATGTCGGCTCGGTGGGGCAGCCCCGGGACCGGCTGAACAACAGGGCCAAGTATGGCATCTGGGACGGGCAGCGGCAAAGATTCGAGTTCCGCTTCGTTTCCTACGACATCGAGGCGGTGGCCGCCAAGATCCGCGCCCTCGGCCTGCCCGAGACAAATGCCCGGCGACTCTACTGAAGGCGCCGCCGGCAGATATGCGACAAAACGGATAAAATGAGAAAAATAGGTCGTTACACAATCCGCGGCATGCTGGGCCGCGGCGGCATGAGCACGGTCTACAAGGTGAGCATGCCGGTGACCGGCAAGATCGTCGCCCTCAAGCTCTTCGCCCCGAACCCCAACCTTCTGGAGATCATGGGGAGCGACCGGGAGCTCAGGCAACTGTTCACCGCCGAGGCGGTAACCATGGCCGGCCTCCACCACCCGCACATTGCCGATATCTGGGACTTCGATGAAGACGACGCCGGCCGCCCCTTCTACGTCATGGAATATCTCTGCCGCAACCTCGGCGCCATGATCGGCGAGCATTTCCGGGTGGAGGAAAAATCCCGGCGGGTGACCCCCGAAACCGCACTGCGCTTCACCCGGCAGATCCTCGACGGCCTCTCCTGTCTGCACCAGGCCGGCATCGTGCACCGCGACATCAAGCCCTACAACATCCTGCTCACCGACCGCGACCAGGTAAAGATCTGCGATTTCGGCCTCTCCCGCCTGCACGGCGAGCCCTTTCCCGGCCCCGCCTCGATCAACGTGGGTTCCCCCTACTACACGGCGCCGGAGCAGGAACGCGATCCCGAGACGGCGGACCAGCGGGCCGACCTCTACTCGGTGGGGGTGCTCCTCTACCGCATGCTGACCGGCGAGCTGCCGGCCACTCCCGTCAGAATGGCGGCAAGCCAAAAGAACCAGGTCCTGGACCCGACCTGGGACCGCTTCCTGGACCAGGCCCTGGCCCAGGAGCCGGCCGCACGGTTCGCAAGCGCCGCTGCCATGCTCACCGCCCTCGACGAGCTGGCCCGCCACTGGCAGCACACCAAGGAAAAAACCTGCGGCTTCCTGGAGCCGGCCCCGGCGGCGGCCGGCACCCGCCTCTTGCTGCGCAGCACCCCACTCAAGGCCCGGCCCAACGAGGCCCGCCAGCTCTTCGGCCTCGACGCCCTGTGGCGGCCGAACCGGTACCTGGCGGCGGACTTTGTCGCCGACCCGGTTGGCACCGTGCTGCACCAGGCCACCGGCCTGCTCTGGCAGCGCTCCGGCGGTGATTTCCCACTGACCTGGGCCGAGGCCGGCCAGTACATCGAATCGCTCAACCGCCGGCGCTTCGCCGGCCGCACCGACTGGCGGCTGCCCACCGTTGCCGAGCTCTCCTCCCTGCTGCTGCGGCCGGACAGCCTCGAGCACCACTGCCTCGACCCGGTTTTCCACCGGCGTCAGCGCCACCTGTGGAGCTGCGACCGGCGCTCGTTCCTGGCCGCCTGGTATGTCAACGTCGAGCTCGGTTTCGTGGGCTGGCAGGACGACACCTGCCACTCGTCGGTACGGGCGGTGTGCCAACCGGAAGGGGGGCAGACTTGAAATCCGTCCCCGGTCGCTAAGCATGGATTCCGCCACTCTGTTCGCCGATCTCTGGCCCAGCCTTGGCTGGCCCCTCTGCCGCCTGCTCCTGTCCATTGCCGTGGGGCTCATGGTGGGCAATCTGATCGAAGCCCTGAACTGGACCCGGGCCATCGCCCGGCTGGCCACCCCGCTGCTGCGCCTTGGCCACCTGTCGGAAACCGCCGGCGCCAGCTTCACCATGGCCTTTTTTTCCAGCACCACCGCCAACACGGTGCTGGCCGAAGCCCACGACAAGGGCACCATCGACCGCAGGCAGCTCATCCTGGCCAACCTGTTCAACAGCGTGCCCACCTACTTTCTGCACCTGCCCACCATGTTCTTCCTGGCCCTGTCGATGATCCGCTCGGCAGCACTGGCCTACGTCGGCATCACCCTGGGGGCCGCCTTCCTGCGCACCGCAACCGTCCTCCTGGTGGGCCGCCTGCTGCTGCCGGCGCCGGAGAAGATCTGCGTCTCCTGCGTGCTCGAGGACAACGGCAGCAAATCCTGGCCCCAGGCTTTTGAAAAAGCCTGGAGCCGCTTCCAGCGGCGCATGGGACGGATCGCCCGGTTCACCGTGCCGATCTATGTCGTCTTCTTTTTCTTCAACCGTTTCGGATTGTTCGATGCTTTCGAAAGTTTCCTGGCCGAGCGCCTCTCTTTCCTGGCCTGGCTCGAGCCGGCCACCATCCCGGTGGTCGCCCTGCAGCTCACCGCCGAGGTGAGCGCCGGGCTCGCCGCCGCCGGCGCCCTGCTCGACGCCGGCTCGGTGACCGAGCAGCAACTGGTGCTGGCGCTGCTGGCCGGCAACGTCCTTTCGGCGCCGATGCGCGCCGCCCGCCACCAGTTCCCGTTCTACGCCGGCATCTTCTCGCCGCGGCTGGCCACGGTGCTCATCTTCTGGAACCAGAGCTTCCGCACCGCCTCCATCCTGCTGGTCTCGATCTTTTATTATTTGCTTTCAGCCTGAAATCTTGTAAGTCACAAAAAATGATGGACCCGCTGAAAGTCCATCCCACCGTTTGAGATGGGTTAGCGAAAAGGCCGGGACGCAAGAAGCGGTGGTGTCGTGGGCGCCGAGGCAGCACCAGGCATGTCGAGCACCCGGGGGGCCCGCCAAGACACAGGGACCGGACTTTTCGCTTCGCCTCCAAACACCCGCCATACGCTCGTTATCCACCCAGGAACTAAAGGAGCACCCACCATGCGTGTCACCATCGACGAAGAGGAATGCATCGGCTGCGGAACCTGCGAGGAAATCTGCCCCCAGGTCTTTCGGCTGGACGAGGAAACCGAAAAGGCCAAGGTCATCAGCCAGGACGGCCCCGAAGACCTTATCCGGGAAGCCATGGACAGCTGCCCGAGCAGTTGCATCCTGGAACAGGACGACTGATCCCGGCGCCAGGCGCCCCGGGTGCTGAAAAAATCCTTCCCCTTTGATGCAGGTCAAGGGCGCGGTCGGCAAAATCAGCCATACTCCTTGGCACAGAAGACGTTTTCCGGGAATTTTCCCGCCGCAATCCCATCGCACCGCAAGGAGGACACACCATGGAAGCGTACAGCCGCTGGGACGACTACCTGATTGCCGAGCACGAAATGATCGAACGGGCCATGGAGGCGCTGCGGCGCAGCCTTGCCGACCTCGAACAGACCATCGCCCAGCCCCTGCAGATGAAACGGGCCATCGACTTCCTGCTGGAGTTCGGCGACAAGATCCATAACCGCAAGGAGGAGGAATTCCTCTTTCCCCGCATGCAGCAGCGCGGCATCCCCATGGAAGGCGGCCCCATCGGCGTCATGCTCATGGAGCACGATGCCGAACGCAAGCTCCTGCAGCGGATGCTGGCCGCTCTTCCTGCCCTGGCCGGAGCCGACGCCGGGGTCCGCCAGCAGTTCCGCAACGAGGGTGAGGAATACCTCAAGGTGCGGGCCGAACATATCTGGAAGGAAAACGACATTCTCTACCCCATGGCCCGCAAAGTGCTGCAGCCGGCGGACGCCGACGACCTGCTCACCACCTTCCGCACCATCGACCGCGAAACCTACGGAAGCGACTCCGCCGAAAAATTCCGGCGCATGGTCGAGGAAGTGGAGAAGGGCGCCGACGCCGCCAAACCGCTGGTCCATAACCTGAGCTACGAGCAGCTCGACGCCATCATGGAGGCCCTGCCCTTCGAGGTGACCTTTGTCGACGCCGCCGACACCGTGGCCTACTTCAACCGGCTCGACAAAGAAAAACTCTTTCCCCGCACCCGCTCGGTGATCGGTCGCAAGGTCCAGAAATGCCATCCGGAAAGATCCGTCGGCGTGGTGGAGGAGATCGTCTCCGGGTTCAAGAACCGCACCCGGGACACGGCCGAGTTCTGGATAGACTTCCGGGGCGACAAGATCCTCATCCGTTATTTCCCGGTCTACAACCGGCGAAACGAGTATATGGGCGTCCTCGAGGTCACCCAGGCCATCGGCCAGATCCAGAAGCTCAGCGGCCAGAAACGGCTCCTTGACTAACAAACCGAAACAACACTAATTTTACCACGCGGCCCAGGCCGCTGCGGGGTTCCCCGGAGCCAGGGTTTCGCCACCGCGAAACCCTGGCATTTTTCTGGTATTTTTACCTGGCAATTCCTTCGCTTCTCGGGTAGGTTTGGCAGCAGGAAAGAAACGCTGCAACGACGGGGCGGTCGGCGGTCATCGCGACCGGCGCGCAACTGTCGCTCTTTCTGCTGGGGCACGAACCTCCTCCATGACACAACACCGCTCCATACCCCGGCCGGCTTGGCTGAGGCGCTGGCTCGCCTTTGCCGTGGTTCTGTGCTGTGGCTTTTTCTGGCCTGCCGCCTCGAGCCTGGCATCCGGCAACGACATCGTGATCCTGCAGGCCGCCCGTTTCCCGATCTACGAGCGGATCGTCGCCTCGGTCATCAATCACCTCGACCTCTCGCCCCTACCGAGTGGACTGAAAACCATCGCCCCCCTGCAGGTCAGGCGCTTTGTCCTCGACGAGGCCAAGAACCCGCGGAGCCTGCGCCAGGACATCGAAGCCATGCGGCCCGGGGTGCTGATCGCCGTCGGCACTTCGAGCCTCGAGCTGGCCGCCACCATTGCCGATCTGCCCATCGTCCATCTCCTCGTCCCTTATCCCGAGGATCTGGTAAAGGCCAGGACGGATATCACCGGCATCGGCCTGGCAGCCAGCCCGGCCACCCAGCTCTCCCTCTACCGCCAGGCTCTGCCAGTAGCCCGCCGCTACGGCCTGCTGCTCGGCCGCGACGAGCACAGCGACCGACTGGCCGCAGCAGCCACCGCCGCTGCCAGCGAGCAAGGCATCGAGCTCATCATCCAGCGGGTTGAGCTATCGCGGGAGGTGCCGGAAACCCTCGAGCGCCTGCTGCCGGCAATCGATGCGCTCTGGCTGCTGCCTGACCGCCAGGTGCTCACCCCCCAGACCCTGGATGTACTCCTTCTCGCTTCCTACGAGCAGCGCCTTCCGGTGCTCGCCTTTTCGGAAAAATACCTGGCCCAGGGCGCGGCACTGGCCGTCACCCCTGATTTCGAAGCCATGGCCCGGCGGGGAGCGGAGCTCGCACGGCTGCTCGTCGCCGCCCCATGGCGGTTGGCCAGGGAAGGCAAACCGCCCTTTGTCGAAGAGCCACCGGTCCGGCTCGAAATCAACCAGAAGGTCGCCGACAAACTCCAGCTTCGGCCGGCCACCGAAGACCTGCCCGCAGCCCGGGGCAACGACGGGAGAGAGCCATGAAGAACGCCGGCTGGCAACAATTCTGCCTCTTTTGCCGCGAAAAATTCAGCGTCAAGGTCTTCGTCTATATTCTGAGCGGCATGCTCGTCGTCTTCGGCGCCGTAATCTTCTATGTCCTGTCCTGGCAGCAGAGCCAGCAGCAGGCCCAGCTTCTCTCCCAGGGCCTGCTGATGACGCGGCTCCTCGCCCACAACGCCCGGCTCGGGGTCTTCACCGAAAACGAGCAGCAGCTTCGCCTGCCGGCCCAGGCGGTGCTGCGCCAGAAAGGGGTTCGCGGTGTGTGCATCTACAGCGGTGACGGCGACCACCTGCTCCACCTGGAATCAACCGAAAACACAGGCCAAATAATCTGCCGACCAATGCAGGGCGACTTTGCCGTGTTCGACCGCATCCGGGCCCAGGCCAGCGCCATGTACGAGGCCCATGACGGCATTTTCGAATTCTGGGCCCCGGTCTTCTCCTCTCCCCCCCGCTTCACCGGCGAGGAACTCTTTCTCTCCGCCCAGCCCTCGCCGCCCCAGCAGGAAGCGGCCACCATCACCGGTTTCGTCGGCCTCTCGATCAACGCCGCGGTGCTCGATGAACGGCAGAAAGAGATGCTCGCCAGCGGTTCCGGCGTGGTCTTTCTCTTCCTGCTCATGATTGGGCTGGTTACCATGTTCATCGTCCGCGCCGTCACCGGCCCCCTCAACACCCTGGTGGCCAAGGTGCGCCAGCGCGGCGAAACGGAGAACCCGGCCGGCGACGACCTGGGACTGCTCGATACGACCTTTGAAAGCATGCTTTCCCAACTCGACGACCAGTTCGTGGTGGTCAACAACCTGCAGGCCGACCTGGAACGCCAGGTCGAACTTCTGGAGCACGAGATCGGCGAACGGCGGGCCGTGGAAACAGCTCTGCGGACCAGTGAAAAGAAATACCGCACCCTGGTGGAAACGGTGAACGACGCTGTCTATACCCTGGACGACCGCGGCATCGTCTCCTATGTAAGCCCGACGGTGGAAAACGTGCTGGGCTACCCCCCCGGGGAAATCACCGGCCGCAACTTCCTCGAGCTGATCGCGCCGGTGGGCCGGGAGCGGGTCGCCGCCTCCTTCCGGGCCGCCCTGCTCTCCGGCCAGCCGAGCACCCTCGAAGTCGACCTGCAGGGCCGGAACGGCCGCATCGTGCCGGTGGAAGTGAACGGCACCCCGCTCTTCGACGGCCAGGGAAACATGGTGGGGCGCCTGGGCATCGCCCGCGACATCAGCCAACGGCGCAGGGCCGAGAAAGAGCGCCAGGACCTCGAAATCAAGGCCCTGGCCCAGTCCAAGCAGGCCTCCCTGGGCGAGATCGCCACCGGCATCGCCCACGAGGTGAACCAGCCCCTCTCCTTCATCAAGATCATCTTCGAGTCCACCCTCCGCGACCTGCGCGCCAACCGCCTCGATCACGTGGAGCTGGAGGAGGACTTTCTCGAGGCCATCAAACAGGTAGGCCGCATCACCGCCATCATCAACCACCTGCGGACCTACGGCCGGGCCGACGCCACCAGCTTTTCCCAGACCGCCCTGGGCCGGGTGCTGGACGACACCCTGATCCTCATGGGAGAGCGGCTCAAGCTGCGAAACATCACGCTGCGACGGGAAACCGCCCCGGACCTGCCCTGGATCCTGGCCGACAGCATCAAACTCGAGCAGGTCTTCATCAACCTCTTCCAGAACAGCATCGACGCCCTGGAAGGCCGGCCCGACGGCGTAATCAGCGTCCGCATGCTGGGCAACCACCAGACCGACACGGTGCGTATCGAATTCTTGGACAACGGGCCGGGAATCCCCCCAGAGGCCTTGGCCCGGCTGTTCGAGCCGTTTTTCACCACCAAGGAGGTAGGCCGCGGCACCGGCCTCGGCCTGGCCATCGCCCGCTCCATCATCCGCGAGCACGGCGGCACCATTCACTGCCAGCCGCAGGCGGAAGGCGGCGCCTTTTTTGAAATCGTCCTGCCCGTCACCCCACCCGGCCAGCTTCCGGAAGAACTTTCCACCGACAGGGAGCACTCCCCATGAGCAAACCCAAAATCCTCGTTATCGATGACGAAAAACCGCTGCACCACGGTATCCGCAAGGCGCTAAAGGGTGAAGGCTACCAGCTCTCTTTCGCGGAAAACGGCAGGTTGGGCTTGGAAATGTTCGAAAAGCAGCGGCCGCAGGTGATTTTTCTCGACCTGCGGATGCCGGAGATGAACGGCCTCGCCTTCCTCGAAGCCATCGACTTCGCCCCCGGCGCTCCGTATATGGTGGTGGTGATCACCGGCCACGGCGACGAGGACGAGGTGATCCGCTCTTACGAGTTGGGGGTGGATTTCTTTCTTCGCAAGCCTCTCAACATGGTGGAACTCGTCTGCCTCACCCGGCGCTGCCTGGAGATGCAGCGCATGAGCGGCGAGCTGCGGGCCCACCAGGACAATCTCGAGCAACTGGTGGCCGAGCGCACCCGGGAGCTCGAGGAACAGCTGCGCTTCCAGCAGACCCTGGTCGACGCCATCCCCCTGCCGGTCTTCGTCAAGGACCGGGAGCAGGAATACATCGGTTGCAACAAGGCCTTTGAAAAAATCATGGGCCTCAAGCTTCGCAAGCTCATCGGCCGCACCGACTCCGACCTGCTGCCCCGGGAAACGGCGAGCCAGCATGACACCATGGACCGCCGGGTACTGCGGGCCGGCCGCACCTACACCTACGATTCGTCCCTCATCTACCCCGACGGCCAACGCCATCAGGTGATGGTCAGCAAGGCCGGGTTCCGCAACCTCGATCACGAGGTGGCGGGCATCATCGGGGTGGTGACCGACATGACCGAACGGCTGCAGATCGAAGAGCAGCTCACCGCCCGCACCGCCGAGCTCGAGCAGGCCAACACGGCGCTCCGGGTGTTGCTCAAGCAGGTGAACACCAACCAGGAGGACATTGAGGAGAAGGTGCTCCACAACATCAAGGATCTCGTGCTCCCCAACCTCGACCGGCTGGAGGCCAGCATCGAGACGCCCAGGGAACAGATGGCCCTGCGCATGGTGAAGTCGAGCCTCAAGAAGATCACCTCGTCCTTTTCGAAACGGCTCTCTTCGGTGAGCTACGGCTTTTCGCCGCGGGAGATCCAGGTGGCGGGCTACATCCGGATGGGCAAGACCAACAAGGACATCGCCCGGCTCCTCAACATCTCGAAGAGTGCGGTGGAGTTCCACCGCAACAATATCCGCCAGAAGCTCGGCCTGCGCCACAACAAGACCAACCTGCGCTCCTATCTGCTGACCATGGAATAGGGGGAAGGGAAAGGGCAAAAAAGAGTGCGGCATGGAGCCGCCGGTGGAAGCGGCCCGGAGATCACCGGGCCGCGCTGTTTTCAGCCGCCGCCGAATTTTTTGTCGTAGAAGCGGGGATAGAGCTTTTCAACGCAGGTCGGGCAGATGGAGTGGCTGAGCTTGATGTCGCTGTGCTGGTGAAAGAAGCTCTCGATCTCGCTCCAGGCCCCCTCTTCGCTGCGGATCTTCTTGCAGTTGGCACAGATCACGAGAAAACTCACAATGCTGCGGATGGTGGTCACCGCCTCGCGCAACTCGCTGATGAGCCGGTTGCGCTCCGCCTGGATCTGCTTCAGATCAATGCATCTCCTCGAAAGGCAACAGATCTCCACCATGCTCACCGGCTTGCGCAGGAAGGCGGTGGCCCCCAGGTCATAGCAGCGCTGCATGGCCACCTCGTCGCCGTGGCCGGTGATGACGATCACCGAGAAAGGGCTCTCGGCCTGGGGCCGCAGCTTCTCGAGCACCCCGAAACCGTCCATCACCGGCATCCACAGGTCGAGAAGGACGAGTACCGGCTGCTGCTCTTCGAAAAGGTCCAGAGCCTGCTCGCCGTTTTCGGCGAAGAAGAGCTCATAGCCCTCGTACTTCAGCGAACGCTTGAGGGCCTGCTGGACGGTGGGCTCGTCCTCGACGATGAGGACACGGGGCTTTTCAAAGGGCAGCGGCTGCTGCGCTGCGATGCCGGAGGGTGTCATGATCTACGGGTTTCCTCTTGCGCATGGGCTCAATGGTGGCCAGGACGCGCCCGGCAACTTTCAACCGAAAGCCGGCCGCCTGCTGGCGCAGGACCTCCCCCGGGTCGGTTCCAGCCTGAAGGGTAGCAGGAGGCTCAAGCCTTTGCAACCGCAAAGAATACCAGGACAACACCAGGAACAGCAGCAAATAAAGGCTCAAAATCAAAGCGATAGAACAAAATCACTGGCAACTGCAAGTGCCGTCTTTTACCAGAATCGTGCGGCTCGAATACCGGCAGGCCTCTGGATTGTGGGTGACCATGATAATGGTCTGCCCTTCCCGGTTGAGGCTCTGCAGCAGTTCCATGATCTCGGCGGCGGTGGCGGAATCGAGGGAGCCGGTGGGCTCGTCGGCCAGCAGAATGGGCGGCTTGTTGACGATGGCGCGGGCGATGGCCACCCGCTCCTGTTCGCCGCCGGAGAGTTGGTCTGGCAGGCGGTCTGTTTTGCCAGCGAGCCCTACCCGCTCGAGCACGGCCCGGGCCATGACATCCTGCTCCCGGTCCTTGATGCCGGTGATGGCCATGGGCAGCTTGACGTTTTCGAGCACGGTCAGGTAGGGGATAAGCTGGAAGGACTGAAAGATGACGCCGATGTACTCGCTCCGGAAGTCGGCCCGCTGCTCGCTCGTAAGTGCGTAGATGTCGAGGGAATCCATCACCACCTGGCCACGACTGGGTCGGTTGAGCCCCCCCAGGATGGAAAGCAGGGTGCTCTTGCCGGATCCGGACTGGCCCATGATGGAAACGAACTCGCCGTCATCGATCACGAACTCCATCTCGCGGATGGCGGTTACCGCGGCCTCGCCGCTCGCATACTCCTTGCCGATGCCGCGGACCTCGATGAGATGGGCTGCGTCCTTTACTACCTGTGCCATGATCGTACCTCGCTGTCAGACCGCCCGGAAGCGGTGGTTGCGTCTCGCTCTTGAGTTGAATTTTCGGAAGAAAGAGCAGATAAAAAAATACAGAGGCGGGGGCCGGAAGCTCGAGGAGAAGGGAGTGAAGAGGAGAGGTTGCCGTCGCTTCCGGCCCCCGGGTGGCGAGCCACCCTCCTGCGCTCTGTATCTTTTGTCTTTAAAGTAATCATTCTCACTTGCGGCGCAAGGGCTCAAAGAGCCCGCAACGCTTCGCTGGGGTCGAGCCGGCTGGCCTTCTGGGCCGGGTAGAGGCTGGCCACCAGCGACAGGGCCACGGAGAGCAGCAGCGCCACGCCGCCCAGTTGGAAATTGACCCCGGCAAAGGAGCTGTCCTTCACCACCATGGGCATCACGCTCCAGGCGATGAGGTTGCCGCCGGCGAAACCGAGAATGCCGCCTACCAGCCCCACCAGCATGGCCTCGAGGAGAATGATCTGCATGACATGGCCGCGCCGGAAGCCGATGGCCCGGAAGATGCCGATCTCGCGGGTGCGCTCGTTCACCGCCCCCATCATGGTGACGAAGACCAGCAGCGAACCGATGGCCACCACCAACACCGCCACCCCGTAGGAGAAGGAGCGGAACATCTCGATGGACTGCATCTTGCTCATCACCGCCTGGCGAAGTGCCGTGACCTTGCCCTCGGGAAATTTCTCGGCGATCTGCAGCACCAGTTCCTCGATGGGGCAGTCGCGGCAAAAGGCGGCCACCTCCACCATGGTGACGAGACCTTCCTTGCCGAGCACCCGCTGGATCTGGTGCAGGTCGCCCACCACCACGGTGTCGTCGGCGGCGCCCGTTGACTTGAGCACGCCGCTCACCGTGAAGGTCCGGTCACCGAGCAGCACCTGGTCGCCCTGGCCGAGCCCCAGAGTGGCGGCGGCCTGGGCACCGACCAGCAGCTCGAGCTCGCTTTCAGGAGCCCGGCCATCCCACTGCCACCAGTTCTTGAGGTTGAGCTCCTGGTCGAAATCGACACCCATCAGCAGCACGCTTCGCCCCTTGATTTCGGCGGCGCCCAGCACCTTGGGGGCGACGAGGCCCAAGTTCTGAGAATTCTCGATGGAACGGATTTCGGCGATGCGGGCCTCCTCGAACTCGGTCATCCGGTAGCTCACGCCGCCGACACTCACCCCGCCGTAGGAGAGCGAAAGGTCATCGCTTTTCGGTACCATGACGATGTTGGCGCCAAAGCGGTCGAGGCGCTCCTCGATGTCGCGGCTCAGGCTCTCGGTGATCGAGATCAGGGTGACCACGGTGGCGATACCGATAAAGAGCCCGAGCACCAGGAAGATCATCTTGCCCTTGCGGCGCCGCAGGTTGTTGAAGGAAATGGAGCGGAGCTTCACTGGTTCGCCTCCTTTTCAAGGGCATGCTGCCGGTGCCGGTGGTTCACCTCGTTCAACAGGGTGACCTTCAGACCCTCCCTGCCGAAGAAGGCGGCAAGATCGGCGCCCTCGCTCTCGGTGCGGTCGACGGTGACCACGATGCGGCCGCCATGCTGGTCGTGCACCACCTGGCGAACGCCGGGCAGGGCCTCGAGCCGTTCCCCATGGCCGGCATTCCAGGCCTCGACCTGCTCCAGCTTGTAGATGAAGTCGTCGAGGTTGCGGGTGGCGAGATACGCCACCGAGCGGGGCACCACCACCACGCCGAGACCGAGAATGATCAGCACCGAAACCAGGGCGGCAACGGTGCCGAAACTCAGGCCGCGGCGGCGGACGCCCAGCACCCGCTCCCGCTTTTCGCGATATTTTTCAGGATTGTATGCCATTCTCTCTCTCCAGCATTTTCCGGCAAGTGACGTGGGGACAGATTTGAAATCTGTCCCCAACTCCAACTCAACTCCAGCTCAACGCATCGGATAGTCTCACTGGGGCTGGTACTTGGAGTACCAGCTGTTGGCATTGATTTCGGCCATGGCGATCACCAGATTTTCACCTTCCACCCGGCGGTTCAGCGGCGCCGGGTTGCAGCCGCCCTTCACCTCGTTGATGCGGACGGAGGCGAAACGCTGGCCGCAGTTGATGCAAACCATCTCGTCACCGTCCTGCACATAGCCCTTGCCCGCCTGGTAGCAGACGTCGCAGGCGTCCATGGCGGCCCGCAGCACGCCGTCGCTGCTCTTCAGCACGAAAAAGGTGACCAGGGTGCCGTCGTCGGCCCGCACCTTGAAATGGTGGGCCTTGCCGTCGCTCACCGAGGCGGTGGGGATATAGATGTTGCCGTCGCGCTCGGTGACGCCCACGGCGCCACCGCTGGAACAGCCTGCAGCGGCGACAAGAAGCAGAACGGCCAGGCTGGCGACCAGGGCGAATCGGGGAATATTACAGATCACGGTATCTTCTCCTTTCAGATCTATGGGGAAAACGGAATATTCGGTTATCCGCCCGCTCACTTGGCAGGCGGTATTTCCTGCACGTTCTTGGCAGCGAACTTGCTGACCAGGGCCTGCCAGGCCGAGGCCGAGGCGCTGCAGGAACGGCCGCCGGCAGAGCAACCGCCGGCGGAACCGCAGCCGCCGCCCTGCGGCCGAGAAGCGGCGGAGGCGAAGGCAAAGCCCTTGCTGCCAGGAATCCCGGCCGAGAAGCCGATCTCCCGGGCCTGGTAGCCGGCCAGTGCGATGGCGGCGACGATTTTCGCCGACGGCATACCGGGCAGATGATCCACCGCCACCATGGAGCGCTGGAGAGAGCCGTTCATGCCGTAGATGCCCCGCAGTTGGCGAAGCGAGGCGCCGATTCGCTCGAGGCAGGAAATGCAGGTCATGCCCTCCACCTTGAAGAGGGTGCGGTCGAGCACCGCCGGCAGCGACGAGGGCTCAGGGGCGATGGAGGCCTGAGTGCCTACGCCCGCCGCGGGGGGGCAGCAGGAACGGCCGGCCTGGGCACCAGCCGGACCCAAGCGTTCGGCACCGGCCGCCGCAACGGTCTGGCGCAGGGCGGCGGGGTAGCCGGCAGCGCTGATGGTTTCGGCGATGCGGCCGGCGGCCAGGCCCTCTTCGTGCACCACCCCCACCAGGCCGCGGCCAATATCGGCGTCCATGCCCACGTACCCGGCCAGGGGGCGGAGACTCGCCTCGATGGTGGCCAGGCAGGAGCCGCAGGAAAGCCGCTCCACGGTAAAGATGCTCTTCTGCTGCACCTGCTCCCCGGCCCCGACCTGGACGGCCAGCAGGCCAACAAACAGCAGGCAGAAAAAAAACAATTTTTTCGAACTCATAACAACACCCTATGCAAAATCCCTGTTTTCTTTGGCGGTGATCTTTTCTTCCCGACCGGGAAGCCCGTGCGGCTTATCAGCCGCAGCTCCCGGCATAATCGGCGTTCCAGGCACCGCTCACCAGATAGTCGTTGATGAGCTGTACCTCCTCTTCCTGAAGCCCCGCCCAGGCGCCATCCCGGGCGCAGTCCACGGAACGCTGGGCGAACACCCGGTTCCAGGCCCGCATGCTCTTCTTTTCGGCGAAGAGCTGCGGCGCCCCCTGGGCGTTGTCCAGGCTGTGGCAGCTTTTGCAGTTTTCCTGAAAAAGAAGATAGCCCTGGCGGACCACGGTGGGGGTCAGGGTGCGGCAGGTGCCGGTACGCTCGTCGAGGCGGGTGACCACCGCCGAGGAAGCTGCCGCCAGGCCGAAGATCATGCCGGCGACGGCGAGGAGCATGACGCCCTTTTTTCCTGATCTCATAGAAGTGTCTCCTGTCCGAAAAAGTTCGAACTTAAGCTAAGCAAGGCCCATGCCATCAGTACATGGAGAGCGACAAAACGCTGCAACCCACTGACAGCACGATAAAAAGAAACATCAAGGGGCTAACGGCCAGGGAGCTGGCGCGCCCCCAGTGAAGAATATTGCCTAATAGGATTGCGGAATATTCTGCAATGGCAGTGGTGGGGTGGGTACTTTCAACCGAGGTCGAATTTTTCGAGCCGGTAGATGAGGATGTGACGGGGAACCCTGAGAAGCCGCGCCGCCTCCGAGCGGTTGCCGCCGCTTCTCGCCAGGGCCCGGCGGATGAGCTCCTTTTCCACTTCCTCCAGGGAGATCCCTTCGGGCGGGAGCTCGGGCAGTACGAAGCCGGTGGCGGCACTTGCCGGAGCCGCCGCCTCGGCGCTCCGCAGGCCGGGCAGCCGCAGGTCTTCGGGGGAGATGAGGTCCGAGCGCCGCAGAATAACGCAGCGCTCCACCACGTTCTGCAACTCGCGGATATTGCCGGGCCAGTCGTAGCGGGCCATGGCGGCCAGAGCCTGGTCGCTGAAACGAACCCCGGCCGGCGCTTCGAATTTTTTCAGAAAATGGCGGGCCAGGGCCGGAATGTCCTCCCTTCGGTCGCGCAGCGGCGGCAACTGCAGGGGGATGACGCTCAGCCGGTAGTAGAGGTCCTCGCGAAAGGAGCCGTCGGCGATGCCGGCCTGCAGGTCGCGGTTGGTGGCGGCAATGATCCGCACGTCGATCTCCTCGGAGCGGTCGGCGCCCACCGGCTCCACCTGCCGCTCCTGGATGGCGCGCAGGAGCTTGGCCTGCATGTCGGGTTTGAGCTCGCCGATCTCGTCGAGGAACAGGGTGCCGCCCCGGGCCGCCTGAAAACGGCCCTTGCGGGCCGCCACAGCGCCGGTGAAGGCCCCCTTGACATGGCCGAAGAGCTCGCTTTCGATCAAGGTCTCGGGGATGCCGGCGCAGTTCACCGCCACCATCGGTCCTGCCTGCCTGGGGCTTCGCTGGTGGATGAGGCGGGCCAGCACCTCCTTGCCGGTGCCCGACTCGCCGCTCACCAGCACCGTGGCCTCGCTTTCCGCCACCCGCAGGGCGGTTTCCAGCAGTTCGGCCATGGCCGAATTGGCGGTTTCCATGCCCCGGGTGCCGGTGAGGCGGTTGACCTCGTCGGCCAGTTGCCGGGCCTGCCGGCGGAGCGAGCCGAGCTCCAGGGCCTTGCGGCAGGAAAGACGCAGGGTGTCGCGGTCGAAGGGCTTGGTGATGAAAGTGAAGGCGCCCTTGTGCATGGCCTGCACCGCAAGCTCGATGGAGCCATAAGCGGTGATCACGATGACCGGCGTGTCCGGCGCCTCCTGCTTCACGGTTTCGAGCACGGCAAGCCCGTCCATGTCACCGAGCTGCACGTCGGTGACCACCATGTCGGGGCTCGCCCTGCGGAAGATCTCGAGCCCCTCGCTGCCGCTTGCGGCGGTGAGCACGGCAAAGCCGCCGTCAGCCAGGTTGTACTCGGTCACCCGCAGAAGGCTCGGGTCATCGTCGATCAGCAGAATAGTGTCGGTCATGGTCATGGTCCTCGCCAAAGGCAGGGGCTGCGCCCGGAGATGTGAATCCGTTCGCCACTGGCAGCGGCGGCAAGTGCACGGTGAAGCAACAGCCGCCCAGGGGTGAATCGCCCACGGTCAACGTGCCGCCGTGGCTCTCGACGATCTTGCGGCTGATGGAAAGCCCGAGGCCGGTGCCCTCCTCCTTGCCGGAGTAGAAGGGCTCGAAAATCTTCTCGCGCTCGGCAGCCGCCACCCCGGGTCCGTTGTCGCAGACCGTGGCCCGCAGCCCGCCGTTCTCCTCGGGCCGCACATCGAGCACGATGCGGCCGCCGCTCGACACCGCTTCGATGCCGTTCAAAACGAGATTGAGGAAAACCTGGGAAAGCTTGCCGCGGTCCACCGGATAGTCGCGGCCCGCCCCCAACCCCCTCATCTCGAAGGATACGGATTTCTTGCGGAGATGGACCTCGAGCAACCGCGCCACCTGCTCGATCTCCCGCTCGAGGGAGGCCCGCGGTTGCTCACCGGCGCGGCGCTTCGGCCGGGCATAGCCCAGCACCTCTTCGACGCTGCGGTTGAGGCGTTCCACCTCCTTGAGCAGAATCTCGACGAACTCCCGCTTCGGGTGGCCGACGGGAAACTCGTCGCGGAGGATCTCGCCGGTGCCGCGGATGGCACCGAGCGGGTTCTTGATCTCGTGGGCGAGGCTTGCCGAGAGTTTGCCCAGAGCCGAGAATTTCTGGCTGGCGCCGAGCTGCTCCTCCACTTCCAGCAGCAGTTCGGTCTGTTCGTGGAGCCGGTTGTAGGAACGGTCGAGTTTTTCGGAGAGGGCTTTGTACTGGTCGCGGAGCCGCGCCTCCCGGCCGGCGATGAAGCCGGTGACGGTACCGGCGGCCAGATAGAGGACGATCTCGAAGAGCTCGCCGAGATAGCTCTCGGGCCGCTCACCGAAATAGAGGAGCAGGTGAGGAATGAAGGCAAGCGAAGACAGCACCCCCATGGCCAGGCCGCCCCGCAGGCCGAAGAACAGACCGCCGAGGACGATGGGAAAATACGACAGCCTGCGGTAGGTGTCGTGGTAGAGGACGTGATGGCCCGGGGTGAAGAAGTGCAAACAACCGATGCCGACAACCACCAGTAGAAGGGCGACGAAGAGCAGTTTCTTCATGATCCGGATCTCCGGCCTCGTCCGCGGGGCGCCAGGCTCAGCCCCCCTTGGCCTGCTTCACCCGCACCGTCTTGATGTGTCGCCGGGTGGCGGCGATAACCGTAAGGACCAGCCCCTCCACCTCCACCGATTCGCCGGCTCGGGGCAGATGACCGAGCTTGTGGATGACGAGCCCCCCCACCGATTCGTAGGGGCCCTCGGGGAGCGCGAGGCCAAAGAACTGCTCCAGCTCCTCGATGTCCTCCTTGGCGTAGATGAGCAATGAACCGTCTTCCAGCACCCGCCAGCGCCGCTCCTCCTCGTCGTATTCGTCGTCGATGTCGCCGACGATCTCCTCGAGCACGTCCTCCAGGGTGATGAGACCGCGCACCGAACCGAACTCGTCGGTGACGATGGCCATATGGATCTTCTTGCTCTGGAACTCGCGCAGCAGCTCGACGATGGGTTTCTGTTCGGAGACGAAATAGGCGGGCTTGCAGAACGAGGCCAGATCCTTGTCCTGGCAGTCGCTGCCGGTACAGACCAGCAGATCCTTGGCGTGCAGGATGCCGATGATGTGGTCGAGGTCGCCGTCATAGACCGGTATCCGGCTGAACCCCTCCTCGATGATCAGAGTGACCACCTCGGGAACCTGCTTGGCGCCGGAGACGCAGACCATGTCGCTTCTCGGGGTCATGATCTCGTAGGCCTTGGTGTCCCGAAATTCGAAAATGGAACTGATCATCCGGCTCTCCTGGCTGGAGATCAGGCCCTGTTCCTGGCCTTCGTCGATGAGCTCCTGGATTTCCTGTTCAAGGTCCTCGGTGGTGTCGGGTGCGCGGCCGATGCGAATGAGTTCGAGAAAACGCTTGATAACGGATGGCTCGGACGAGCCGGGGGCGGGGTCTTCTTTGTCCATTAAATTTGGTGAGTTCTGCTTGTTTGCCGCCGGAGGCGGCCGGATTGCGGGGAGAAATGCATTTTTGCAGCATACCATTGGCCGTGCCCCACTGGTAGGGAAAAAAGAAGTTAAAGTCAAGAAAAAACGGGGTGACGGCTGGCGGCAAGGCGCGTGGGACCGACAAAAAAAATTGACGAACGGCGGCAAAGCCTGTATAAAAGGGCTCTTGTTTTCAACCGATCCACGCCCAATTCGCACGATATTTCAGGGAGAAAACAAACCGCCGTCTCTCACGCCAAGGCAGGGGAGCGGCCCACAGCAGTAACAGACCACCGAAGGGGGTAAATATCCGCAGCAGAGAGGTATTTATCCCCTTTTATTATCCACTTCGGGGAAGCGCGCCAGCAACAGCAACGGGCATGCGCCACTCCACCGGAGGCCGACAAACACGGAGTTCAGCAGCCTGCCCGCTCTTCCGGCAGCCTGCGGCGACCACCGCACTTTGACATTGCCAAACCATCGGCAGGCGGTATAGGTTTTCATTTTACGGCCCCCGACCCCGACGTTTCCCTCAAACACCGGACTCGAGAACAGCTTGGAAGGAAAAGTACTGATAGCCAACCGCGGCGAGATCGCGATCCGCATCATGAACGCCTGCAAAGACCTGGGCCTCGACTACACCCTGGTCTACACCGATGCCGACCGCGACTCCGAGCACGTGCAGCGCCACCTCGAAGATGGCGGCGACTGCCGCAGGCTCTGCCGGGTGGCGAGCTACACCGACCCCAACGACATCTTTGCGGTTGCCGACCACAGCGGCTGCACCGCCATCCATCCCGGCTACGGCTTCTTCTCCGAGGACTACCGTTTCGCCCGACGGGCCACGGTGCGCGACCGGGCTCTGACCTTCATCGGCCCGAACTGGGAGGTGATCAAGAACCTCGGCGACAAGATCAACACCAAGCGGGTGGCAAAGCAGCTCGGCATCCCGGTCATTCCCGGCACCGACGGCCCGATCTACAACGAGATGGAGGCCGAGGAGGTAGCCGAGCGGCTGCTCGAAAACCAGCGCGACATGAACATCGCCGACCCCTCGATTCTCGTCAAGGCGGCGGCCGGCGGCGGCGGCATGGGTATCGAGGAAGTGAAGCGGGTCGAGCACTTCCGCCGGGTCTACCGCCAGGTCCACAACTACGCCAAACGCCAGTTCGGCGACGGCGGCGTGCTCATCGAGCAGTGTTTGCGGGACTTCAACCACCTGGAAGTGCAGATCCTCTGCTCCAGGCACGGCGAACGGCTGCACTTCGGCACCCGCAATTGCACGATCCAGTCCACCGGCCGCCAAAAGCGGGTGGAGGTGGCACCGGGTTTCGACGAATCCTGCTTCAACTACGCCTTCGACGCCCAGGCCGTGCTGCGCCGGATCGTCGACGACTCGCTGAAGCTCGCCGCCCACGTATGTTACGACAACGTCGGCACCTGGGAATGGATCGTGGCGAGAAACGGCCAGCCCTATCTGCTCGAGGTCAACACCCGCATCCAGGTGGAAAACGACGTTTCGGCCCGGATCAGCTACGTTGCCGGCAAGCAGCCGAACCTGATCCGCGAGCAGATACGGGTGGGCTTGGGCGAAAAAATCGGCTACGGCCAGGAGGCCATCAAGTTCAGGGGCGCCTCCGTCGAGCTGCGGATCGTGGCCGAGGACACCCAGCGCGGCTTCTCGCCCTGGATCGGCACCATCACCCGCTTCGACTTCCCCCGGCACGACTGGGCCGCGGTCTACACCCACGTGCCCTTCGACCGCTCCTACACCATCCCCAGCGACTACGACCCCAACCTGGCGCTGGCCATCGTCTGGGGCGATTCGGTCGCCGAGGCCAAGGACCGGGCCCGCCATTTCCTGCGGGAGACGGTCATCGAAGGCAAGAACAGCGCCGGCAACCCCATCGTCACCAACCTGGCCTACCTCGACGACAATCTGGACCGCATGCTCACCTTCTGAGGCGGCACGGCTCCGGAGCGCCGCATGAGCGGCAATCGATCGTAAAAAAAACCGAAACGCATAGAAATCCTGATGGAAGATCCACGCAAAAGGCTGCTCAAGATCGAGGAACGCATCAACTACCTGGTCCAGGTCAAGGACTCGGAAGAGTGGGGCAACCTCGGCGGCTTCGCGGCCCAGCAGAAGGAGCTGCGCAAGAAGTTCTACGACTACTCCGCCGAGCGCATGGCCGAGGAACTGCACAAGCTCGAGGAGAGCATCTCCTTCATCGAGGCGAGAAGCGAAGAGGAACTCTCGCCCATGGAGCGGGTGCGCATCGTCAGGAGCCCCCTGCGCTTCACCCTCAAGGACATCCTGGAGAACGTCTACGAGGACTACACCGAGCTCGGCGGCATCGAAGACGCCTCCATCGACCCGTCGCTGGTCACTGCCAAGGCCAACATCGTGCGCCGCATCAAGGGCAAGCCCTACACCCAGCCGGTGATGGTCATCGGCCAGGAAAAGGGCCACGGCGAGGAGTACCGCAACGGCGGCTCCTGCAAGCCCTGGGGCAACGAGAAGGCGCTGCGCTACATGCGGGTGGCCGAGACCGAAGGGATCCCCATCCACTTCTACATCTTCACCCCGGGCTCCTTTCCGGTGGAGGACTACCCCGGCGCGGCCCAGCAGATCGCCCGAAACCTCTACACCATGACCAAGCTTCGGGTGCCGATGATCTCGGTCATTTCCGAGGGCGGCTCCGGCGGCGCCGAGGCGGTGGGTCTTTCCGACCTGCGGCTGATGTTCTCCCACGGCTACTACTCGGTGATCTCGCCCGAGGGTGCGGCGGCCATCGAGGGCAAGATCCGCGAAGGGGAAAAGGTGCCCCGGGAACTGATCGAGGCCTGCGCCACCCGCCTCAACATCACCGCCGACGAGAATCTGCGGCTGGGCACCATCGACCGGATCATCCGCGAGCCGATCCTCGGAGCCCGGCGCGATGATTTCGCCTTCTTCCGCCAGGTGCGCTCGGAGATCATCCGGGCCACCGACGAGGTCATCCTCAAGACCAAGAGCCTGCGCTCTTTCCGGGCCTACGAGGTAAAACGCAAGAAAGCCGAAGCCGAGGCTGCCGAAGAACCGCAGATCGAGAACACCTGGGAACTCTCCACCGACGAGGTGAAGCGCCTCCTGCGCTTCCGCTCCCGCAAGTACCGCAACATGGCCACCGACTCCTATCTCGGCAAGCCGTCGCCCTCGGTGGCCTTCTACCGCAAGCTGCGAAACGTCTACTACCGGGCCTATTACAGCTTCCGCTACGATCTCCTGCGCAACCAGCAGAAGCAGGTGGAGAAGGTGATCAAGGACGTCTCCGGTGAGAGCTCGGTGCTCATCAAGCAAGTTTCCTCTCCGATCACCGCGGCCTACGACTTCATCGTCCAGAAACGGGAGAAGAAGAGCCCGCGGCCGGTGGTCACCGAGCAGCGGCCCATCGCTCCCTTCGAGGACCCCATGGAGCTCCTCGACACCTACACCAGCCCCCTGGCCAACGAGGACCGCACCGTCTCCTGCCCCAACGCCGCCAAGCACGGCTGCAAGGATCTCTGGGTACCGGACCTCTACGGCGAGTTCTGCGGGGTCTGCGAGACCTGCGGCCACCACTTCCCGCTCGAATACCAATGGTACCTGAAGCACCTCTTCGACCCGGACTCCATCCGCTTCTTTCACTCGGAGATCCGCTCGATGAACCCGCTCTCCTACCCGGGCTTCGACGAACGGCTGCACGCCGCCCGGGCCCGAAGCGGCCGCAACTCGGCCAACCTCACCTTCTATGCCCAGGTGATGGGAGTGGACATCGTCACCACCATGCTGTTTTCCGATTTCCGGAACGGCACGGTGGGCTCCGCCGAGGGTGAAAAATTCGTGCGGGCCTGCGAGAAGGCGCGCCTCAAACGGCGGCCGCTTCTGGCCTACGTCCATACCACCGGCGGTATCCGCATCCAGGAAGGAACGCTTGGCGTCGCGCAGATGCCCAAGTGCACCATGGCGGTACGCGAATACATCGACTCCGGCGGCCTCTACATCGTGGTCTACGACAACAATTCCTATGCCGGGCCGGTGGCAAGCTTCCTGGGCTGTTCACCCTACCAGTTCGCCATCCGTTCGAGCCGCATCGGTTTTGCCGGCTACCGGGTGATCCGCGAGACCACCGGCGAGGACGTGCCGCCCGACTACCACAACGCCCGCAACGCCCTGAAACGCGGCCATATCCAGGGCATCTGGGACCGCCGCGAGTTCCGCAAGAACCTGCACAAGGCCCTGCTCACCATGGGCGGCAGAAATCTCTATTATCGGTAGGAACGCCGGAAAACGAAAAAAATGCAGAACGAACTCAACTTCGACGAGATAATCGACCAGTTCCGCTCCGATCCCTTCAATTATGTGGACGTCCGTGCTCCGCACACCGGCGTGGTCCGCTTCCGAATCCAGCAGGAAGCCGAGGTGGAGGGCCCCAGCGGCAAGTGGCACCACATCAACGGCACGCCCCTCTACACCATTGTCCGGGAGCGGAACACCAAGACGGTGCACGCCCCCTCCAAGGGCGTGATCTCCAAAATCCGCACCGATCTCGACGGCCAGTTCGTGCAGGCCGGCGAGGTGCTGATGACCATCAAGCACCCGCTCAAAAAACGGGAGATAATTGAAAAAATCCTGCAGCAGGTGCTCTATCTGTTCCCGGCGCCGGAGCGGGCCAAGTATTTCTTTTCCCTCGATATCCAGTCGCGGATCGACAAGCATGGCGACCGCGGCGTGGCGGTGGCGCCGGGCGACGAGGTGTTCACCATGAGCCTCATGAAACGGGACACGCCGGTCTATTACGACGGCGAGCCCGGAGTCATCCACTCCATCTACCTGCAACCCGGGGTGAGCGTCGACCAGGGCACGCCACTGATCGGCGTCTGCCCCAAAGAGAAGATGCCGCTGATCCAGAAGATCATCAACCACGTCAAGGTCGAATGGGAGTGACCCCGGCCCTGGTCCGCCACTTTTTCGACCGGGAGGCGGAGGCGCGGCAGCAACGGTGGCCCGCCGAAATGGTCGAGGAAATCCTGGGCTACGGACGGCCCGTGGGCTCGGAGATCGAGCACCACGACAATCTCCACCGCGGCATGGAGCGGGCCCGCGCCCTCATTGCCGAGGCCGAGGCGGCGGGTTCCACCGCAGCCAGCGGCACGGTGATCGTCGCCGACCGCATGTCCGGCTCCAAGGGCCGCTTCCGCCGCTCCTGGCACGCCCCCGAGGGCGGCATCTGGCTCACCCTCATCCTCGCCAACACCTTTCTTCCCGCCTTTGCCCGGCTCCTGCCGCTGGCCGCCGGTGCCGCGGCCTGCGAGACCATCCGCACGCTCGGCCCGGCCGCCCAGGTCAAATGGGTGAACGACGTGCTCATCGACGGCCGCAAGGTGGCGGGGATCCTCGCCGAAACGAGCTTCAGCCCACTACAGCGTGAGGAATTCCTGCTGGTCGGCATCGGGCTCAACGGCAACAACACCGATTTCCCTCCCGAACTGGCGGCCACCGCCACCTCGCTTCGCACTTACCTGGGACATCCCGTGGATCTGCCGCAGACAACCGCTCTGCTCCTTGCCAAGCTGGCCTGGAACATCGGCCTGCTGTGCCGGGACGAAAGCCATTTTCTGGCGGCCGACGACGGCCGGGCAGAGCCCGACGCCGCCCCCGGCCTTCTTCTGCAGAACTGGCTGCAGCTCTCCGACACCGTGGGCCGGCGGGTGTTGTTCGGCTACGACGTGCAGCAGAACCCTCTCTACGAGGCACGGGTAGAAAGAGTGGCGGCCGACGGCGGGCTTGTCCTGCGCCTTGCCGACGGTTCCTCCATTGTCGAGGCAAGCGGCGAAATTCTCTACCTCGACTGACCTCCGTCTCTTCTTAAAAAGTCCTCGAAAGAACGCCAGGAGTGCACCTCCCGGCCGAGAAGCTGCTGGCCATAAAGCCGGCAGAGCTGCAAGCCCTCGCGCAGGGACGCGCGGGAGAAACGCAAACGGTCGAGCCTGTCCAGGGGCAGTTCCAGAGAATAGGCCAGGAGCTTCAGGGTGGGAGCGGCCAGCGGCAGGCGGTGATTGCCCGCACCTGCTGCCGCCGCAGGCTGGCAGCGCGAGCAGCAGAGGGCACTGTGGCGGATCTGGAAACAGAAACCGTCGCCGGGTGCCGCACCGCACTCGAGGCAGCCGTCGAACCGCGGCCGATAACCCATCACCGCGAAAAAACGAATCTGGAAGAGTACTGCCACCAGGGGCGGCGCCAGGCCCGCCTCCAGACGCTGCAGGCCCCAGAGCAGGAGTGGAAAGAGCTCGTCGTCCACCAGGTTTTCCCGGGTCCAAAGAAGCACCAGCTCGCAGAGCAGGGAGGCGGTGACATAGCGCTCGTAACGCTCCCGCAGGGAAGGGAAGGAGGCCAGGAGCTCGGCCTCGTCCACCCGGGCCAGGCCCGCATGGGGCTTCTGGTCGTAGGTGATCTCCAGCCAGGAAAAGGGTTCGAGCTTGTTGACGAAACGCCGCCGGGAACGCTTGGCGCCCTTGGCGATGGCCACAAGCCGCCCGGCGCTGGGTGACAGAAAGGTGACCAGCTTGTCGGACTCGCCGTGGTCGGCGACCCGCAAAACCACGGCCTGGGAGTGTTTCAGAGCCATTGCCGGTGCCCGGAACGCCTGGAAGGGAAAGACGAAAAAAAGCGGCCGGTCGCCTGTGGCCGACCGTGCCGCTTTTTCCTGGAAAAATCGTCTGCCGGATTCAGCTTACAGAAGGTCCTTTATGTAGGCCTGTCGGCGCAGGTCCTTCACCCAGCGGTCAAACTGTTCCTCCATGGCCTGCTGGCCGAGCAGGCTCTGGATGTCGCTTTTCACTTTTTCATACCCGGCCCGCTGCACGGAGTCGCCCTCCTTGACGTAGAGGAGCTTGAAGAACTGGTACCCGCTGTCGGTCTCCACCACCGGGCTTATGTCGCCCGGGGCCAGGGCCAGGATGGCCTCCCGCATGGCGCCGCCAAGCTCGTCCCGGCTGAAAAGGCCGATGTCGCCGCCGTCGGCCGCCGAGGGCAGCTCCGAAAAGGTCCTGGCCAATTCCACGAAACTCTCTCCCGCCATCGCCTTTTCCCGCACCCGGGCGGCGCGCACCGCCGCCTGCTGCCGCACCTCTTCGGGCACCGGTTCCGGCCCCCAGACAAAACCCATCTGCAGAAGACGGTAGCCATCGCCGTTTTCACTGCCCAACACCTTCTCGTGGTACTCCCGGGCCCGGTCGTCGGTCACCACCACCTTGGACTGCACCTCGTAGGACACCACCCTGCTGCGCAGCATCTGCTTGCGGAGATTGGCGCGGTACTCCGCCTCGCTCACCCCCATGCTCTCGATGTCGGCCCGGAACCTCTCGATGGAGGTGTTGTTGCGGGCCAGGATCTGCTGCAGAGCCACGTCCACCTCCTGGTCCGTCACCGCGATGTTCATCTCGGCGGCCTTCTGGACGACCAGCAGGTTGTCGATCATGTGGTTGAGCACCTCGCGCCGCACCTGCCCCAAGGCAGCCTCGGATTCGTCAGCCGGTGCCTGCGCGAGGACCCGTTGAAAAAAAACCCTGCCTTCGTGGTTGAGCTCGCTCAGGGTGATGACGTCGTCGTTCACCACCGCCACCACCCGGTCGGTGTATTCGGCCAGGGCCAGGCCGGGCAGCAGAATGGCCAGCAGGCCGAAGAAGAAAATCAGCTTGTTGCGCATAGAAAAAAACCTCTCTTGAAAAATTCAGTCGCCGCTGCCGGAAGGCAGGAAAACTGCGGCGGATCCGGAACAAAGGAGCGTAGCACCGGTTTGGCGGGGGCTGCAATCATTTTTTCGCCACCGGCGCTTTCTCAGCAGGCGGCGGCGCTGCCGCCCAACTCGGCCAGCAGCCGCTGCATGGTCATGTGGACGATGATCATGTGCACGTCCTCCACCTTCTGCATGTCGTGCCGGCGGACATGCAGCGGGATGCGGGCGGCGCCGGCGAGCCGGCCGCCACCGTAGCCGCAGAGGCCGATGGTGACGCCGCCGTGCTGGTTGGCCCAGTCGATGGCGCGCAGCACATTTTCGGAATTGCCGCTTCCTGAGATGCCGATCACCAGGTCGCCGGGCTCGAAAAAATTCTTGAGCTGCTCGACGAACACCTCCTCGTAGGACAGGTCGTTGGCATAGGCCAGAATGCTGGCCACATTGTCGTTGAGGCAAAGCATGCGAAATTTCTTCTCGAGATGCAGGCAGCAGCCCTTGTTCAGGTCGCACACCCAGTGCGAGGCGGTGGCACCGGAGCCGCCGTTGCCCATCACGAAAATTCTGCGGCCGTCCCGGTGGGCGGCGAGTAGGGCGGCGATCATCTCTTCGAATGATTGGTGGGGAAAGTCCTGCAGCAGTTCGACGAGGTCCCTTAGATACTCCTGGGAAAACGACATGGCGGATCACTCCTGGACGGCGCCGAAACCCTCGGACCCGAGCCGCTGCGCCATCTCGTAGGCGGCCGGGGTGCCGATATCGAGCACCGTGCTGATGGGAAATATCCGCATATTATAACAGAGCCTGGGCAGAATATGGAAGCCGAGGTCGAGGACCTCGCCTTTTTTCAGAGAGCCCGGCTCTGGAAAGAACCCGAAGAGGCGGCGGTCGGCCACGTAGATGCCGGCGGCGGCCAGGTCCGAGCGCGGCTGTTCGGGCTTCTCCTCGAAGGCCGTGACCAGGCCGCTCGGGTCGGCCACGGCGATGCCGCAGCGCTCCGGGTGCTCGGCACGGAAGACGCCGAGGGTGAAGGGCAGGCCGTGGGACCGGTGGCTTTTTGCCATGCCGGCGAGATCGGCATCGGTGAGGTTGTCGCCGTAGATGATGAAGAAAGGTTCGTCGTCGGCCACGAAATCCCGGTTGGCGAGCAGGGTGCCGCCGCTGCCCAGGAGCTCGGGCTCGTGAAAGGAGATCACCCGCATGGCGCCTTTCGGCCGGGCGGCGAGAAACTTTTCCACCTCGCCGTGCAGCCAGTGGGTGTTGACCAGTACCTCGCGCACCCCGAGCTTCTCAAGGCGGCGCAGCCAAAGCTCCAGAAGCGGCACGCCGCGTACCGGCAGCAGACACTTGGGCACGGTGTCGGTGAGCGGCCGCAGCCGGGTGCCGAGGCCGGCCACCAGAAGAAAGGCCTTCATGGCAATCCTTGTTCTCAGAAATCCGGGAAGGGAAAAATCCCGGCGTTGGCCACCGGTAGTTTTTTATACTCGTTCAGGTTGCGGCCGTCCCGGTGCAGGACGAGAACCCGGATGATGGCCACATGGGTCACCACCAGAACCGGCCCTGCGGGCTTCTGCCGGCGCAGGGCCTCGACTCCGGCCAGCACCCGGCCCAGGAGCTGCTCCAGGGTTTCGCGGCCTGGCAGCGCGAGCTCCGCCGGCCGGCTGTTCCACAGGGCCCAGTCGGCCGGGAAGCGCTGGGCGATCTCTTCCTCGCTCAAACCCTGCCAGGGCCCGAGCTCCAACTCCCGGAAAGCCGGCTCCGGCCGGGGCGCCAGGTCGAGAAAGCCGCCGATCAGGGAAGCGGTCTGCACCGCCCGCCGCAGGGGACTGCAGACAAGTCGCGCAACAGGCGGCTCAAAGGCCGCCAGTTCGCGGCCCGCGGCCCGGGCCTGCTCCTTGCCGCGCATGGTGAGACCCTCGTCGCTCGAGCCCGCGTAGACCTTGCGGACATTGGACTCGATCTCGCCGTGGCGCACCAGGAAAAGATCCATGTCAGCCCCCCTCCTGGCCGGCACGGCGCACCACGTTCATACTCTTCATGGTCTGCATGGCGTACTCGAGAATATCCTCCACGTTGTCCTGCTGGTAGAGCCAGTCCACGTATTCACTCACGCTTTCCGCCGGACTCCGCCTCGGCTCCCAGCCCAGGTTGCGGATTTTCGAAATATCCGAGCAGGCGTTGCGGGTGTCGCCGAAGCGGTAAAAGCCGGGGATTTCCGCTTCCGGAAGCGGTTTTCCGGCATGTTTTTCCACCGCGCAGCGGACGATTTCGGCAAACTCCTTCACCGTCCAGGCCCGGCCACCGCCGACGTTGAAGACCCCGTAGGCCATGCGCGGGTCGGCTAGCGCCATGAGATTGGCCTCCACCACGTCGTGGATGTTGACGAAATCCCGGCACTGGCCGCCGTCCTCG
The DNA here is from genome assembly GCA_041599275.1 of Desulfobulbales bacterium. GTDB lineage: Bacteria > Desulfobacterota > Desulfobulbia > Desulfobulbales > BM004 > JBFHWX01. Next base: position 1,128 of record JBFHWX010000014.1, on the reverse strand, counting down.
TAGAGCACCGGCGCCTTGCCGAAGTAGTAGTGAAGAGAAAAAATCCGGCAGGCGCCGGAATAGGCGTTGTAGAACGACTGCCGCGGCCCCTGGACGATGGAATAGCGAAGCGCCGTGGACGGAACCCGATAGCGGCGGCCGAAGGTGATCGCCTGGAGCTCCTGGCTCTGCTTGGCCATGGCGTAAGCGTTGGGCGGCGCCGCGTGCTCCTCGCCGGTCCACTGCCAGACAAGCGGCTCGTTACAATGGGGACAGCGGTGCTCCCAATCGGCTTTTTTCAACTGCTCCTCGCTTCGCAAAGCCGGCCCCATGGTCTCTTTACAGGCTTCGCAGCGGTATAGCCCCTCGCCCTGCACGAACTGGCTGCTGGCCACCACCACCCGGGCCAGGTCGAGGCCCTTCTCCACCACGGTTTCGTAGAGAAGCGCGGTGCTCACCGCATTGACATGGAAGAAGGTCGAAAAGTCGGGCAGGTAGTCCTGGTAGGCGGCCAGGTGGTAGACCGCTTCCACGCCCTTTAAGGCCTTTTCCCAGGCCCCCTTGTCCCGCACGTCTCCTTCCATGAACTCCGCCTCCCGGGGCAGCCAGGGGGGAACGCCCTTCAAGTGCACCGGTTTCTGGAGGTTGTCGAGAATCCGCACCTGGTGGCCGAGGGCAAGCAGACGGTCGGCGGTGTGGGAGCCGATAAAGCCGGCGCCGCCGGTGACGAGAATTTTCATGGGGATACCTGCCGAGAGGGTTGAACCGTGGGGATGACGGCTACTTGCTCGAATAGGAGCGGTCGTCGAAGATCACCTTGCTGCCGCTTCGCTCCATCATGAAGGGCAGCTCGCGGTAGCCGCGCATGGCGGCGAACACCTCGTTCTGGCGCTCCCGGGGCACGAGAAGCAGCAGAAAGCCGCCGCCGCCGGCACCCAGGATCTTGCCGCCGAGAGCACCGGCCCGGCGGGCGGTGGCGTACATCTCTTCGATCTGTGGGTTGGAGATGCCGGCCGCCATCTGCTGCTTGAGCTGCCAATTGCGGTCGAGGAGACGGCCGCAGCCCTCGAGATCGTTCTGCTCGAGGCACTCCCGGAAGGGCTCGACCAGGTCGACCATCTCGTCCATGACCCGCTTCTTGTCCTCCTG